>CAZMSP010000053.1:0-13583 GCA_964568985.1 uncultured Pirellulales bacterium
CTAAAGCGTTTAAGAGACTGCTTTTGCCCACATTAGGCCGACCAATTATCGCAACTACCGGTAGTGCCATAACTTCTTATCAAACCTACCAATTACCAATTATCATTCACCGATTACCGGTTACCAATCCCGATTGTAGCAGATTTGCCGAATAATTTGAAGTGTCGAAGTGGTGTTAGTACCGTTGGCTTAAGAATCTTTGTCAGACTTGTCTTCATATTGAAATACGGCTTCGATTGAAACGCCGAAGGTTTGAGCTATTCTGAATGCCAAAGGTAGTGATGGAGCATATTTGCCGGCTTCGATGGCGAGGATTGTCTGGCGGGTTACGCCTGTCTTGTCAGCCAACTGCTGCTGGGTCATTTCTCCGTTTTCAAAGCGCAGCCGACGAATCCGGTTCTTTAACTCATTTGTTACCATCTTTGCCTCCCCGGCCATACTGCACCAGTATCGCTACAGACCAGACAAAGAAAAAACTAAGAGCTGCTCCTCCGAAAATATTAGGAAGCCAGCCAACCGATATTGAGGCCATCGGCCCAAGAACAGAAAATGGGAGCATACACGCCAGGCCTACGAACAAATATGATGCGGCGAAACCAGATAATGCAGCCCTTCTTTTAATCGATTTGTCGCGTTCATCAAAAGTTACTTTGCCTTTATCTTTGCGAAAAATTAAGGGCGAAAATCCACCAAGACCGGCTATACCTAAAAATGCTAGTCCCGCACTTGCTTTGGGCATGCCAACCTTAACATATAATATCGCGGTGGTTATGCCGCTAAGGATTACACCCGTTGATATTGTAATGACGAGAGACCAGGCGATTTTCTGTGCTCTATTCATGATTTTTCTCCTTTACCCCTCCAGCCGTACTGGAGGAGAATTGCCAGAGATTGCACCACAATTGCAACTACACCTCCACCACCAAGTATCATGGGTAGCATATAAACAGGGACAGAGCCGCTCGACCTGAAAACAAGCCACGGAAGCATACAGGCGGCGACAAAGAAAGGCCAAAAAACCGAATGTGCAGCAGTAAGAGACCTTTCGTAAATCAATCGGTCACGTTCATCAAACTTTGTCCCGCCTCGGCGTCGTCTTTTCCGAAAAACCGCGCTCGATATGCCCATAAACCCCAACAACCCTATAAGCGGAATCCCGTGCTGTGGAGTGAACAAAAGAGTCATCGTCCCGCTAAGTGTGAGAGTTATTCCTATTATGATTAAATTGGACCATGCGAATTTTTGTGCACTATTCATAATATTTTTCCTTTCCAAACACAATTTGGTTTTGTTTATGTAAGCTAAACTATACATAATGTAAAGCAAACCATACATTATGTCAAGTAAATTTTACAATATTTTGCGAAAAAATTTAAATTATTGACGGTCTTGAAAAACTTTTCTTATAAGTCCTTCAGCAGTAAGTGGTTACGCTAAATTAGGACAGATTAAATTTGGCAAAAATTTCGAGAAAATAGTCATTTTGGCTGGGATTATTAATTGGATGGGAAGGTTAATCACCTTGAGCTTGTCCATCGACAAGGATGAGGAAACTGCTGCTCAAATCCGCTGGATATTTCCGATATAGGTCTTATGACAGTGGTCGAGATAAACGAGATTCAGACAAAGCAGTGTCCATTTTGTGCAGAGACGATTCAGGCCCGTGCTATTAAGTGCCGGTTCTGCGGTGAATTTCTAAACAGCAAAAAGGCAAAAGCTCTGGAAGCCGGCCCAGAGCCGGACCCTCAGGCCGGCGAAGATGAAAAAATGGGCGATGCAGTTATGTTTGCAGGCAGGCCGTCTTTGTTTGGAATGGCTGGCACGGCAGTCAAAGGGCTGTTTTTTATTATTTTGGCGGCTCTTGTAATAAAATTTCCACTTGAAACTATGTTAGCCGGCCCATTGAATCTTCAGCTAACCGAAGACCAGATTTTGATGATTGGCCAATACAGGTTTATTTCTGGTATCGGTCTTATTGTCGTTGTTGCTCTTATACTGTTGCTCAGGATGGTCAGGCTGAAAATGACCTATTATGAGATTACGCCTGACAGGATTGAGTGGAGCCGGGGCATTTTAGACCGAAGGGTTGACAATTTGGATATGTTCCGCGTGATTGACCTGAAGATGCGCAGAAGTATCTTTGACTGTATTTTTGGCATTGGTACTGTGGGGCTGATTACAACTGACAAAACAGACCCGGAGTTTGTTTTTGAAAAGGTACGGAGTCCCCGTAGACTCTACGACATTATCAAAACAGCCAGCCTTGACGCAGACCGGCAAAATCGCGTCGTCCATCTAGAATAAAAAACCATCTGTAGATGCGGCTTTACCCACAGTTGAGCTGGTGCGCGGGATCGAAGGGAATAATCACAGGAGACACATAATTCATCCAAATACGTAAATGTTGTCTCCGGGCCCGCTCGAATAAGTTACATTCTCAAAAACACCCCTCCAATCACACTTCTTCCCCATGCTTGTGCGTCTATTCTTGGTGTGTGTTACGGTTTTAGGTTTTTCCATTCCCTTGTTATTTGTCACTGCAACTTTCTTTCCCATCTTATACCACCTCTATTGTTTTTTTATGCAATTAATTTAGCTCTCTTTGCATTGCATGAATAATTAGTTCACTTTTTTGAAAACCCTAAAAAAAGCCCTCGCTGTAAACCCACTAAATGGCGTGACTTTGACTTGGTTTTTTTCCAAAAACTCCGCAGTTTCCTTCGTTGGATACGCTTCAACATATATAACCTCACCAATTCCAGCATCTATTATTAACCTCGCACATTGAAAGCAAGGGAAAGTGGTAACGTAGAGTCTGCCATCCGTGGCTGAGCGTCCGCCCAAACTTAAGATAGCTCGTTCTTCAGCATGTATCGCGGTACATAACTCCATATTTCGATTCGGGTACAAGTATTCTTTGAGATTTTCCCCACATTCACAAAGCCAGGGCCCATTCAGGTCTTCGTGGTGCTTTCCGCACGAAGGGCAATAAATGTTCCTTCCCCTCGCCTTTAATTTTGCCGCCATATCCTCATCTTTGCAGCATACCTCCAACTTATAACATGTGGGGACAGTGGGTGGGTTTTCATTAAATCCCATTGATATCGGAAATTCTTGACCATTTCGTTTGATTGTAATCACCGCTCCAACATGGCGTTTCCTACACTTTGAGGAATTGGATTGGGCATACGCACCTGCAATTTGTACTTCCTCGGGGTTAGGGCCTCTACAGCCTTCCATGTCCTGCATCAATGATACAAATTCTTCAGCCTGTTTGCACAACATTCGGCTAATCTTATCCGAATTTGGTTCTTCCTTTCCTTGTGGGTAGACAAAGAAACTCTCATTGTTATAGTAAACGTAATCGGCGTCATCTACGCATTTTTGTACGCTTTGACCCCAATCAAAATCTTCACTTCTATCGCGTCGGTCGTCCCTTTCAAATTCATTGTATCTACCCTCGTAATCGCTTTTTACACGCTGCCATCTCTGACTTTTCTCAGCGCAGATGGCAACAAGAAAGAAGTTGGGGTAAATCTTTCGAATTTCTTGTACTTCTTGGAAGTTCCGGAACCCATCAATTACGACCTCATCATCTCCAATGTCTGCCGCATTGATTCTCTCGACTACTTTTTTAACCCAGTAGTCTTGGCTCTTCTTACGCTTGTTGTTACCATGATCTTGAAGCACCTTGCGCCAATTCGGCTTTCCTTTTTCAATAAGTCCCCCTGTAGTTTTAAGTTCCTTCCGAATATCATCAGAAATCTTAAAGGGGTGGAACTTAAGGTCTTCTAGAACCTTTCTTATCTCACCACAACCACTTCCGAAGGGGCCGGTAAGGCCTATGACGAGGTTGGGACGCCCAAGTTCAGATTTGGCCTTCACCTTTTGTTTCTTACTGGTCTTCTCCTTTAGGGGGCTCATAACGCCATCCTGGCACTTAAATGCGAAACGATAGATTCCTTTGAACGGGCCTGCTGCGCCCAACCTATGCGGAGTGTACCATGTGGCGCACGGTCGTCAAGATGTTTTTGTGGATTTTTGCACTGCCGATCATAAAAAGCTCGCAGCGTTCCCACCTAAATACTTCGGCATTTGGGCGGCTGCCCATTTAAGAATACCTATCAGGCGAACAAGAACACACTTGGCGGGCCCACCGTGGCCTTGCAACGGGGGTGTTCACTGCCGCAACAATGAGGACGGAGGGGTAGCAGGCTCCGTCATTGAGGCATGTTCGTGTTTAAGCAGCTTTGCTTTTGTATTCATTCCTCCGACAGCGCTGAATCCGCTGGGTTGACCATCGCTGCGGATTATTCTGTGGCAGGGAATAATCAACGGCAGGGGATTTTTTGCAAGTGCACCACCAACGGCTCGGCTTGCAGATGGTCGGCCCAATTTTTTCGCTATGGCGGAATAAGTTACTGCCTGTCCGAATCTTACATCCCTGCATATGGTTAAAACTGAGCCGCAAAAATCGCTAAGGCCGTCAAAGACAATGGGGATATCCGTGCTAAAGTTTACGCAAACACCTTTCCTTCGGCTCCGCTCAGGACAGGCAAAATAAGCGGTTACCTGTTCCTGGACTGTTTTGAAGAGCCGTTTCTCGAATCGTGGAGCTTCCTGAGTAATTAACAACTGAGATTTGACTCTTTCCGGATTACTGAGCGGCAGGCAGGTTCGCAGCAGGCCGTGTTTGTTGCCGGCAAGGCCGAAATAACCCCATTTGGTCTTAAAAATCGTATATTTTGTCACTTTTTGCATTTTTTATCCGTAATTCAGCGCCAAAGTATTATTCTATAGCCGAATTCATTGACTCGGGAGCAAATTTGTGTTAACTATATTAGTTTTTATGAAAAAAGGCCAACGCCGGTTAGTTGCGAAGATTTGTCCACAATTTTATTTTTTTGCTTTTTGGTTTTGATATATGTCTCTTGAAGAGCTAAGGAAGCGAATAGATGAGCTTGACCATCAGCTTGTGCAGTTGCTCAATGAGCGTGCGCGGGTTGTCGTAGAGATAGGCAAGCTCAAGAGCGAAACCGATAAACCTGTCTATGCACCGGACCGGGAAAAAGAGGTCTTTGCCAGGCTTGCCGAGGCCAATAAGGGCCCGCTGCCGGACAGATGTTTAATAGCCATTTGGCGTGAATTGATGAGTGGCTCTTTTGTGCTGGAAAGGCCGTTACGAATTGGCTATCTTGGTCCTCGTGGCAGTTTCAGCCACACCGCTGCGATGCTGAAATTCGGCCAGAGTGTCGAATATGAGCCGTTGGCGGATATCAAAAGTATCTTTGATGAAGTCAGCAAAGGCCATTGTGATTTGGGCGTTGTGCCGATAGAGAACACCGCAGGTGGTGGTGTGATAGAGACCCTTGATGCCTTGATAGATTCGGATGTGAAGGTCTGCGCCGAGGTTCTGATGGCGATACATCATAGTCTTTTGGCAAACTGTTCACTGGCGGAAGTTAAGACGGTTTACTCCAAGCCCGAGGTATTCGCCCAGTGCCGAAACTGGCTAAGTGCCACTTTTAAGGAGGCGCAAACTATTCCTGTTGCATCTACTGCCAGGGCCGCGCAAATAGTTTCCGGCGAGCCGAATGCCGCAGCGATTGGCTCAGCGGTTGCTGCGGAGTTGTATGGGCTTAGAATTGTTTGCGAAAATGTCGAGGATATCCCGAATAACATAACCAGATTTTTGGTAATCAGCCGGGAAGATGCAAGGCCGACCGGCGAAGATAAGACCGCTATATTGTTTAGTACCGCTCATAAGGCGGGCGCTCTGGCTGATGTGCTCGAGGTTTTCAAGCGGCACGATATCAATCTGACGAATATAGAATCCAGGCCCAGCAAGAAAAGACAGTGGGAGTACTACTTCTTTGTGGATTTTGTAGGACACAGGACAGACGAAAATGTCCGGCAGGGGCTCCAGGAGGCCCATAAGCATTGTTTGCAGCTTTCGATATTGGGTAGCTTCCCGAGGGCAACAGAGTTGCTGTAATCGAGTTGGCGGTTTATTGTTGACGGTTCATCGACGAACTATGAACCATGAACTATGAACTATGAACCACGAACCACTTATAGGAGATTTTTATGAGCAAGCCATTTGTAGCTGGTAACTGGAAGATGAACACTGATAGTCGCGGTGGCATCGAGCTGGCTGAGCGTATTGCATGTGGGTCTCTGGAGATAGTGAGCAAAAAGGTTACTGTAGCGGTCTGTCCGCCTTTTGTTTATCTGGGGGCTGTGGCTAATGCCCTTCGCGCTTCGAGCGTTGCTGTTGGGGCTCAGAATATGTACTTTGAGTCGAAGGGGGCTTTTACCGGCGAGATAAGTGCGTCAATGTTGAAGGATATTGGCTGCACTTATGTTTTATGTGGGCATTCGGAGCGCCGGCATGTAATCGGTGAAACTGATGAGCTGATAAATAAGAAGGTTGTCGCTGCTGTCTCTGGTGGGCTTTTGCCGATACTGTGTGTAGGTGAGCTTCTTGCCGAACGTGAGGCCTCGCAAACAGAGAAGGTGATAACTCGGCAGATGAAAAATGGTCTGGCTGGCTTAAGTGCCGAAAAGGTCTTGGCGGTAACCGTAGCTTATGAGCCGGTCTGGGCCATCGGAACAGGCCGCACCGCGACGCAGCAGCAGGCCCAGCAAGTGCATGATTTTATACGAAGACTGGTTGCCGAGATGTATGATGACCAGACAGCGGCGGAGATTCGCATCCTTTATGGCGGCTCAGTGAAACCCGGCAATGCCGCAGATTTGATGAGCCAGCAGGATATAGATGGCCTGTTAGTCGGGGGCGCAAGTTTGAATGCAGATGATTTTCTCGCGATAATTCAGGCAGCGGTGTAAGCGAAGAACTTAAAAAAGAATGGGCTTTTAGCTTTATTTTGGGGAACGAATATGACTGGTTTTCCTTTATTGGCGGCAGGTTTTATCATAAAGGTTGTCGCAGTTCTTTTCATTGTTTGCTCGGTGGCGTTGATACTGATAGTTTTACTTCAGAAGGGCAGGGGCGGAGGTTTGAGTGCGGCCTTTTCCGGAGGTATGGCAAGTGGAATTTTGGGTTCTAAAACGGGAGATTTTCTGACCTGGGTGACGATAGTGCTGGTGGGCATGTTTTTGGTTCTTGCGGTTTTGCTGGCCAAGTTTTACAAGCCGGGTCCTACCACTGAATTTGACATAAGCCAGCCGGTTCGGCAGGCACAGCCGATTCAGCAACAACCATCGGCAGAGGCAGAGCAACCACTGGAGGAAATTCCTCCTGTCGCCCCTGATGTCGATAGTGGTGGCGATGTGAATTTGCCTGGTGGCTAATCACGTCACACGCTATGCATTGTGCGGCAGCAGAGTAGTATATGCGATAAAATATAAACCGAAAGTGGAATCTATGATAAACAGTATGACTGGATATGGCGGAGCTGAGGGGCAGGTCAAGGGCGCAAGTTATGCTGTCGAAGTTAAGGCGGTTAACAACCGCTACTTCAAGGCCATCGTGAGGCTACCGGAACCGGTAGCATTTCTTGAGGAGGATATTGAAAAGCTTCTACGGAAGAATCTATCGCGTGGTACCGTCAATTACGTGCTTCGGCTCAAAGATGTATCGGCTAATGCGTTCTTTAATATCGATGAGGCAGCTTTGCAGGCGGTTATAGAGAGATTGAACCGGCTCGGGTCTTCGGCTGGCACGAGTGGGACGATTGATATTGGTGGCTTGTTAAGTTTGCCCGGCATTATTCGGCCAACATTGCCGGACAAAGACATGGCAGAACGGGTCAGGAAGAAGGTTTTGGAAATTAGTCGGCAGGCCATAGAGAAGCTAAAACAGATGCGTGCTGCCGAAGGAGCTGCTCTCGAAGCGGATTTGCAGGGGTACTGCAAGGTGATAAAGAAGGACCTTGAGCAAATACGTGCTCGAAGTGCGTCTGTTCTGCGAGGATATGCCAGGAAGTTAAGGAAAAGGGTTGATGAGCTGCTCGCTGACGCAAAATTGAAATTGGATGAAGAAACGCTTGCAAGAGAAGTGGCGGTTTTTGCAGATAGGTCTGATATATCTGAGGAGATTGCTCGCCTGGATTCGCATCTACAGCAGTTCGCTGACCTTTGTCGGGCGAAGGGAAAGGTTGGACGGAGGTTGGATTTTATCAGCCAGGAGATGCTCAGAGAAACCAATACCATTGCCAGCAAGGCCTATGATGCTGAGATTGTACGCTGTGTGCTCGATATGAAATGTCAGGTTGATCGAATTAAAGAGCAGGTTCAGAATGTAGAGTGAAAAGTACTCCTTCGACTTTGCTCAGTGGACTTGGCCATCCCTTTCGGGAGATAGTGAGGGCTTCGACTGAGCTTGGCCGAATGTCCCTGTCGAACCATTCTGGCTTTTTAGGTTAATTCAAAACTAAAAATAATGAGTCTTGGTGAAAACAGAAGAGGCAAAGTGGTGGTAGTTAGCGGCCCATCCGGGGTTGGAAAGAGCACCATCTGCAAAGAGTTAGTTAAGCGGCTAAAAGATGCTTATCTTAACATCTCTGTTACTACACGACCGAAGGGTGATGCTGAAGTTGATGGCCGGGATTATTGGTTTATATCAGAAGAAGAATTTAAGCAGCGTATCAACAAGGGCTTGCTACTGGAATATGCCGAGGTATTTGGCCATTTGTATGGCACACCTATGGACAAAGTTGAGGAGGTACTGGCTGCCGGGAAAACTGCTATTTTGGAAATCGACGTTCAGGGAGGCAAACAGGCGAAGGTGATATATCCGGATGCGGTAATGATTTTTATTTTACCACCAACTCACAGAGAACTGGCTGAGCGTATAAGCCATAGAAAAAGAGACAGCTCTAAGGCTGCAGAAGAAAGGCTCGAAGAGGCAGACACTGAAATTGCTGCCGCCTGGCAATATTATGATAATATGGTCATAAATGATGATTTGCAGCAGGCGGTAAAGGAGTGTGTACAGATTATCAAAAGCCCAGAGCGTAAAAAAATAAAAAGATAAGATTTTTAACGAAGTGGGATACAAAAGATGATAGATGAACTTATGAGTGAGGAAATAGTCAACAAGGTTGGCGGCAGATTCAAATTAACGGCGCTGGTTCAAAAACGGCTGTCCGAATTGTTTCAGGGCGCTCGCCCTCTGATTGAGGATACCGGGGACAAGACAATGCTTGAAATTGTTGTTCAGGAGATTCTACAGGACAAAATTGCTATCGACGATCAAACCGGCCAGAGGGCCAAGGAAGACGAATAGTTCGGGACTCAGGTTTCGTGCTCTTCTCCAGAGTTGCTGCTCTGCGAAGTACGCTACGAAGCACGAAGTACTAATTACGAAATGCTTAAAGGCCTGAATATTTTGCTGGGTGTCAGTGGCGGAATTGCTGCGTACAAAGCGGTCGATTTGGCAAGCAAGCTGACCGCCGATGGTGCCAGGGTGAATACGGCAATGACTGCCGCTGCCTGTGAGCTTGTTGGCCCAAAAAGCTTCGAGGCCGTCACTAATTCAGTGGTTTTTACTGATTTATGGGCAATGCCCGAGGAATATAAAATTGGCCATATAGCTTTAGTTGACCGCGTAGATATTGTAGTTGTGGCACCAGCGACGGCGAATATCATTGGCAAAATTGCGAACGGAATTTGTGATGATTTGCTGAGCACCACTCTTTGTGCAGCAACGGAACAGATTAAATCGGGGGTAGTGCTTTTAGCACCTGCGATGAACAATAATATGTGGGCCAACCCGGCCGTGCAACGCAATATCAAGATGGTTATGCAGATGGGCTTTCAGTTGATAGGTCCTGTTAAAGGCCGGCTTGCCTGCGGCACCGAAGGCATCGGCAGAATGGCCGAACCGCAGGATATCATTAAGGCAATCGAAAAAATCGCTTCAAAAATCAAAAAGCGCCATTCTTAAACTGTTAGGCGTGAAGCGAAGGGCGATATACGCTTCACGAGATACGAGATGCAAATTCTAATCACAGCAGGAGGCACGCGGGAACACATTGACCCTGTCCGTTTTATTGCCAACGCAAGCAGCGGCAAAATGGGTTATGCACTTACTCGTGCTGCGCTTAAAGCCGGCCACAAGGTAACACTTATCAGCGCATCTGATTTACAGCCGCCGGTAGGAATGGATTTTGTTGGCGTTGAAAGTGCTGATGATATGTTTAAGGCAGTTAAGAAATTTTTTAAAGAATGTGACTGTTTGATTATGGCTGCCGCTGTTGCTGATTACACACCTGCTAGGCAGGCTAAAAGAAAGATTGAAAGGACCGGCAAACCCCTCGCCATCAAATTAAAACCCACAGCCGACATTCTCAAATGGGCAGGAAAACACAAGAAGAAAAATCAAATTGTTATTGGTTTTGCTTTGGAAGACAAGAGCCTTCGCCGAAATGCTGAGAAGAAACTTAAAGAGAAGAGCCTCGATATGATAGTCGCCAACACTCCCGCCTCAATCGGCTCAGATAAGTCAGACGTTCTAATAAAGACCGCAAATTCCGGCTGGATAGAAGTTGTGAATGTAGATAAGGCAGTTTCAGCCCGGAAGATTATTCAGATGATTGAAAATCTTTAAATGGCGTCTGAAATCGAAGAGTAGATATCGAACCTTAAACTATATCTTGTTTTTATTCAAATTGTGGTAACACAGGGGTAAGCAGTGGAATCGCAATTTAGCTTTAAAGCTGGGCATCAGTGCGGGGATAATCAATTAACTGTTTTAAAACCTGATTCCTTTGGCCGTATTGTTTGGACAGCCTCTGGTATCTTTGTATTGGCTCTTTGTGTGCGCCTGTTATATCTTTATGAGAGCGCTGATAGTCCGAGCTTCAATGTCCCAATCGTAGACGCAAGGGGCTATGACCTTATAGCAAGCAAACTGGTTAACACGGGAAAGATGCCAAAACAGTTTTTTTGGCAGCAGTTTTTTTATCCTTCATTTCTTTCTGCGGTATATTATTTCAGTAATTGTTCTGTTGTGGTCGCTCTGGTAGTTCAGGCGATACTTGGGGCTGTCAACTGCGTATTAACGTTTTTCCTGGGACGGAGGGCGTTTAGTCGTCGAATAGGGATTGTAGCTGCGATATTTGTTGCATTTTATGGCCCTCTTATTTTTCATGAGATGGACCTTATAGCGGTTGTATGGGTTGTCTTTTGGTCTCTTGTTCTTATTTTACTTTTTTTACAGGTTGTCACTTGTAAGAGGTTGCTGTGGTTCTTTCTTTTGGGATTGTGTGGTGCCCTGAGCATAATTACGCGGCCAAACTTTATACTTTTTATAATCGCCGGATTGATTTGGGTTGGTGTTGTTCTTTATAAATCCCGGGCGGGCCTTTTCTTTAGTGGAAGATGTTTTATTCTTACGGCATTTGGTTTTATAGTTGTAGCACTGCCGGTTGCAATTCAGAACTACCGCCTTACAGGCCATTTTAGTATTTTGCCGGCTTCAGGAGGGGTCAACTTTTATATTGGCAACAATCCCGATTTTGAGGCCGCCGAGATTCGGGTCGGAACCACATGGGAACGCGTTGTTAATATGCCTAAAAAGCATGGAGTGACAGGTGAAACCTGGCAACAGCAAAGATTTTTTTACGATAAGGTAAGAGAATTTATTGTATCTGACCCGATAGGCTTCTTGAAGCGTTTAGCAAATAAAGCAATGCAATTCACAAGTTCACGCGAAATACCCGGTGATGTAGATATCTATTTATTTAGACAATGGTCAGAGCTGCTTAAATTTCTGATGTGGAAGGTCGATGGTTTTGGTTTTCCCTTCGGCCTGCTGTTGCCTCTGGCGGTAATTGGCTTGGTTTATAACCGGCGGAGCATACCTATGCCGGTGATATTATTTGTAATCACTTATCCTTTACTTATAATCCTAACGCATGTCAAAACTCGCTATCGTGTTCCAATGGTTCCTGTGTTGAGTATTCTTGCCGTTTCGGGATGCGTATATCTTATCAGAAATGTCATTGAGCGAAGATGGTTTCGGATTGCAGGCGCTGCCTGTCTTGGTGCGGGCATAGTTTTTATCTCGACTTTTCCCGGCCCCTTTACAGCGGAGAAGCTGGATTATGAGCCGGAGCTTTATTTTAACATAGGAAGGACTCTGCAAGACCAGGGCAAATACAGCGAAGCAATGCAAAAATATACCGAAGCTCTTGAGCGTGAGCCAAATTACATTGATGCGCACCTTTGCCTGGGAATAACACTTAGCACTGTGGGTAAAGCTGACGATGCGATTATACAATATAGAAAGGTTATAAAATTAGACCCTAACGATTACAGGGCACATGGCGGCTTGGGTCAGGCATTTTATACGCTCGGCAAATTTGAGGATGCACGGCATTATTATAACGAGGCCATAAAGCTAAAGCCCGACGATGTAATAGCGCATAAAAGTCTTGCTATGGTATTTCAACAACAAAATAGAATCGATGAAGCTATAATCCAATATAAGCGAGTGCTTGACTTGGAGCCGAGTGATGCTGACACTTGTAACAGACTCGGTACAATTCTGGCCGGGCAGGGAAGATTTTATGAGGCGGCCGGATACTTCAGAGCTGCGATAAATATAAAACCAGATTTTGCAGAGGCTCATAAGGCACTTGGTATAACTTTAGCTACGATGGGCGATTTGGGTCAAGCCGTTGACTGTTTTCGCAAAGCTCTACAGCTTAAGCCCGATGATGTTGAGACCCGTTATTTTATGGGAATATTGCTGGCTCAAAGAGATAATATTGATGGTGCAATTGCAGAGTTTAGGAAAGTCCTGCAATTAAATCCTGCCCACGAAGATGCGCGAAGCCGTCTTGATGAATTACTTTCCACGAAGAAATAGTAGAACAGTCAGTTTTACTTCATCCGCAGTATCAATCCTACGATGATTACCCTTTTATGCCGAGGTCGTCTTTGGTTAATATGCTTTCGAATTTATAGCCGGCGCTGGTGATATTTTCTTCGGCTCCCTGTTTGCGGTCGATTACACATACGATTTTTTTGACTTTTGCTCCTGCTTCGGTAATGGCCTTTGCTGCCTCAAGCACCTGACCGCCGGTTGTGGCAATATCCTCAACGAGAAGAACGACATCACCTCTATTTAGGACGCCCTCGATTAATTTGCCTGTGCCGTAGCCCTTTTTGCTGTTGCGAATAATAATCCAGTTTTTGCCGGTTTGCATAGCAGCAGCAGCTGCCAGTGCCACCCCGCCTAATTCAGCACCGGCTATTAAGGTAACATCGGAAGTTACATGCTTGGCAAATTCTTCACCGAGTGCCTTGAGAATATCCGGGCAGGTCTCGAAAAGGTATTTATCGAGATAGTATTTGCTTCGCTTGCCACTGCGAAGCACAAAGTCGCCTTCCAGATAGGCCGTTTCTTTGATACGCTTTATAAGTTCTTCTCTGGTCATTCTCACATCTCGTTTCTCGGCTCTCGATACTCGTCGAGAATCGAGTATCCGGTATCGAGCATCATACTCATACATCAAGCTCCACTTTTCGAATTAGTTCTTTGTTGCATCTTTTGCGGATTGGCTCGACGATATTTTTTATAAATTCATCGACCTGTTTTGGCGCCCGGCCGA
>CAZMSP010000054.1:0-13582 GCA_964568985.1 uncultured Pirellulales bacterium
CTAAGAGTCCTGCGGCATTAAAGGCCGAGAAGATTCGCAAACAGAAACAGCGCCGCAAACGCCGAAGCAAAACAAAGCATACCTCCCATGGGCAACCCCGCGTGAAATCCGCCAAAAAAGACGGTGGATAAACGCGGGGGCTAACCGAATGGTTAAATAAGTTGACTTGGGGATGATGTAATATATAATTTGAAATTGCGAAAAACATAGATATACAATTTGAATTAAGGAGCTAACCAAAATGAAAAAAATCATTATTTTGCTGATATTGTGTCTGCCGGTTAGTGTTTTGGCCCAGAAATTTAAAGGGCTGGCACCAACACCACCTATGGGATGGAACAGCTGGAACACCTTCGGAATAAATATCAATGAAAAGTTAGTCAAAGAAATGGCGGAGGCGCTTATATCCAGCGGGATGCAGGAGGCCGGCTATAAATACATCGTTCTCGACGACGGCTGGGAAACCAAGACCAGAGACCCTAATGGCAATCTCATACCTGACCCGAATAAATTTCCAAGCGGGTTGAAGGCATTAGGCGATTACCTTCACGAAAAAGGATTCAAATTCGGCATCCATAACTGTGCTGGGACAAAGACATGCGCCAGCTATCCGGGCGGACGCGGACACGAGTATCAGGACGCCAGGAACTATGCCTCGTGGGGCGTAGATTATCTGAAGTACGACTGGTGCGAACATGGCACGGCCAACGCCGAAGAAACTTTTAAGACAATGCGGGACGCTTTATATGCAGCCGGCAGACCGATTGTGTTCAGTCTTTGTGAATGGGGAAGTAACAAGCCGTGGTTGTGGGCAAAAGATGTCGGCCACCTATGGAGAACCAGCGGTGATATTACCGACTGCTACGACTGCCAGGAAGTGTATAGCACGGGATGGAAATTTATCCTCGAAAGCCAGGTAGGGCTGGAAAAATATGCCGGCCCAGACCACTGGAACGACCCGGATATGCTGGAAGTGGGTAATCCGGGACTGACGCTGGCAGAATCAAGGGCGCATTTCAGCCTGTGGTGTATGCTGGCGGCGCCTTTAATGGCAGGCAATGACGTCAGAAAGATGTCTGACGAGGTTCGCTACATCCTTACCAATAAAGAAGTGATTGCCATCGACCAGGACCCATTAGGCAAACAGGGCTACCAGTTTATGATTCAGCCGGGTAAAGAAATCTGGGTAAAAGAATTATCAAATAAAAACTGGGCGGTGTGCTTTTTTAACAGCAGCGATAAGCCTATGAAAATCAGGTTAAACTGGTCGCACCTCTGGTTTGTGAAAGGCACCCATAAGGTTCGTGATTTGTGGAAGAAAGAGGACATTGGCACAACCAATAAAAATATTGATTTTGAAATTGGTTCTCATGATGTCGCTCTGTTTAAGTTAAGCCCGGCTGAATAAAACAGAATACCCTTCGACAGGCTCAGGGCAGGCAGAGGACGGACGACAAACCTCTGAATAATTATTAAATTCACAGGACATTGTGAAAAAAGCCAAGAGCAGAGGAAAAATCTATTTCGTCCGAAAATCTTCTAATATGTCTGTAACCACTTCTGTTAGCGTTAATTAGCTTGTCTATATAACAGTCCCATAAAAAAACCCTGAAAAAAATCTAAAAAAGTAGGATTTATATGTTGACGAAGTGGTAAAAAGTGGTAAAATATCCCAAATAAGATACTTTGAGTGGGACGAAAACCATGCTGTTATTAACAGGCGAATATCAGCACGTTGTCGATGGGAAGGGCAGAGTCCTTATCTCCAACAAGCTGAGAAATCAAATCGATGCTGACGAGCACGGCAGCAATTTCTATCTCGTCTTCGGCGCAAACGGAATACTTTGTCTTTACCCGGAGAAATACTTCAAGCAGATAGCCCTTGCGATAGCACCTGGTGCCGTAGCTCCTGATGAGGTGATAGCGTTCGAGCGAATCAGCTTCGCACTGGCGAGCAAGCTGGAGCTGGATGGGCAAGGCCGGCTTCTCCTGAATGAAAGACTGCGTAAAAGAGCGGGATTGAAAGACAAAATAACCCTTGTCGGGGTCAGAGACCATATCGAATTGTGGAACAGCGAGAACTGGGAACAGTATCTTGCAGACAATATGGCTCAATATCAAAAACAGATGTCGCAGGCAAGGCAAATAGTCCTGCAAAAACAAAATGAGGAAATGTAAATTTTAATGCGGTGGCAAAATGATAGAAGGTGATTGGAATCATTGTCAGATTGTAGAAAAAAGTCTATGTGGTGAAAGAGCAGCTGACGAAGAGACGTTTGCCTCACTGGCAGTTCTTTCTGACCGGCTGGAGCGTTTGAAAGAACTTGATAGTGCATATTCTAAGGTTGAATTTTCGCCCGCTGTGAAAAAGCTTAAAGAGCAGCGAAAAGCAATACCTGTGGGCTAAACAAAACCCCCAAAAACTAACCCCCCAATAAATTGGGGGGCTAAGTATTGAGACTGCTTCGCTCGCAATGACAGGTGTTTAAATCACGCGAGGCAGAGCAGTAGCGCATTGTAAGTATCAAGTGAAATCCCAATACACCGGACGCGATACAATAGAAGTGAATGGTCCGATAGTAGAGCATATTCCGGTTCTTGCAGGAACGTTAACCGGGCAGATAACGTTGCCGCCGGATGGGGTGATGGTCGATGCTACCACAGGACAAGGAGGTCATAGTTATCTGTTCGGCAAGACCCTGGGCCCTGAGGGAGTATTGATAGGCCTGGATGCCGACAAGGAAGCAGTCCGAAGGGCCCAATTTAAACTAAAAGACCTTGCGTGCAGAGTCATTTTGTGCCATTGTAATTTTTCTCACATCAGCGAGCAAGTCCACAAGCAAGGCATAGAAAAGGTTGATTTTATACTGGCAGATTTGGGCGTCAGCTCCGTGCAACTGTCCGATGTTGAGATGGGCCTTAGCTTTCTTGAGGATGCGCCGCTGGATATGAGATTTGACAAAAGAATAAAGACCACTGCTGCCGATATAATTAATAACGCAGATGAAAAAACTTTAGCTGATTTGATTTATAAGTTTGGCCAGGACAGGGGCTCACGACGAATTGCACGATTTATTGCTCAGCACCGCAACAGTGAGCCGATAACGACAACCGGCCAACTGGCGAAGATAGTATGCAAGGCACTGGGACGACCAGGACAAAAGCGAAGAACGAGAATACATCCTGCAACGAGAACTTTTCAGGCGCTTAGAATCGCAGTCAATAACGAGCTGGAAAATCTGGAGAAACTGCTTGTTTCGGCGTCTGACATATTAAAAAGAAATGGTTACATAGCAGTTGTTAGCTTCCATAGCTTAGAGGACAGGTTGGTTAAAAATAATTTCAAACAAAATGAAAGAGGGGGAATTTACAGGATTATTACGAAAAAACCGATTGTGCCGAGCCGAGATGAAATTGCCGAAAATCGGCGAGCAAGAAGCGCAAAATTGAGGATTGCACAAAAACAATAACGTAAGAAGTATAAAGGGATTTCCGTTATGACTCGTGATGCCAAAGTCGGATTGCTGTTAGGCCTGTTATTTATATTTATCATAGCATTTCTAATTAACGGCCTGCCGAACCTTCGCCATAATGAGGAAAATAATAACGAGCTAACGACGAAAATGGTCAAATTTCAGAATGACCCACCGGCCCTTGGGGCCAAGGAGCGCAAGGTTCGAGATATCATCGATAGAAGCGAGCCGGTCAGGCAGATAAGACCGGTAAGACAGCAAGCTTCTGATAACGTCGAAAAAGATACAAGCACCCGCTTTGAAATGTCGCTGCCTGACAGCGTTTCGGTAGTGAAAGATGTCTCAAGTGAAAAAACGGCGGCGGCAGCGACGATAACTGTTGAGAAAGTTCAGCCTGTCAAAACGAATTGGCCAAAGACCTATCCTGTTTCAGAGGGAGATAACTTATCTGTTATTGCCAAGAAGTTTTACGGTGCTGAGGAGGGTAACAAAATAAAAAACATCATAATGATATTTGAGGCCAATCGTGAATTACTGAAATCGCCTGGTGAAATTTATGTCGGACAAGAACTCGTCATACCACCACTGACGACTGCGCAAGAAAAACACGAAAATGAAAGTACTTTTACAAGCAAGATGTTTGAGAAGGTTAAATCCATCGGCCAAAGACACCCTTCGGCTGAAACGGACGAGGCGAAACAAAGCAGAGTGTACGTAGTTCAGGAAGGTGATAGCTTGTGGAAGATTGCTGCCGAGCAACTCGGTAACGGCGAGCGCTATCCTGAAATAAGCAAACTAAATGCTGATAATTTAGAGGATGAGGATAACCTTTTCGCTGGGATGAGATTGAAACTGCCGGTGCGATAGGAATGGCAGGAGGTGTAATGGATTCCTGCTCCTTCGGCTTCGCTCAGGACAGGTTTCGCAGGAATGACGGCATTGTATGATGGTTGGATTATGAGGTCCCCGTTTCGCTTTTTTTTTGTTGTTTTTTATGTTGTTGCCATTCTGATTTTCACCGTTTATTTGCATAGCGTCAACGACCGCATTTTCTATAAGCTTTGCGCCCAGGAGCTTGAGCAAAGGCAGCTGAAACAGCAGCTTTGGCAGAAACAGCTTCAGCTGGAAGGTTTAATAAACCCAGCTACCCTTTCGCAACGTTTAAATAAAACCCCCCAATAAATTGGAGGGCTAAGTATTTTGTGTCGCCCCTTCGACTTGGTTCGACCTTGCTCACCACAGGCTGCTCAGGTCAGGCGTGGGGGTCCACTGTCAATAACAACAAAGCAAATTACGAGACAGCAGATACGATGTACGATAGAAGCATTCGACTTAGTATTACTTTTTTGCTGATTTTGATTGTAGTATTCGCTGCATTGGTGGTGCGATGCTTTTATCTGCAATATTTGCGAAATAGTTACTACAGTTCGGCTTGTCTTTGCCAACAGCGTGGACGAATGCCTCAAAGACCCCAGCGAGGAGTAATTCTTGATTGCAAGGGCAGAGTGCTCGCCGCGAGTAATAAAATCCAAAGCATTTTTGCCGAGCCACGAGCTATAAAGCATCCCAAGGATACATCCAATAGACTCTCTACAATTATCGATATGGGAGCACATGAAATTTGTAAACTTATCGTGGAAGGCAAAAATCCTGGCTTTGTGAGGATTAAAGAAAAGGCCGATGCGAAAGAATGTGATGAGGCGTGCAGAATATACGGTATCGGCGTTCAAGCCGACTGGCAAAGACATTATCCAATGGGAAACCTGGCGGCACACGCGGTTGGTTTTACAAGTGTCGACAACCGTGGTCTGGGGGGAATAGAGCTACAATGCGACAAGGAACTTGGCGGTATTGCATCACAAAATTTTTACTTTGCTGATGTTAGCCGTCATCCGATTAGACCCTCGGCCGTTCCATCCGGCTCCAAAAAGAGCGGTAAAGATGGGTGCGGGATTATTTTGACCATTGATGCTACGATTCAACAGTTTGCAAGGGGAGAGCTTATCAAGCAATGTGAAAGCTACGAGGCCGAGTCGGCGGTGGCAATCGTGGTAGAGCCAAAGAGCGGCGCGATTCTGGCTATGGTAACACTGCCTGATTTTGAGCCCAGTGATGCCCGGTCGGCTGACGCAAATAATCTTCGCAATCGGGTGATAAGCGACGAGTTTGAGCCGGGCAGTATCATAAAGCCGATTGTAGCAGCAATTGCACTCGATGCCAACGTTGTGAACCGTCAGGAAAAAATATTCTGTGAAAATGGGAGCTATTCCGGCAAGGGCTTCGGCCGAATAGGTGAATACCGCCAAGGTTACGGAGATTTGAGTTTGCGTGAGATTCTGGTCAACTCGAGCAATATAGGAATGGCTAAGATCGGACAGCGGCTCGGTAAAGACAAACTTTATGAGGGACTGTCACATTTTGGCTTCGGCAAAAAGACGGGGATAGATTTGCCGGGCGAAGCTAATGGTCTGCTGTGGCCTGCGCAAAAGTGGACGGGTTACAGCGTAACTCGAATACCTTTCGGCCAGGAAATTACCGTAACAGCGCTCCAATTGGTTCGAGCGTTTTGTATACTTGCCAATGGCGGTCGGTCAGTTCGGCCATATCTGGTAAAAGCAATAGTCGATAATAACGGCGAGATTATCAAACTCAAACAATCATCGCTTAATCCGGGGCGAATTGGCTACGTTGTCAGGCCGGAAGTTGCCAGATGGATTGTTAGTGAAGCTATGGTCGGCGTTGTTAATGAGGGTACAGGTAAGAACGCTAAACTACACCGATGGCAGTTGTTCGGCAAAACCGGAACGGCAAACATCGCAAAAAGCAGCGAAAAAGGTTATTCGAAAAGCGATTACGTTGCTTGCTTCGTGGCCGGTGCTCCGGTAGAGGAGCCGGCTGTTGTTGTCCTGGTTTCAATTCGCAAACCAAACAAAAGTCTCGGCAAGGGCTACACCGGAGGAGCTGTAGCGGCACCGGTGGCCGCTAAAATAATGGAAAGAACTCTGACTTATCTGGAGGTCCCCGAAAAGATTAAGCCGGTTTTTTCAAAGCAACAGAACCCAGGGGGTTTTTAGACACAGATTCCTTCGACCCCGCTTTGCTAAAGCTACGCAGGGCAGGCAAGCTCAGGACAAGGTAACAGTGATTGAGGCTGATTTTTTTCGACGGAGAATATACAAAACCAAATTAGCCGTTTTCAAAGCTGAAGTTTTTATATTGCCCTTGTGTATCCAAACAGGTAAATCATATATGCAATGTAAGCACAAATGAGCATTGCTCCAAAAGGCCGGTTAATTTTTCGTCTGCCAATCACGGCTACAGCAGCAAATCCGACACTAACAACTATCATAATCCAGTAATCAACTCCGACCAGCCGAGGCCCGATTATAAACGGCCGAACCGTACCAGCCGTGCCGACAACAAGAAGTGTATTGAAGATATTTGAACCAACCAGATTGCCAATGGAAATATCGTGATGTCCCCTGATGGCAGCTGCTACACAGGTTGCAAGCTCCGGCAGAGATGTACCGACAGCTACAATGGTCAGGCCGATGACAGCTTTGCTTAGGCCGATTAGCTCGCCGATAACCACTGCGCCACGTACAGCCATACCCGCCCCCAGAGCCAGACCTGCCAGGCCAATAAGGACGAACAAAATGTTTTTTCCCATATATCGTCTGTCGTATGGCGTTTGGCGATTTGCGATTGGCGATCCTTCGGTGTCACTCAGGACAAGCTTGCGATTGACAATTTCAGCTTCCTTCCTCGCTAAAAATACTGTCACGACGATTAACACAGCAAAAACAGCTAAGAGGATAATTCCTTCCGGGCGAGATAAAGACAAATTGTGCAGAATGGGCCACAATAATAGCGCTACTAAAATCATAACTGGTATCTCGCGACAAAGTGTCTTTTTTTGGACCTGTAACGGCCTGATAAGGGCAGCCAGACCGCCTACAAGAGCCAAATTGGCGATGTTTGAGCCGTACACATTACCAATTGCCACATCCCCCATACCCTGGATAGCAGCAGTGATGCTGGCTGCTACCTCCGGTGCCGATGTCCCCATAGCCACGACCGTCAGGCCAATGACAAGTTGGCTGACCCCAAACAATTTTGCTAATCCGACCGCTCCCTCCACGAGCAGGTCAGCACACCTGGCAAGTATAATGAAACCGCCAGCCAAGAGCAAAATCGCCCAAACAATATTCATAGAAAAAACGATACTTGAAAGTGCATATTAATTCAAGTTATTTACGCCGTTAGAAAGCCAGCCTTTCCGGCAAGCTGGAACTCTTCATCCTACTAACGTGATTTACTCATTAAAAACGGGGCCTACACCGAGCTAATCGGTGTAGGCCCCGAAATAATACTTTATCTTGTTTCCACCTGACCTGCTCTGAGCGAGGTCGAAGGAGCGGAAACTCGATTTAGCTGCCTTATCAACGCAGCTTTACCACGTTGGCCAGACTTTCTCCTTACCCCAGACATTACCCATTTCAGCAATGTCCTTGAAGTCAATTGTGCCATCACCATACACATCGATGTCAGGATTGGTCGGCGTCATCAGCAGGTGTAATGGCTGGGCAAACTCACCTGTCTTACCGGCAAGGTACGCTGCGTTGGCCTGATCCAGAGCATAGTTGTAGATATGCACATCGTCGATGAGACCATCAAAGTAGTAAATCGCCGCCGGATCGCTCATGCTCCACCGGCCTATTTTGAAGGTCTTCGCACCAGTTTCAGCGGACGTATCGAGGTTTAGCACACGCTCAGCATCAGGAATGAAGTAACCATCAGCATATACCCTAACTGTGGTACCATCATAGACGTGGGCGAAGTGCACCCATCTATCCAGCGACGGATAGGTGAAGTCAATGTCGTAATCCTCACCCCAGTGCTGCGCACGCCAGACGTTGGGCTCGGCCGTAACTCTCAATGCGAAGTCTCGCCCGTCCGCTTGCTCGCCAATCTCGTAGATACCAGCGTCGTCGCTAAAGTCGCGTGCATACGCCCATGCGGTAATGGTTCTGGGCTTATTGCCGTCGATTCCATAGTCCTCAGCACAAGCGTCGGTACTAATCCAGCTGCCGTCTCCGGTAAGCTCAAGGGAAGCGGAAGCGTCCTTATAATTAGTCGTATTATATGCTACCCCAACGCCGCACGGCTCACCATTGTAGTGTGTACCGGAGCCGGTATCATTTGCGTTACCATCAAGTTGGTACCGGGATACCGGACCACGATAAGGTGCGTTCGGCTCAACGTTGTAATCGCTAATGAGCCAGTTATCTGCTACCATCTCGAGGTCACCATAGCCAATCACGCCATCGCGGATAAGGTCGGGTTTCCACGGGCACTCAGGAGCATAAAATTCTGCCAGATAAAGCCGAATATCGTCAATGAACACGATACCTGAACCGCCGGGCGCCGCCTCGTCACCAAAGCCAATATACATCTTCTGGACATCCGTCAGGTTCACATCCTGGTCATTGAAGTCGTTCAGGTCGATACGCCACTCTGTCCAGGTTCCTATCTGTGTTACATTTGGGTCAGGATGATACACAATCCCGTTACTGTCACTATCTTCCAGAACCACATACATCTCCTCAGCGTCATTGTAAGCTTTAGTAATGTCCTGGGTGTTGGTTAGAGTGGTAGCTGGAGTCGTGGTAACATTAGAGATTTCGGCTGTGCACATCTCACCGTAGCTGGAACTGGTAACGCACAGACCAGGATATATTGGCGTGCCCAGCGTTACTTGAGCTTGGCCAATCAGCGTCCAGCTCGTGGGTACATCGTCCGTAATTGCATAGTAGCCTTTAATAAAATATGGTTGATACGGCGGGTGCACAGCTTCCACCTTTACCCAGCACGGAGCAGTGATTTCAGTTTTAATTACGGACGAGGCATTACCGCCCTGGGTAGTGCGATACTGGAAGATAACTCCATTTTCCGGTGTAACAGTTACCGCCCCGAATCTGGCGTCTGGGGCTAACGTATCGCGTATCATCACACCGGCCTTGGCAAAGGGGTCTATTTTCTCGACGCTGAGCACCCTCGCATAGATCGACCCGACATTACCACTGGCCTGCCCGTAGACAAGGAAGCAGGAGTCTGCAGTGCCCGAGATGCCCTTACCGTCGGCTGTGAGCGTGTAGGTGCCGGCGGCTTCGGTAAAGCTGCCTCTAAGGTCTGGAGCACCCCGGAACCACAGCGACAATGCCTTAACACCTTCTAATCTCCAGTCGATGCCGAAGTCGAGACTATCTGGCTCATTGACCTCATTGGTATCGGCATAGGCCTCTGAATAATAGGGCGAGGCACTGTTGTCGTAGGAATAGGCCATCGCCTGGGCACCTCCGTGAATTTGAGTGGCCACAGAAGGATCAGTCGAAGTGGTTATATCCGAACCGCCTGTGCCGTCATGCCATACAGCGCCGATGCTAGCAGCGTCCGTGTATTTCTCCATATCGTCCACAACATGATAGCCGTCTGTCGTAAAGCTCCAGACACCGCCTCGCCAGATGTCGAGACCATTGATGTCATCAATCCGCCAGTAGTAGGTTGTGCTGAATTCCTGGATTCCGAGCCCATCATAAGCTGTACGTGGACGGACACTTGTAAGGTCTTGCATGACCAGAACGTCGAGTTGATTGGTTCTATTGGCGTCGGTCACTTTGGATTCATCTGTGCTGAAATATACATCGTGTGTTGCAGTAAACATTCCCGGCGACCAGCTAAGAACAGGAGCACTCTGCACACCCGTCGCACCGTTTGGCGGATTTGGAGACACGGCCCTCAGTGGTAGAAAGAATGTATCTCTCGGGATAACTTCATTTGGTTCTATGGATAGACTTTCCCACTTTAACTTTGCCAATGCGGTTTGACCAGCGTCTCGGTACTCCATCACAATGGGTACCAGCCCGGCATCAAGGTCGATGATGGCGCTATCTTCTTCAGGCAGGGTATTGTTTCCAGGCCAGTCGTCGATAATCAGTTGTCCACCTATATACAATCGGACGCCATCTTTTTTATCTCGAAGGGTAATAAAGGTATAGGTCTCGGTATATGGCACTTCTAATTCAGCGGTCCACCTAACCGAGAAATCATCTGCGTTAATTAGCTTACTATCCGGAGACTCTGGACCCCAGTCAAAGTCTATGCTATAGTCCGTACGGGTGAGCACCGCTTGGCCTGACAAATTTTTGTTGTTGTAGTACTCGCCCAATATACCCGCCTTGACGCTGAGAGTGGTAAAGCTCCAGACATCACCTGGCCAAAGATTAGGATCATTAGTATTGACCTCATCAATCCGCCAGTAATACGTTTTGTTATCAATCAAGGTGTCCGGGTCATACACTGTCGTGGCCCGATTGTCTATAAACTCATCCGAATCCTGGTCTGCAGTAGCCACGGCAGTCTCATCAGTGCCGAAGTACACATCATGTGACTGCGCTTTCACACCACTCATCCAGGTAAGGTCCTTATCGACATCTACCCATCTTTCACCATCATAAGGGTCAGGGTGATGTGCTATCAATGGCCCAGTCGTAAAGCTCCAGATGTCGCCTGGCCAGAGGCAGGGGTCATTGACCTCATCGATACACCAGTAATAAGTGGTCTCCGGAACAAGGCCGGTAAGAGGATAGTTCGGGTCGGGATGGTTAACATCATTAACATCACAGCCACTTCTGGCCTGAACCTTTGCTTCGCAGGGGTCGAAGTACACATTGTGTGATACTGCATCCACTCCTGCTGTCCACTGCAATAGTCCCACGAGAACACCTTCTGCACCATCCTGTGGGTTAGGGTTGTAGGCCTTATTAAGACCGGGCGCAAATACAACCGTCCCAAAAAGACTCGGATTTATCCAGGCGTTTGCGGTATCTGGCAGCCAGGAGAGTTGGGCATCACGGGCACCACCGGCATCATCGTCGTTAATCGTTGCAAGAAAACCCAGAAAATCACCTAACGTCGTAAGACCCCTATCATCAACATCCAGGGTCTCCCATGGGAATTTTATCTCGAGGGTATATCCCATATCATCGTCCTTTGTCAACACGATAAATTCCACGCCGACAAAGCTTCTGTCAGGGTGCCATTTCTCCTCTAAGTCCTTTACATTAGGATCGCTGTTCCAGCCAACACGATACTGGTAGTCATCCTCACCATAACCAGTTTCCTGGTCATTCTTGTCATTGCCAATATCGATACAAACCTCTACACTATCATCCTGATAGGACTCCCCCGAAGAATCGTTCCACAAGTCGTAATCGTTGACATCAATGAATACATAAAGATAGTCTGAATCACACAGGGCCCACCAACTACCAGAACAATCAGCAGGCGAATCAGGAGCGCTGCCCTGGACGGTGAATATCATCGGGTGTCCCTCTGAGGGCAACCATACACCTTCTTTAATACCATCGATAACCGGAGCTGGAATTCCCGTTTTGGGAATATTAGCGTCCACAGCGGCGGATGTATAACCAGCCAGACCCAACACAAGAACAAAAGAAATTAAAAAAATCAATCTTTTACACATAATATTCCTCCCTCAAAAAAAGTTAAAATAATAAACTATGCCTTGGCCACAGACCAAAACACCTTATTGTTTTCAACGGGCAGCAAATATAGAAGACAGAATGCAGAAGGATAAAAGATAATTTTTCAATTCCGACTTCTGAATCCTTTGCGTACCTGTCTCAAACAACCTTCAACAAAAATAAAACGACCGACAATAATTTCCCCCTCACCCCCCGTTCTCCCGCCAGGGATGACCAAGTCCATTGCTTTCGCCCGAAAGCACGGGGGCTTGCTCAACACAACTTTTCTCCCACTTGCCTTACCTCCTTCCCTCAAAGCTCAATACGAGCGGTTAATAAAAAATAGGTTTGTAAAAACTGAATTGCGACGTACAGAACTCCCATCAGGGCTCTGTACCTCACTTAACAACACCTCCTGAACCAAAAAACTCAAAAATTTAACAAATTATCAACGTGAAGACCTACATATACCCGCCTACGCGGGTACAGACTTCACCATTATTACTTATACCATATTAGAGGCCTTAAATTCAAGAAAAATTTTTACAAATTACCCAAATTCTTCGCTAATGCTACTCTGCGACGGGACAAAGATAGATTGTGCAGAATGGGCCACAATAATAGCGCTACTAAAATCATACCCGGCAAACGGCAAATCTTCGTCCTACTAACGTGATTTACTCATTAAAAACGGGGCCTACACCGAGCTAATCGGTGTAGGCCCCGAACTAGTACAAGTTTAACGGCTTACCTATAGCCTTGTAACAAAGCTGCTTATGGATCCCACGTCGGCCAGACCCGCTGCTCACCCCAGACCTTACCTAACTCAGCAATGTCCTTGAAGTCCATCGTGCCATCATCATACAAATCGGTGTCAACAGCCAACGTCCTCGCCATATGCAACGGCTGGGTAAACGGAGTTGTCTTACCGGCAAGAGACGCTATCTCATTCTGATTCAGAACCTCGTTGTAGATACGCACATCATCAATGAGACCGTCGAAGTAGAAATCATCTACTCCATTGCTCCACCGGCCTATTTTGAAGGTCTTCGATTCGGGGCCGCTGGCCGTATTGATGTCCAGCACACGCTCCCCAACGATGTAACCATCAGCATATACCCTGACTGTGGTACCATCATAAGTATGAGCGAAGTGCACCCACCTATTCAATGACGGATACGTGAACTCAATGTCGTACGTTAAATCAGGCGCAGGCGCATCATAGTGTACCGCCCGCCAGACATTTGGCTCGGGCATAACTCTCAATGCAAAGTCTTGCCCAGAATTCGGTTCGCCGATCTCGTAGATACCAGCGATGTTGTCACTAAAGTCACGTGTATACGCCCAGGCGGTAATGGTCCTCGGCTTATTGCCGTCGATTCCATAGTCTGCAGCACAAGCGTCGGTAGTAATCCAGCTGCCGTCTCCGGCAAGCTCAAGGGCAGCGGAAGCGTCCTTATAATCAGTCGTATTATATGCTACCCCAACGCCGCACGGCTCACCATCGCGGCCACCGGGGTTGCCGGTATCATCTGCGTTACCATCAAGTTGGTACCGGGATAC
>CAZMSP010000055.1:0-13404 GCA_964568985.1 uncultured Pirellulales bacterium
CCCATCAGGAGAACTGCTGCTGCATGATAGCCGGCATTGTTAAATATATCACCGGTCTTAGGATTTTCTCCTGAGATGTCCAAATAGGACATTGCAGTTGCTGTTATGAACACTATTGCGGCTGCCAGAGTGCTGACTTTGAGCAGTTTCATTCTTGTGCGGATTTCTTTTAAGGAGAAACAGCAGGTGAAAGCGGCCGAGAGCATTGTCAAAAGCAGGTTCATACCCGTAAGTTGATATTTGTTATCCATTATTGGCCCTACCGCCAGATAGGCAAGCAGGCAATAGAACATACTCATACCTATCGCAAAACGCTGGTCATAGGCGATTGTCAGAATGACGGCTGCTGCGACGGCGGTAGCGGTGGCCCAGTAGGTATGTCCGGACAATATGATACCGACCCTGGTTGTTGCTAACAGCAAAATAAATGAGCAGACCAGCACCAGTGCTCCGACGTGGTTTTTTATGATTCGGCCTTGATAATGGTAGATATAAATAGCTGCTGCCAGAGAAATCAGCACTACTATGACGGCTATCTGTATCAGGTTATTGTAGTTTGGGAACGAGATGACGGCGATACACAAAACGGCGAAAAGCAGGCACAGAAGAACCGAGATTATACTATCGGTGTCGGCGAACCGGCTTATTTTCGAGAAGCGCTCGCCGGTTATGCTCTTGCGCACCTGGCTTCGACGTGAGCTTATTTTTCTAAAAAAACGCATATTTAGTTAAATAGATAATGGTGTGCTATGCACACCATACAAATTTATGGCCGCAGACCACACTCGTCACGGCGGAGCACGCCGCAGCCGAACTGCACACTCAAATTACACACCAGCAAATTACCACAGAGTTTTGTTTTTAGCAACTAATTTTACGTATTTACCATTTCAGGACGGCTCCGGTATCGGCGCTGGTCGCCATTGTGGCGTACTTGGCGAGGTAGCCCTCTGTTATTCTCGGCTTTGGCGGTTTCCATTGTTTCTTTCGCTCGGCCAATTCTTCGTCAGATAGCTGTACGCTTATTTTATTATTGGGAATATCGATTTCGATGATGTCACCATCTTTTAATAGTCCGATTGTCCCCCCTACCGCTGCTTCGGGACTTATATGGCCGATGCAGGCACCTCTTGTTCCACCGGAGAATCGGCCGTCTGTAATCAGCGCAACGGATTCACCCAGGCCGGCACCCACAATATAACTTGTGGGGCTGAGCATCTCCTGCATCCCCGGACCGCCTTTGGGGCCTTCATTACGGATAACCACAACATCAGCTTGTTTTACCTTGCTGGCCAGAATACCTTCACAGGCATCCTCCTGGCTGTCGAAAATAACCGCAGGGCCGGTATGAGTCAGCATTTCAGCAGCGACTCCCGCCGTTTTTACCACGCCGCCCTTGGGAGCAAGATTACCTGTTAGAATGGCCAACCCCCCCTTCTTCGAGTACGCATTATCCAATGTACGAATGACCTCCGGATTTTTAATCTCGGCATCAGCAATATTTTCGCCGAGTGTTTTGCCGGTTACAGTCAGGCAATCGGTATTAAGCAGATTGGCAATCTTGCTGACTTCCTTCAGTATCGCGCTTATGCCCCCTGCCGCATCGACGTCCTCCATGTGGAACTTGCTTGACGGCGAGACCTTGCAGATATTCGGGCATTTGGCTGAGATTGCGTTTATACGCTCAAGGCCGTATTTAATGCCGGCTTCACTGGCGACAGCCAATGAGTGCAGGACCGTATTAGTCGAGCCGCCCATTGCCATATCCAGAACAAGAGCATTATCCAGCGATTTTTCATTGATTATATCTAATGGTTTTATGTCCTTGGCAATCAGCTTCATAATCTGCTTACCTGCCGCCTTATAGAGCTGCTGCCGTTTTGGGTCAATCGCCAGGATAGTGCCGTTGCCGGGAAGGGCCATTCCAATCGCCTCGCAGAGACAGTTCATCGAATTGGCGGTGAACATACCGGAGCAGCTTCCCTGGCCCGGGCAGGCAGTGCATTCAAGCTCTTTTAATTGGGCCTCATCGATTTTGCCGGCGTTGAATTGGGCAACACCTTCAAAAATACTTATAAGGTCAACGCTCCTGCCGTCTTTTGTTTTGCCCGCCGCCATCGGCCCGCCGGATACGAAAATCGTGGGGATGTTCAGCCGGACCGACGCCATCAGCATTCCCGGTATGATTTTGTCGCAGTTGGGGATGCAAACAAGGCCGTCAAAGCAGTGCGCTTGCGCCATAGTCTCTACGGAATCAGCGATAATTTCACGCGATGCCAGAGAATACTTCATTCCCGTATGGCCCATAGCAATACCGTCGCAGACCGCTATTGTATTAAATTCAAATGGTGTTCCACCCGCCTCGCGGACTGCCTGCTTGACAACCTCGGCCACCTTATTAAGGTGAACATGACCCGGCACTATCTCACAGAAACTGTTGGCAATACCGATAAATGGTTTGTCGATGTCGGCATCTGTAAGACCGCAGGCGCGAAGCAAGCCTCTGTGCGGTGCTCGCTGAAAGCCTTTTTTAACTCTATCACTTCTCATAATTTGGTCTCTCCTATTTATAGTGAGCATGTCGAACCTAAAAAAGGTTCATAAAGCAATCTAAAAATTTGATTTTAACCAATAAACAAAGGCAAATAAAGAAAAATAGACATAAAGTAGGATATGAAGGCAAATTATGATATAATATATTTGGACATTGCAGGGGTAAGCTTTACTACAGGTAGTCTTCTCCAGGAGGAGATGGATAGGTTTATGTGCTGCCACAAGAACAGCGGTCAGCTATTATCGATTATTTCTTATCACGGGATGGACGATGAAAAAAGGCATTTGTGGACTTTTGAACATATTGTTGCTGGTGCTGGCACTGGTACTCGGTCTATCGAGTTTAGCCGAAGCATATGAGGGGGATTTGAACTGGGATAGTGATATCAACTGGCCTGACCTCAAGGCATTCGCTGGACAATGGTTGAACGACGACTGTTCAGAGAAGGATTGGTGCAGCGGTGCCGATATGGATCATAGTGGCAGAGTTGAGTTTGGTGATTTTACCTTACTGGGCCGATATTGGGATATTAACTTCAACGAGCGAATCGAGGATTTGCTGGCGCAAATGACACTTCAGGAGAAAGTAGCACAGTTAGGAGGTGATGAATCGGGTATGTCGACTCCAGACAATACTCGTCTTGGAATACCCGGTTTTAAAATGGCTGATGGTCCTCAAGGCGTTCGTTGGGACCAATCCACCTGCTTTCCCAGCTCTCTGGCTTTAGGTGCCAGTTGGGACCCTGATTTGGTTCAGCGGGTCGGTGTTGCAATGGGCAGGGAATTCAGAGGTAAGGGCCGTTATGTAGCGCTCGCCCCGTGCATTAACATTATTCGAGACCCGAGAGGCGGCAGAAGTTTTGAGACCTTCGGGGAAGACCCATATTTAGTTGGACAGTTAGCAGCGGCCTTTGTCAGAGGTGTTCAAAGCCAGAAGGTCATTGCTGTTGCAAAGCATTTCGCCTGCAACAACCAGGAAAATGGACGGGGAACTAATAACGTTATAGTTAACGAAAGGACTCTGCGGGAGATTTACCTGCCTGGTTTTCTCGCCTGCGTTCAGCAGGCCCATGTTTGGTGCATCATGGCAGCGTATAACAAGGTTAATGGTCCATATTGCACGGCAAACTATCACCTTCTGACCGAGATACTCAGAGATGACTGGGGCTTTAGGGGCTTTGTGGTCTCTGACTGGGGGGCGACTCATGCCACGGTGGAGTGCGCCAATGCCGGCCTTGATGTTGAAATGCCGACCGCTGATTATTATGGCCAGCCGCTTTTGGACGCTGTAGGAAACGGGCAGGTATCAGAAGAAACCATTAATGAAGCCGTTCGGAGAATCCTGCGGTCAAAGTTCTGGTCAGGCGTATTTGAGCAGCCGGTTGAGCCCAACGAAAGCGTCATTAACTGCCCGGAGCACCAGGCCCTGGTGCGGGAAGCGGCAGCGAAATCAATCGTGCTGTTAAAAAACGATACATCTCTGCTGCCCTTGAATATGGAAAACCTCACAAATATCGCGGTCATTGGCCCCAACGCAAAAGTTGCCAGGCCAAGCGGTGGTGGTAGTGCTCACATCAGTCCTTATTACACTGTTTCACCCTGGCAGGGGATTATAAACAAAGTTGGCGGTTCTGTCGAAGTTCAATTTACACAGGGTTGTTTTTTTGAAGAGGCCCTTTACCCTATCCCATCATCGGTACTAAAGCCGCCGGGTGGCCCGCTTGGAGATGGGCTGCAAGGTGAATATTTTAACAACAGCAATCTGCTAAGTCCGTCAGTGCTGACCAGAATCGACACGAATGTCGATTTCGACTGGTCAAGCGGCTCACCGGCACCGGGGGTGGTCAACGCAGACAATTTTTCTGTAAGATGGACTGGTAAGCTGGTCCCGCAGGAAACGGGGCAGTACTCACTTGGAACAACCACTGATGACGGGGTGCGGTTGTACCTGGATGACCAATTGATAATCGACGATTGGATAGACCAAGCTGTCAAGACAAACTCAGTAACCGTCGATCTGGAGGCTGGCCATGAATATGATATCCGCATGGAATACTACGAGAATGGGGGCTCGGCAGTGGCCAAGCTGGGCTGGATTGAGCCGAATAACATAGAAGATTTAATTCTCCAAGCCCGTCAGGCAGCCGGCAGCGCGGATGTTGCCATTGTTGTCGTTGGGACCACATCAAGTATTGAAACAGAAGGTATAGATAGAGACCATCTGGATTTGCCGGAAGGACAGGATGAGCTTATCCAGGCTGTTTCACAGGAGAATCCAAATACAATTGTGGCAGTAGTAAGCGGCTCGGCTGTACTGATGCACCGTTGGATTGATGATGTTCCTGCGGTACTTGAATGCTGGTTCAACGGACAGGAGGTGGGTAATGCCATCGCGGACGTTCTGTTTGGAGACCAGAACCCCGGCGGCAAGCTTCCCCTTACTTTACCCTATGATGAAAGCCAGCTGCCGCCATTTAACAATGATTATGAACCTCCGGGAGAAGGTCCCGGCTATCGACACTACGAAAAGTATCTGAAAGAGCCGCTGTTCTGTTTTGGGCATGGGCTGAGCTATACGGATTTTGAGTATAGTAATCTCAGTATCAACCCGGAGAAGGTATGGTCTGCCGGTGAGGTTGCGATTATTAGCGTGGATGTAAACAATGTTGGCCAGTTCGCAGGCGATGAGGTGGTCCAGTTATACGTTCGTGATGTCAATGCCAGCGTAGTACGGCCCAACAAAGAGCTAAAAGCATTCAAGAGAATAAGCCTGGAACCACAGCAGGAAGAACTGGTCTCATTTACATTACCAGTAAAAGAGTTGGGATTCTACGATGTGAACTGTAATGAGTTTGTAGTAGAAGGCGGTGTGTTTGAGGTGCTCATGGGCAGCTCTTCGTGTGACATAAGGTTAAACGGCAGTTTTGAAGTTGTCACGGTAGCGTGGGACGAGGTGCCGGCTGCAGCAGGGCCGAATTCGATTTCGATGAGTGCTGTTGTATCAGACCCGAACAGCCAAAGCAATGCACAGTACTACTTCGAGTGCACGGCTGGCGGCGGACACGATAGTGGCTGGCAGGACAGCCCTGCTTATACAGATACAGGTCTCGACCCCAATACGCAATATACCTATCGGGTCAAGGCACGTGATAAGAGCCCCGGTCAGAATGAAACCGGCTTCTCTTCCGCAGAATCGGTGATGACGGACCCTGAACCAACAGCTTTCCTTGTGGCACACTACGAGTTTGAGGGCGACTTTAACGACAGCTCCAGCAACGGTCTGCACGGCAGTCCGAATGGTGGCGCAGCAATAGACTATGATGCTGTCAGGGACAGCAACGTGCTTAGCGTGGATGGTGTTGACAGCTATGTCAACTGTTTTAACAATGTGGCCTTTAACATCACCGATGCGATTACGCTTTCTGCATGGGTAAAAACTAATGATACCGCCAATGGTGAGTTTAATCCCTACATAACAAAAGGCGACCACACTTATGGATTGAAGAGCAACGACCGTGATACTATAGAGTTTGTTATTTACGATGGAACGTGGATAACGGCTGAAACTTCTGTAGATGCTTCGTTTAATGGCGTATGGCACCATGTGGCAGGAACTTATGATGGAAGTGAGCTTAGGTTGTATATTGACGGAGAGCTGGTGGCTACTACAGCTCATTCAGGGACTATAAACAGCACCACCCACAACGTTTACTTGGGAGGCAACTCTGAAGCATCTGGCCGTTTCTATGATGGCCTAATTGATGATGTACGCGTCTATAGCGTGGCGCTGTCCGCCGCTGATGTTAATGCTGTTTATCAAGGAAATCTGTAACACGAGTGGTTACTGGAAATCAGCAGGTAGCGTGGCGTCTTGCCTGTGGCGAGCTTGCCTGCACTGCCTGCCCTGAGCGAAGTCGAAGGGAGCTTGCCGAAGTGTCGAACCATACCCCACCAATTCCCTCCAAAAAACTTCAAAAAATCCCGAAGTTTGAGCGAGTTTATACTTGACATTCCCGGTGAAAAAGGTTAGTACAATTTTCGGTTTTATTCTGTGCAGGAGCAGCGGTGCATTGATAATTGCTAACCCGTTTGGAAGACAATCGCCGCAAAAGAGTGTGTTGCAAGGGTGCGCAAGCATCATTTTATCAAGTGATTCGTCCTTCGTAGTTTTCGCTACGGAGAAGGATGGGTGTATTTTATAGCCCACCGATGTCCGGATATGATTTTGGCTGGGGTATTTGGATGTTTTTGACCACCCTGCGGTCCTAACAAGGATAGAGGAAAAAGACCTTGAGAAACGTTGGAAAGAATAAAACGCATGAATATAACGCTTCTCTTTTGGTCGCGGCCTTTCTAATGATAGGCGCCAACGTTGTTAGTGCTAATGGCCTACGACATGTTATGTTCGCGTTTGTAGATCACTTCGAACCCTTCAGCACGTCAATTCCAGAGACCAGAATCTGGGTGGATGATTACATAGATATGGCTTGCCAGCATGTCGATGCGGATGGACGCCATCCCATCCATAGCTATTTTGTACTTTGGGCGGGATATGAAGTCGGATGGGGAAGTGGTTACAATATTCATAGTATCCTCAATACTTTAAACGAGGCCACTTATCAAGGTTATGGGGAGACTGAATATCATCTCCATCATGGCGTAAAAGATGAACGCACACGCTCCGAAGAGACGGCCACGAACGAGTTTCTTACTTGGACCAATAAAGCCATTAATGTGTTCAGCAGTCACGGGGCAATGATTACGGCCGAACCCACGCCTCAAACTGCTTTTGGCTTCATCCACGGGATGTGGGCGCTGGATAATAGCCGCCTGGACACCTGGACTGACCCCAACGACCCCCGTCGGGAGTATTGCGGTGTGAATCAGGAACTACGCTTACTGGGAGAGCTGAATTGTTACGCTGATTTCACTTTCAGGTCTCCATTGCCGATGAGCACAACGATTGTCGACTGTATTTGTTACGCCCGGGACGATGAGTTCCCGGCCTCTTATCAGGACCCTAACAATATTTTTTTGGTAGGGGTAAATCAGCCAATGCAAGGGGATTTGATGATTATCCAAAGCCCCAACGCCCGGTGCAACATTGGCGTACATCGGAACGACTATAACGACTTAGCTACACTTGCCCGGATGGATGAGTGGATAGGGCACAATGTCCATGTGGTGGGGCAAAATAATTGGGTATTCGTTAAAGTATATACACATGGTTGCATGGAAGACCTGACATATCAGCCAGCGTGGGACGCTTTCTTTGGACCGCCGATGGACAAGTTTTACACTGATATCGAGGCCAAATACAACGATGGAATCAACTGGAAACTGCATTACGTCAGTTCCCGCGAGATGTATAATATCGTCAAAGCTGCCGAAGCGGGTATGACGGGAGACCCCGGGCTATACCGTGACTTTGTAATTAAACCTTACGGAAATATGAATATTTTGTCCCAAAACAAATACAGTTTAATAAGTTACAGTCCGACAGCAGTTTTGTTACGAATTCTGGGAACAGGAACACCTGTAGATTTCAGCCTTAAGGAGTTTGGCCAGTTTGCGCACATTGAGGAATCTTCTGATCCGAACGTCGGATGGTTTGTGTCCGACGCATCTGTAACCGAAGGCACCTTATTTGGCGAGTTGCACTTTGTGGATAACACCCCATCGCCCTATTACAAAATCACCCCACAGAAGCTCCACTGTGACCTTAATGACGATGGGCTTGTTAACTTTTCTGACTATGCAATTCTGAGCAAATACTGGACAGGTATTCCCTGCGATCCCAATAATGGCTGGTGCGAAGGAACTGACCTTGATCCTAGTGGCGTCGTTGACTACGTTGACCTTCGCGAACTGACCGAAAACTGGCTCTGGCAGGCAGAGTAGTTCAGTGACTGATTAAACGCACCACGCACGTCTGCCCTGACGACGCTGAAGACCGGAATTTATTCGGGACAGTCTGTTTTTTGATTAACCCCCACCCATTTTTTTAGAGGTTGTTATGAGGTATGCAGGACTTACAGATGAGCCGGAAAGAAGAAAACGGGAACATGGCAACCCTCGCGACTTCAGAGTTATGCAGCAATTCACTTCCGAGACGGCTGCCCGGCAATGGGAAAGGAGAATGACGGCCCAGGGATATGAGGAAGATACCAGCGGCAAAAGCTGGAAATATGGCTATACCTTTTCAATCAGAAGTTAGTTCGTAGTTCGTTGTTCATAGTTTAAAATCCGCCGGAGGCGGGCAGTGAAATCCGGGGACACCAGTTATCAGCACACAAATCCATCACGCCTCGGTTATGCGACAAACCAAGCTTGAAAAAAACAGTTGTCATTTCCATTTCCCGATATATAATTATAAATCAAATAGTTCAAAGTGCCTAAAGTTACGGATTTATACGCCTATGGCGTATTATTTTTCAACTTTAGCTCACTTTAGTCACTTTAGCTCACTTATAATTATGGAGATTAGACAATGAAACAAATAAAAGTTCTCAGTGGGTTTTTGACCGTCATGATTTCCTTATTGCTTTTGGCAGCAGGTTGTGCCCCATCAAGTGAAAAACCTGCTACACTTGAGGTTAAACCAAAAGAGCAAGCGCCAGAAATAACGGTCGAAACTGCCAAACCTGAAGTGGAACCCAAAGAACAAATTCCGGAAAAGCCACCAGCGATTGTTAAACCTGAAGCTGAACTGCCCCCGCAGCTTTCTGCGAAAGCAGACGCGGGGGTCGAACTGGCGCTGAAGTTCACTCAAGGAGACTCAACAACCTATAAAGTAATAGCTGAAGCCCAGAGGGACGTTAAAGGGGAAGGGGCTTTGTCGGAGGACAGCGCATTCAAGGGGGGAGCCACCAGTAATAGAGTCGAAATGACTTTCACTCAGCAAATACAAACTGTCGACGATAAAGGTAATGCCGTTGCAAAGATTACAATTGACGAGCTAAAGTATTTGGCGAAAGTCAAAGACAATGTTACTTTGGATTTCGATAGCTCCAGAGAAAAAGACCAGAATGGTCCTTTATACGAGCTAATTGGGCAAAGTTATACCATAGAAATCACTCCTGCAGGTCAGGTATCAAATATTATCGATTGTTCTCAGGCACAAGCTGCTGTTGAAGGTGACTCTCCAGACAACCAGGCAGCTTCAATATTGCTTAAGCCGAAAGCAATCAAGCTGCGTCACACAATCCCGGCCCTATCCATTACCGAGAAAAAGCAGTCCTTCGACGGTGAGCTCAGGACTGTCGAACCGTTACGACCGGGTGACAAGTGGAGCAATGTAAAGCCCTTTTCTTTTGGTATGATGGGCTCTAAATCGTACGAAAGAATTTATACACTGAAAGATATCGAGGATGTGGATAATTGCCGGATTGCCGTTGTCCAGATGAAAGCCATTCCCTCCGCAGAGATGGCGGAGGAGCTGCATCAGGAGCAGGCACCGGATTTCTTCTCGAAAATGTTCGACAATACCGAAACATATACGGGCGGGTTAAAATTGGATTTGAGTGCCGGAAAAGTCAAGGAGTATTTTGAAAAATTGCAGTCAGAATGGGTTGCAGTGGACCCGGAGGCTGGACAAAAAGCAAACAGCGAACCTGCTGCGCTGAGGATGACCGCCACTCGTTTCTACCGTATCGAGCTTGTCAGGGCGGAGCCTGCCGAAGTCCGAAAAGTCGATTAGTTGGTAACTGGTAACTGATGATTGGTGAGTAGTGGGCTAAAGTGAAAAAATAATACGCCATAGGCGTATAAATCCACAACTTTAGGCACTTTATTTAAGCATTTAACCGAGAACGGAAAGGAATAAATTTGAAAATTGTACAATTTATTTCTATAGCTGTTGCTATAGCCATTCTTGCAGGATGTGAACCAAGGGCCGAGCAGGAGAAACGGTTCGACCGTCTTGAGCGGCTCACCGTCGAAGGACTGCTAAGCAAGGAAAAAGAGCTATTAGCAGCTGGAAAAGAATTATTAACTGTTGATTTCCAGGAGGGTCAAATTCTAAGATATAAGTTTATCTCCAGCAGAGATATTAGCATTGATTGGGACCCGCAGAAGAAACAACCCAAGCGTGGTAAAAGCTCCACCGACAAATTATCCGAGTCGATGGAGATGGTCGTTTCATACACACCTATCGAAGTAAACCCATTCGGTCTTACAACTATCAAAGCAACCTGCGAATCAGTGAAAATCAGGCGAAGCAAAGACTCACGGAGAGATGCTGTAGAAAGTCTTCGAGGCAAAACTTTCACGTTTACCGTCGGCCCAGCAGGCGAAATAGAGGACTATTCACAGCTGGCTGCGTTGATCAAAGAGATTGGTAAAAAGGCGTTTCTACCAGACACCAGCAGAGGGAGGATTAAAGATCCTGATATGATAGGCGATTTTGCCGCTGGTCAGTGGTTTCTGTGGGATTCGATTTCCAGTATCGAAAAAGCTATTGAAGGTGTATCAATAGGACAAACCTGGAAATCAAAACTCCCTGTTCCTGGGTCGATGGTGATGCGAAGAGCAAGAGATGTTACATACACGCTTGCTGAAATCAGGCAGACTGAGAAAGGACGGCTCGCTGTTATAAGAAGCTCCTATTCGCCTGCCGAATCGGTCCTGGACAACTGGCCGCCAATGCCTTATTCCGGCAGATTCCAAATGCGAGGGACGTTTGGTTTCCTCAGGGGCTATAAAATTCTTCAACTGCAGGGCCAGGGTGAGGAACTATTCAATATCGATGCCGGGCGAACAGAACAGTACAGCCAGCAGTATCATGTCCGGTTGCAGGCATCTATTCTTTTTGGTATCGGTGTAAAGCCACTATTAACTATGGAACAAAATTTCAAAATGCAGCTTCTCAAATAATTAGCGGAGGTAATTGCAGATTGGAACGCAAAAATCTATGGGCGCCGTGGCGAATTAAGTACATTCAGGGCTTAAATGACAGCGGAGAATGCTTCATCTGCCACAATCTGGAAAATCCCCGGGATGACGACAAAAATCTGGTGCTGTGGCGAACAGACAAAAGCATCGTAATACTAAATCGCTTTCCTTACAACAACGGCCATTTGCTGATAGCGCCAGCCCGGCATATCCCTGACCTTAACAAGACAACCGACGAGGAGCTATTGGAAATGCTCAAGCTGGTCAGGGAATCGCAAAAAGCCCTTTCGCTGGCGATAAAACCTCACGGTTTCAATGTCGGGATGAATTTCGGCAGATGCGCCGGAGCAGGACTGCCGGGGCACCTGCATATTCACATCGTGCCCCGATGGGATGGTGATACAAATTTTATGAGCGTATGCAGCGATACCGATGTCATCAGCCAAAGTTTGACCGAGCTTTTTGAGCTGTTAAAACAAATAAGCAAAGAAAATAATCTGCCGGGATTATAAGTGGGCTAAAGAGAATGCAAAAATTAAAGATTAAAAATCAAAAGTGTGGAACCGGCGCAAAGCGGCGGTGACTTCCTTAATTTTGCATCCTGATATTTGATTTTTAATATTCCTGTTTTTAGGCGCTTTAGGCTTCTTTGTGCCTCTGTGGCAAAAAAATGTGTAATGAACTTGCCTGTTATGCGGTCAATGAAAAGACGAGTGGTTCGACCCGTTCGACTTCCTCAGCCCTCGGGACTCCTAACGGAGGGCAGGCAGGCTCACCAGCCCGAGTGAAGTCGAGGGGCCGGGGTAGAAAGTTCCCGGAAAAGCCCCACCCATACCGCTCGGACTTCGAGCGCGACCGCGACCGGATAATCCACTGCTCGGCCTTCAGGCGTTTGGAAGGTAAAACGCAGGTCTTCACGCCCGGACTGGATGACTATTACCGCACACGTCTTACGCACAGCATCGAAGTGGCACAAATAGGAAGGACCATTGCAAAAGAGCTTCGGCTGAACGTCAATCTAACCGAGGCAATATGCCTTGCACATGACTTGGGCCATCCGCCTTTCGGACACGCTGGTGAAGCGGTCCTTAACGATTTGATGTCCGAATTTGGGGGATTCGAGCATAATAGGCAGAGTTTACGAATCGTTGATTTGCTCGAACATCCGTATCCGGATTTTTTCGGCCTGAACCTTATGTACGAGACCCGCCTGGGACTGGCCAGGCACCGAAGCACATATGATACGCCAAAGGACGACGATTTCTGTGAGTCAAACTGTTCGCTCGAAGGCCAAGTTGTCAACATCGCTGACCGTATCGCATATAACTGCCACGACCTCGAAGATGGTATGAGGGCTGGGCTGATTAAGGGTAGGGGTAGTTCGCGAACTGCCCTTACAAAAATACAAATATTTACCGAAGCACAGAGGGCAATATTCGCAGATTCAATTGACGACCGATTCATCCGCAGTACAAGGACTGTAAAGGCGATTATCGATAAGCTCGTTAGTGATTGCATCGAAGCAAGTAAAAAAGCCATTGTAGAAAACAACATAAGGACAATTGCTGATGTGTATAGTACGAGCGAAAATCTAATCGTGCTCTCAGCCGAAAGCGATGCTGAGCTTGCCGAGCTGGAAAAATTTTTGCTGAAAAACTTTTATGAACATAAGTCATTGCTCCAAACAGGCAATAACGTTAAGAACTGGCTTGAGCAGCTCTTTGAAATGCTCTGTCAACAGCCGGAATTGATGCCGGGCTATTTCCGACGATTTATAGAAAAAGAAGGCCTGCAGCGGACCGTATGCGATTATATTGCAGGCATGACCGACAGGTTCTGCCTCAAAATGCTCGCCCCATTAGAATAAACACAATGATTTCTAACGGGGCTCGGAGATATTTAGCCTGCCTAAGCGACTTATTTGAAAAATTTCGCTTGAAAGTTATCCAGCCAATGCTA
>CAZMSP010000056.1:0-13189 GCA_964568985.1 uncultured Pirellulales bacterium
TTTGTGCCTTTGCCAGTTCCAGCCATAGCCATCGCCAGACACTGAATTTCGTTTGCGCTCCGAAGAGTTCGGACATCTCTATCGAGGCGTTTCTCTCAACCAGAGGACTTACATAAAAATCTTTGTCTTTTGCCATTTTTCTCGCTATCTTTCCTTAAGTTATCGTTTGCCAAGTTCTGCCTGCCGTCCAGCTAATAGTCGCTCGATTTCTTCGATATCCTGTTCGCTCAGGTTCCAGTCTGATGCCGGAGCGGTTTCTTCGATTTGGCTGGGTCTTCGGGCGCCGACTATGGCGGCGGTAACTTCGGGCCGACAAAGGACCCAGGCAATTGCTAATTGAGCCAAAGTTTTTTTATTACGTTCTGCAATCGGTCGCAGTTGCTCAATAAGCTGCAAGATGGCAGTAAATTGTGGGTCGTGGAACTCGGGACTTCTTCTTCGATGGTCATCCAGAGCAAGTCCCGACAATCTTTCCTGGCTGAATTTACCGGTAAGCAAGCCCCTCTGCATAGGACTATATGCAACAACACCGATATTGTTCACAGCACAGTAGCCCAGCAGTTCATCTTCGACCTCGCGGCGGAGCATACTGTATGGTGGTTGAAGCGATGCGACAGGGGCGATTTTCTGGACACGCTTTATTTGCTCGACATTGAAATTCGATATGCCGATGTATCGCACTTTGCCCTGGTCTTTCAGTTTAGCCATTTCTTCCCAGGCCTCTTCGATGTCCTGTTCCGGGTCAGGCCAGTGTATCTGGTAAAGGTCAATTATCTCTACGCCGAGTTTTTGCAGGCTTGCTTCACATTCTTTCCGAATACTTTCTTTTTTCAGGCAGTGGATTGCTTCTCTTTTCTCGTTCCACAGCAGGCTGCATTTTGTTGCGATAAAGGGTTTGGCCCTGGTTTGTTTGAGTGCTTTTCCAACCAGCTCCTCGGAATGGCCCAGCCCGTAGATGGGGGCGGTATCGACCCAGTTGATACCGAGTTCCAGGGCTTTTAGGATTGCCGCGGTTGCCTCATTGTCGTCCTGCGGCCCCCAGCCGAATTGCCAGGGCCCACCAATTGCCCATGTGCCCAAGCCCACAGTCGTTAGTTCCAAATCAGTATTGCCCAATTCTCGCTTCTGCATAACCTGGCTCTTGAAGAATCAACCATTCGCCCAGCCCCTCCGAGTCCAGCCATTCGGAAGGACAGGGCGAGGGGATGGGTTCACGCAACAACATATCACGATACAAAAAAATGCTCAACAGTACAAGTGCAAAAGCAGCTGCTATATCGCTGTGTGGAGCAGTCATCCTTCGACTCCTTTCAGTCGAATGGGTCATTTATTTTCTAATGGGAACAGCATAGATTTTATCGGGACTCCGGTGGAGCTGGGTCGCCCTGACGAATTGGCCTTTGTATTTTTTTGCCCTTTTTGTCCGATAAAGCCGAAATAGAAGAAAATTTAATCTAAAATGCATTTTGCTTATTGCCGAATTATACATATATATTTAAGAAGGAGAATAATGCCAAAAATGGTCTTTAAGGATTTCTACAAAGGGTGGCAGTTAAACACGAAGCGAGTCCGCCGCAAGTGGATTAAGGCATATCTATGGGGGTGATAGTGTGAGTGAAATAGCAATGCTGCGAGGAGCTGAACCGAAGCAAATCCTGCAAACTGCTGTTGAAAAAAGAGTACCTGCCATTATGACCTATTTGTCTAAAGGTAAATGGCACGTCGCAAAGGTGTTTCTGACGGACCTCGGCCCCGACAGACTGAATATTGATGGCACTCACTCGGGGGATAAGCCGCAACCGATAAATATACGGGTTCACCAGCCGGTCGGCATATCGTTCAAGTATGGATACGGCAAGTTTGTCTTTGACACTACTGTGGTTGCTCTTGAGCCGTCTCTGGATGCAGCCGGCCGGGGGCGGGGCGGGACAATAGTGCTTGCACTGCCGGACCGCATCGAAGTAGTCCAGAGGAGAAGCTATTTCCGTGTGTCGGTGCCGGAATCCTTGAAGGTGAATGTGTTGCTGTGGCACCGAAGCCGCGATGAGGCAGAAAGCACAATACGAGACAGCACTCGTCTCAGCGAAGGCGCGAGCCGGAGCGGGAGATTTGAAGCACGAGATTCTTTTCAGGGTAGACTCGTTGATATTTCTGCTGGTGGTGCACAGATTGTAATTCCGCACCAGTCAGAAGCGAAATCGGTTGTGGCCCAGGACTCCCCCACGTTTGCTTGCGTACCCATGCCTGCGGCTACCCAACGGGTGCAGGCAGATAAGTGTGGTGATACAGGCAGAGATGACTTTAAGAAGGGGCAGTTTGTTGGCGTACGGCTTACGCCTATGCCTTATGAAACGCCGTTGATGTTCAATGCCCAGATTAGAAACGTCTTGCCTGCGGCAGATGACAAAAGTATCTACCTTGGACTGCAGATAGTCGGTTTAGAGGCAAGCTCCGAAGGCCGAAAGGTCCTGTCACGACTTGTCGGGGTTGTTGAGCGGTATTTTAAGATAAACCAATCCAGTGCCAAGCAGCAGGATATGCAAAGAGCACTAAGCGTGTCCTGAGGCCTAAAGCGCGAAGTATCTTCTAAAGTTGTGGATTTATACGCCTATGGCGTGTTATTTTTTCACTTTATCCGCCAGACGTACGGCGGATTTAGCTCGCTTTAGTCAATTTAACTCCGGACGTCCGTTGCCTCGTTTGTTTCGGAAATTTCAAGATTCGTAGCGTAACTTCTTTTGCGGATTGCTTTGTAATAAAACCATTTTACGAAACCGCCTGCCGCAAAACCACAGAAAATCAGTACCAGAGCTGTCTGTCTGCTCCAGATGACAAAAGCGAGGAACAGCAGAACCCTTATAAGGTGTGCGAATGGTTTTTTGCCCCTTATGTATTGATTTAGGATGTGTGGATATCGAATCCTGCTGACCATCAACACCGACACCCCGAGAGCCAGAAACGGCAGAGAATAAATAATAGTGTTCAGATTCGGCAGTGTTTCCTGATGGAATATTATTAAGCTGACTATCACCCCGGCGGCAGCCGGCGTCGGCAGCCCCATAAAGCTCATATGTGCAGACTCGTCCTCCTCGTTTTCCACATTGAATCTTGCTAATCGAATAGCTGCGCAGCTTATATATGCCGCCGCCGCAAGCCAGATGAAACGATACAGAAAATTTTCGATGGTAGGATTGATTCCGGTAAAGCCGGCTAATTTGTATTCCAAAACTTTTATCATCAAAAATGCCGGCGCCACACCAAAGCTGATAATATCGCAGAGACTATCCAGCTGGCCGCCGAAGCTGGAAGTGCTTTTTACTCTGCGTGCTACTCGGCCGTCGAGCATGTCGGCAATCATTGCCAGAAGGACCATATACCCGGACATCGCAAAATAGGAAAATTGCCCAATACTCCCCATCTCTTCCCCCTTAGGGGCAGCAGAGACTCCTTTGCCGGCAAAAACAATGGCTGTGAAGCCGCATATGCCGTTGAGGATTGTTATCAGCGACGGCAGGATTGTGATGTATTTCAATCTCTGCTTTCGAACCCGACGCAGCAAACTTTCTTTAGTAGCTTCGGTTTTTAATCTGGGCATCTGTCGTACCTCATATTTGGGTAACCGGTAATTGGTGATTAGTAATTATTAACAATTTAACCAGTCCCCAAGGGACCAGTTACCATTTAACAAATTACCATTCGTATTTTACCAGTGGCGTCAGCCCTGCTTTGACTTTTTCGCCTATTTTGACCAGACACTTAACATTTTGGCTTGCCGGCACATAAAGTTCTGCTCTTGAGCCGAATTTTACCATTCCGAATTTCTCACCGCCAGTTAATTCCTGCCCTTGGCTTACGTGGCAGACAATTCGTCTGGCAATGGCGCCGCTGATTTGTCGGACAATCAGCCGGTCTTTGGGATTGTCGATTCTGACTAAGGCCAGTTCGTTGGATTCATTGACCCGCCCGGAATATGGATTTTTCGCGTTTTTATGCGTTCCTTTTTTATAGGTAATATTCTCGACTTTTACATTACAGACAGCGCGGTTGATATGAGCATCGAAAATGCTCATAAATATTCCAATCCGAATCGCATCGGCGCCGATAAAGTAATCTTCCTTTACAGTTTCAATATCGGTAACCTTACCATCAGCCGGTGCCAACAGCAGGCTTTTATCCGAAGGGCAGCGACGGTAAGGGTCGCGGAAAAACATCAGAATCCATACCAGAACAACAGCCAAAATGAGCTCTATTGAGACAACGGCCCAGCCCGAAATGCCTATCAGCAGAAAAACAGCCATCACGGCAAGCACCACCACAGGAAAAATCACTACCTGTGGCCAACCATATTTGGTCAGCGGAATTCGCATAAGTAACTATGATAATCTTTACAACGTTAGAAATCCATTTTTTTCGCAGTTTTGTCCGGCTACGGCTCGGCCTGCGCCGAGACGAGTCCTGCCTGTAATTTCTAACGTGGTCAATAGAGAAAGGCCGACGCTGTGGGTATCGGCCTTTCGGAGGAGGGTGATGATATATGTTTTCAATTTTTTATAGCGGCTTGTAATAGACGCTCTTTCTATATAATAGACGTCCAAAAAGCTCAAAAATTGCAAATTTTTTCTAAAATTGCTTAAAATCTTGTAAAAATACGGGGAAAAACACCAATATGCTTCCTAAGATAGCTTCTCAAATCAAGTCTTGACGGAGTAGGGGAAAGTCGGTAACTTTTGGTAGCAGTGACAAATATCGAATAATGAATTTCGAACGAAAAATTAAGGAAAGGACGCAAGATGTTCACAGCGATTATTGATGTAACAGCAAGGGAAGTACTCGATTCCCGTGGTAACCCGACTGTTGAGGTTGATGTTTTACTTGAAGATGGGTCTTTCGGCCAGGCAGCGGTGCCCTCCGGAGCCAGTACAGGTGCGTATGAGGCGATAGAGCTTCGCGATACAAAGCAGAAGCGCTATATGGGCAAAGGTGTTGCCGGCGCTGTCAAAAATGTAAATGAAATCATCGCTCCTGAGATTTTAGGTATGGACGCTGAGGCGCAGGAAGAACTCGACCGGTTAATGATAGAGCTGGATGGCACGGCTAACAAAAGCAAGCTCGGCGCAAACGCTATATTGGGTGTCTCGTTAGCGGCTGCAAAAGCGGCAGCGGATTCAGCGGGGTTACCTCTTTACCGTTATCTTGGCGGCTGCAATGCCAACATCCTTCCGGTGCCGATGATGAATATCCTAAACGGTGGAAAGCACGCAGATAACAACGTTGACTTTCAGGAGTTTATGATTATGCCCATCGGCGCAAAGAATTTTCCTGAAGCGCTGCAAATGGGAGCGGAAACCTTCCATACCTTAAAGAAAGTATTGAGTTCAAAAGGATACTCCACATCGGTTGGTGACGAGGGCGGCTTTGCTCCGCAGCTTGCGACCAATGAAGAAGCTCTTCAAGTCATTATGAACGCCATCGAAAAGGCCGGTTACAAACCTGGTAAAGACATAGCAATCGCTTTAGACCCGGCTTCGACTGAGATGTTTAACGCAAAAACAAAGAAGTACAGCTTTTTCAAATCAGCCCCAAAGAAAAAAGTATCCAGCGACGATATGATTAACCACTGGGTCAAATGGGTTAACAAATATCCTATTATTTCAATCGAAGATGGGCTGGCTGAGGATGACTGGGCCGGCTGGACAAAACTGAATAAGAAACTCGGGGGAAAAATTCAGTTGGTTGGTGACGATTTGTTCGTAACCAATACCAAACGCCTTGCTAAAGGCATAAAGCTCGGCTGTGCCAACTCGATTTTGATAAAGCTCAATCAGATAGGCACACTGACGGAGACCCTTGAAGCGATTAATATGGCCAAGAGGGCTGGCTGGACAGCGGTCATAAGCCACAGAAGTGGTGAAACTGAAGACACCACAATCGCCGACTTAGCTGTTGCCACGGGCGTCGGCCAGATAAAGACCGGCTCATTGTGCCGAACGGATAGAATCTGCAAATACAATCAGCTTCTTAGAATAAACGAAGGCCTTGGCTCAGCCGCTCAATACGCCGGTTTTATGTTTAAGTAATTGGTTAAATAATTACCAATCACCAGTTACCAATTATGCAAAGCCAAAATATCGTACGGGCGTTTTTCTTTTGTGTCTTTTTTGGCATCGGCGCAGCGGTGCTGAGCGGTTCCGTACTTTGCAATGTTTTGCTTACGTTTTATCAAAGTTACCAGCTATTGGGGACACAGCAGCAGCGCACGAGTCGCCTGAAATCCCTGATTGCCGACTATAATGTACTTCTAACAGAGGTCGAAAGAGACCCGAATTTTGCCAGGCGTATTGCCCCTGCAACGCTCGGTATCAAACCTGACGATGAAAACGTTATTTACCCCAAAGCACCGGACGAGCTGCAAATCGCTGCCAGAAAGGTCTTAATGGAAGAGCCGAACAAAACATCGCTTGAACCAACGCCTCCTGCGTGGCTTACGCGCTATAGCGGGCCCCGCCGCCGAATAACGCTGTTTTTATTAGGGGCAGGGTTAATCCTCATTTCATTTATATGTTTCAGAGCCAAAGAGAAAAAATAATCCACAACCCACAGTGGGATACTCCACATGGTATCCTATTTAGGCACTTTAGACACTTTACACCATCGGAAACTTACTGCACAGTTGCATTACACTCTCTCGGCTTTGGTTTTTGAAGGATTCGTCCAATTCGTATTCAGTTTCACTTATTATTTTCACTTTTTTCAGAACTGTATCTATCAGTAACGCTATCTCAGCCATTTCTTTTTCACCCATCCCGTTTCTTGTAACAATAGGTGTGCCTAATCTGATTCCGCTGGTAATAGTATCGCTGTATCTATCGTATGGCAGCGTGATTTTGTTGGCAACTATGCCGCAGTCTTCAAGGCACTTTTGTGCTGTCACACCGGTCAGGCCTTCTCGAAAATTACTAACATTTACAAGTATCATATGGTTGTCTGTCCCGCCGGTAAGTACGTCGTATCCTGAATCCAGCAGACTGCTGGCTAATTTTTTTGCATTTTCTATGATTTTGAATTGTCTTGCCTTGTATTCTTCGGAAAGTGTTTCTTTGAAGAAGACCGCTTTAGCAGCAATGTTATTCAAATAAGGCGTCCCCTGAGCTCCCGGGAATGTCGCCTTGTCGATGATTTCGCATAAAGCGATATCATTGGATTTTCGATTTTGGATGTTTGATATTCGATTTGAAATCGGCAATCGGAATTCGACCATCGGCAATTTTGCCTTCGTATCGTAGTCTTTGCCCATAAGTATCAAGCCGCCTCTCGGCCCTCCCGGCTTATATGTACTTGTCGTTGTAAAATGTGCGTAATTTATAGGTGATGGATGTGCTCCTGCAATCACCAGGCCGGCTATATGTGAGATATCAGCTAAAAGATATGCCCCCACCTCATCTGCGATTTCTCTGAACCTCTGAAAATCTATTGTTCTGGAATATGCGCTTGCACCACATATAATCAGTTTTGGTTTGCTCTTGATGGTCTGTTCTCTGATAGCATCGTAATCCAGAAGAAAAGTCTCCTTATCGACATTATAATTTTCTACATCGAAGAATTTGCCAATGACCGAAGTTCTTGACCCGTGGGAATAATGTCCACCTTGGCCTAAGCCCATACTCAATATTTTATCCGCCATATTTTTGGCGGATTTATCCCCTGGTTTAAGTAGTGCGGTCAGGACAATCAGGTTGGCGGTGGTTCCTGAGTGTGGCTGAACGTTTACATATTTTGCACCGAAGGCCTCTTTGACCCTGGCGATGGCAAGCCGCTCCACATCATCAACGACCTCGCATCCACCGTGTAATCTGGCACCGGGGAAACCCTCAGCCGTTTTGTTCTGGATAACCGAGCCGAGAGCTGCCAGAACCGCTCGTGAGCAGAGGTTCTCTGCTGCTATAAGCTGCAGGTTATTGCTCAGCCGTTCGTACTCTTTCGTTATTAGCTCATAGACTTCCGCATCTGATTCGGCTAGGGCGCCGAATATACCCTCGTGATATCCCTGCGGAGATAGCATTTCTAACGCTTTCGAATTCTTTCGCTGTCATCCCGTGCTTGCCTGCCCCAGCGATTCGTTGGCTGGGGACACGGAATCTATATTTAGCCCTGCGCTTGTCCGCCGTATTTTTGGCGGATTTCACTGGGGGTTTTAATTAGCCGGAAAAAATCCTCACAATATCGTTAAACGTTACGTAAAGAACAAATGCACCTATAAGCACCCAGCCGGCATAAGCTATTACCCCCTGAGTCCACTCGCTCAACGCCGAACCCTTGATTTTTTCGATTAATAGGAGCACAACCAGTCCTCCGTCGAAAGGTGGCAGAGGCAAAAAGTTAAACACAGCAATCACGGCGCTTATCAGGCCGAGAAGGTAAAGGTAGTAAATTAACGGCTCATAGGCAACAACCTTATAGCTCAGAGCCATAATACCGACAGGCCCCATTAAAGCGCTCTTAGGGCTTATAAGCCCGACAATCAAACCCTTTAACGTTGCATAGGTTTGGGCTATGAACATAATGGTTTTTCGCAGGCCCATTGCGATGGCGTCGATTGGACCGCTTGCCTTATAAAGCCGCTCCAAACGCTCAAAGGGAACAAGCTCCGCAAAAACAGATTTAACTGTAATGAAATCTACGTTGTTATCTACATTCAAAGCTACGCTGCCCGCAGATTCTTTATCGAGGCGCCAATCGATTGTAATTCTCTCGCCGGGATGTTTTCGTATTTCCCTGATAACATCGTAAAAATTCGACACGGCAACGCCGTCCACAGTCGTTATCGTTGCACCGCGTGGAATTTCCAGCTGCTTCGGACCACCTTCGGCAGCGATAGTTTTGGCAACAACCGCATGCCGAAGGTCAAATCTTGGTGAAAATAAAATCCCTATCCCTACTTCGTTAACATCTGTTTGCAGCTTTGGTTTGACAATAATAGTTTGGGCCTTTTCAATACCGTTAACATCTGTTCGCAATACCTTTATTGGTAATTCTTTATCATCGTACTGTTTTACAACCTCAGGCAGCTCCTGGGATGTCGGGCACACTACTTCGCCGACACTCAAAATGATATCGCCACTTTGCAGAAATGATTTCGCCTTAACCTGCCCCACAATGCCTGTTTTCTCCAGTAGCCGTCGCCCCTTCTCGACGATTTTCTCCCGTAATGACTTTCTAACCTTAATATTTTCCATTCGCATTCGAGGTACTATGGAGTATATATGCTCTGATTTGGGCAGCAGCAATTCCAGGCCAACTCTGCTCTCAACCAGCTTCGATTCACCATCCTCATCCGTTCGCTCGGCTAACAATGTAATTTCCGAAGCCACGGTATTTTCTACTATTTCTGCTAATTCCCAGTAGCTTTGTACATCCCTGCCGTCAACAGCTTTGATGTGGTCGCCCGGAAGAAGGCCTGTCTTCGAATATAATTTATTAGGCTCAGAAACCTCCGCAATGGTTAGACTCAATGCTTGTAAGATACCAAAGGCCTTTAGTGACATCCCGGGCAGATGTTCTGCAACAATTGCGTAGTCTTCTATGGAGCCGTTCTCGTGTCTTACCTTTAATTGAACCATTTCATTCACATCTGACAGGGCCGCTGCAATAGCTATATTGCTGAAGTCGAGGTCTTTGCTTTTGCCGGCAATCTCGATTGTCTCGTCACCCGGTTTTAGACCTGCCCGTGCCGCCGGTGAATCCGGTATCACTTCGCCCACTACAGGAGGCGGCAGTTTTATCCCGGCGAGAAAAACTATCATAAAAATGACAATTGCGCTGATGGCGTTGAAAACAACACCCGCTGTTATAACGCCCATACGCACGCCGACCGGTTTATTCGCAAATGAACGTGGGTCCTCGTTGGTCTTAACAGGCCCGATGTCATCCTGGCCTAACATCTTGACAAAACCGCCGAATGGAATAAGGCCGATACGATATTCCGTTCTGTCGTCGTCGGCTGTCTTTTCGCCGGCATTAGTTATTTTTTCGGTCACAGATTTTACTGATTTTTTATCTATATTCTCTGTGTCCTCTGTGGCAAATAACTTCGGCAAAAAGCGAAACCGAAAACCATCTTTCGTTTTTTGAACGCCGAGCAGAGTCGGCGGCATAAATATGGAGAACGCCTCAACCTTTATCCCGGACAGTTTCGCAACGATAAAGTGCCCGAATTCGTGAATGATAACTACGGCACCAAACCCAATAATAACCTTCAGTATATTGCCGAATACACCAATATTTCGGACAATTAAAACGAAAACTGCCACAAAGACAACAATCCAAAAAAACAAGCGGGAATATTTGCCCGCCAACTGTTTGGTGGGTTTACCCGCCGGTTGTCTGGCGGACTTGTTCAACGAACCTTCTGCTTTAGACATTTAGTAACCTCTCTTCTTGCCCAGGCGTCTGCCTCAAGCAGCTCTTCGAGGGACACGCCTTGACGTAGTTCCGATGTTTTAGCATTATGTTTATTTAAGCAATTTTCAATCAGTTCGGTTATATTAACAAATTTGATTCTGCCCGCCAGGAATTCCTGTACCGCTGTTTCGTTAGCCGCGTTAAAAACAGCCGCGGCGGTGCCGCCTGTTCGCGCAACCTCGTAACCTAATGATAGTGCCCGAAAAACTTCTACGTTGGGCTTTTCAAATGTAAGTTTCCCTATATCGGCCAGCCGCAGTCTCTTGGCAATTCCGGCAACACGTGCAGGATACGTCAAGGCATACTGTATCGGAAGGCACATATCGGGCTCGCCGAGCTGGGCTATTACGGAGCCATCAATGAATTCAACCAGTGAATGAACTATTGACTCGGGGTGAATCAGAACCTCTATTTTTTCAACCGGCACATCAAAAAGCCAGCGGGCCTCGATTACTTCCAGTGCTTTATTAACCATGGTGGCCGAGTCGATGGTGATTTTCGGCCCCATATCCCAGACAGGATGCGAAAGTGCTTCCTCGAGCGTTACGTTCTGGATATCTTCGATAGTGGCATTTCTAAATGGCCCGCCTGAGCCGGTAAGAATGATTTTGCTGACCTCATCGCGTGAACCTGCCTGCATCGCCTGGAAAATCGCCGAATGCTCGCTATCGACCGGCAAAATAGTGCTGCCGTTTTTCTTCGCGGTCTTCATTAGCAGCTCACCTGCAATAACAAGCGGCTCTTTGTTTGCGATAGCAAGTCTCTTGCCACGCTCGGCGGCTGCAAGAACCGCAGGCAGACCCGCTGCGCCGACAATCGCGGTAAGCAGAATATCCACCTTCTGGAGCTGCGCAATCTCGGTCAGGCCGTCCGGCCCAGCCAGAATCTCAGTATCCAAATCGCCGATTAGCTCTCGCAGCTCATCTGCAAAATCGATATTGGTGATAGCGACAAATTTCGGCTTATAGCGTCTTGCCTGCTCAGCTAATAGCTCGACGCTGCTGTGAGCGCTTAGCGCCACAATCTCGTATTCTGGCCCGAGCACATCGATTACCCGCAGCGCATTTTTGCCGATTGACCCTGTCGAACCCAAAATAGCGATACGCTTTATCATAATACAATGATACAGCAGGATATGCGTTTCTGTCAACCCTGTTAGAAATTCTATGAGGGGATGCAAGCCATAAAAAGAGAAGATTTCTAACGGGGTCAAGGAATCAATCAAACTCGCAGGCTGGCTCGTGCTTCGCAGAGTAGCAAGTGAAGCGGCTCGTCAGGGCGGAGCCTGCCCGTCGTGGCTCGGCCACGCCGAGACAGGCCGTAGCACGGAAGTCCTAGGCGCATTTATGCTGAGCGGACCTGTCTTGAGCTTGGTCGAAAGAGTCGAAGTAGTCGAAGGATATGGCCTTTCTACAGTTCAAATTTCAACCATTTGTGCAGGTACTTACAGACTAAAATCGAAAATTTCAAAATTTTTTTTATTCGTTTCTGAATAGGCATTTACGCAAATTCACTCCTCAAAAAATCGCTCGATTTTCGACCAAATGTGCAGGTTCGTCCAATTATGGAGGACATATTAGTCCTGACAACAGACAACAGACAACAGACTATTAGGGTTGGGTCATCGAGCATATCATAAAAATCAACGTTCCTGACCGGCTGGATAAGCTGCTCGTTAAGCTGGTTCTTTTGTATCGCCGCCTTCGTTACGGCTATCCTTTTCGCCGCATACCTTTAACTCAGGGCAAATTTGCCATTGTTGACCCCGAAGATTACGAGCGTTTAAGTAAGTACAAATGGCAAGCTGCCAAAGGCAATAGCACCTTTTATGCTGAACGACGAGTTGCAACAGGCAGAGGCAGAAAATATCTCCATATCGTGATGCACCGGGAGGTTTTGAAGGTGCCTGATGGTATGTTCGTTGACCATATAAATCATAACGGTCTGGACAATCGGAAGGCGAACCTTCGGCCTGCAACATATGTGGAAAACAATCGTAACAGACGAAAAATTAAAACGAATTGTTGTTCAAGATTTAAAGGAGTAACATGGTGCAAGCAAAGGAAAAAATGGCAGGTTTTTATATCTTTTGACGGCAAGCAGAGAAGGCTCGGTTATTTCGAAAATGAGGTCGAGGCAGCCAAGGCATACGATGAGGCAGCGAAAAAGTATCATAAGGAATTTGCGGTTCTAAATTTTGCCACAAAGACACGAAGAAATTAAGCCTCTGAGGACGAGAGAGCTTAAATAAATCATTGCTGCATAAGCTGAGATATAGTAAAATTCAGTTAGCTCTGAGTTAAACATCTGCGAGATAATAAAAGCCGAGGGAGTAAAGAAACTATAGAGACTAATAAAAAAGTCTGTGGGGGGCAGATAAAGGCATTTGTATAAATCGAAATATAATGAAAATCCGATGCAGGAGGTCGGAGAGATAAACTGCAACCGAGTAAATATAGGATTAGTAAGATGGCGTTGTCTCTTGGACAAATTAAAACTGGTTTTAATGGTTTTCAAAGAATCCTCGAGTTGGGTAATCAAATTATTCCTGAAGACTATGAAATAAATATATCAAATTGGATCGACGCTAATATGTGTGCTCCACTTGGGGCTATTCTTTACAGAAAAAAAACTGAGAACGTGCCGGTTTGCATAATTACTGATACCTCTTTAACCGGTATTTCTTTAATGGTAAGAAGTATCTTGAGGAAGAATCATTTTCTTTCGCAGT
>CAZMSP010000057.1:0-13069 GCA_964568985.1 uncultured Pirellulales bacterium
TAAGTCGAGGACCATTACCGCGTGGGCGTATGCACGTCCAAGCAACTTCGAAGAAACTTACGAAGGTGCTATCTATGAGATTGGCGAGTATTTAGATGGGAAAATCTTCGCATTGAGAACACAGGGCGAGCCCAACCTCTGGATAGCACAGCACTGGGGTGAGGGCTACGACATTAGCTTCACCTATCCGTCGATGAACAGGTGGGTGCACTTCGCTCACGTTTATGACCATGACGCTAACACAGCCAGGGTATATGCTGATGGTTACCTCGTCGGCGAGCTTGAGGTGGGCCTCGATACGTCCGCCACAGGTTTTGATGTGAAGAACTTCGGCATAGGCCTGTGGATCGATGGCTACTTCGACGGTTTCATCGACGATGTGCGTATCTACAACGAGGTTCTGGACCAGAATGAGATAGCATCTCTTGCCGGTAAGACAGTTATGTTTACCCAGCCGTTGCATATGTTGAAGACACCGGATGCTGACTCCGATTTGTATGATGACGGCACGATGGACTTCAAGGACATTGCTGAGTTAGGCAAAGAATGGGGTAAAAAGAAGGTCTGGCCATTATGGTAGGATCCGTAATAAGCAGCTTTGAAGGGCTATAAGTAAGCCGTTAAACTTGCATTAGTTCGGGGTCTGCACCGATTAACGCGGTGCAGGCCCCGTTTTTAATTGATAATTGACTATCTTAAGTTTCATGTTGTGTGTTGCCTAATGCGTTCACGCCGAAGTCAAAGCCATGCTGATATCCGTTTAACGTGTGTAATACTATGACGTTGCCGAGACGGCGACGGCTAAATAAAGTATATAAATCGGCTTGCTCATTATGAGTACTTTTAGTATTTTGTGGGGTTATGAGTATCGAAGGTTTACGAACCGGCAGAGAAGGCAAAAGGATTTTATCTAATATCCGCCGGTTTTATGACCTTTTAGCTATTCGTGCTTACAGCGTTATCATGTTCGGTGCGTTATTTTGCACGCTGGCGGTAAAATTCTTTCATTCCTTGCGTACGGGTCTGCTAAATGAATACTTTGAGTGGGTTCTTGCAGATATATCTGTACTTTTAGGCGTTGAAATCATCCTGGCAATCGTTTGTTTTAGGTGGCCTCGAAAATGGGTGATACGGACCGCTACATTCGCAGCGGCCCTTATTTGCGCTTGGTCGGTGATGAATGCCGGCTGGCTGATAAGGACAGGAACACAAATTTTGCCCTCAGTGCTTTTGCCGTTGTTTCGTTCACCGTTGAATGCGTTTTGCCTCATTGGGGTTAACCTGGTAAAAATGCCGAAAGCAGCTTTTGCTTTGTTTGGACCCAGCGCTATTGCTCTTGCCTTTTTCTTCTGCGTTTTGGTAAGACCTGAGCTGCCCGATTACAACTGCAGACGTTTTATTAAAAGGGTTATTATTTCTGCCATTATAGTCATTAGTGCATCTGTGGCCCGTGGGGCGGTAGTCAGACATGGGTCACAAGAAATAGCTTCGGTAGGGCTTCGCTATAACAGCCAGCTAAGAGCTATGGCAAGTTTGGTTTTATCTGATTACAGGCAGATTCCGAATTCCGAGCGAGAGATACCCTACTTTGACGAGATAAAGTTTGGGCTGAAACCGCAGCAGATAAACCACAATATAGTTATAGTTGTTCTTGAGGGAGTTCAGTACAACTACACCTCGCTCGCAGATAAGCAGAACGACCTAACGCCCTTTCTATCTACTCTGGCAGAGCAGGGGGTTGAATTTGCAAACGCTCACTCAACGGTAACACATACCACGAAAGCGTTGTTTACGCTTTTGACCGGCCGATTCCCCTCGGCGTCCCAGGACCTTGCCGAGACGGTTCCTGCTGCGAAGTGCTATGCAAGCATTGCTACGGTTCTTGAGGAACAATTGAACTTTCGGACGGCATTTTTTCAATCGGCCAAGGGTAACTTTGAATCTCGGCCCTCGCTGGTCTATAATCTCGGTTTCGATAAATTCTGGGCGAGAGATGACCTGGGTGACCCTAACCGTTTTCTGGGCTATCTGGCCTGTGATGAATTTTCAATGTTAGAGCCGATTACCGAATGGATAAAAGCTGGTGAAGAACCTTTTCTGCTGACGATTATGTGCTCGGTAACCCACGACCCTTATGAGGTTCCCGAAAGGTTTGCCGAGCCAGCCAGGGAGCCGGTGGAACGATATCGGCAGACGATTTCCTATACAGATAAATTTTTAGCTGCGCTGGATGAAGAGCTTGGTAAGCTTGGTCTTGCAGACAAGACCATTTTTTGTGTTGTTGGTGACCACGGCGAGGCGTTTGGTGAGCACGGCCTGCTTGGTCACGAGCGGATAGCTTTTGACGAGGTACTTCATATACCATTTTGTTTGCGGGCACCGTCTTTAGTTGAGCCGGGAACGAAGATTACAGAGGCGGTCAGCTCTGTCGATTTGGCGCCGACTTTGTTGGCTCTTTTGGGCTTCGATACCGGTTCTGCCGACTTTGATGGTGTCAATGTCATTGGCCGAACGTTGGGCGATCGCAGGGTGCGTTTCTCCGGCTGGTTGTGGCAGGGTCCTGCAGGTTTTATAAGGGGAAACAAAAAATTCATATACAATCCGGCGAACAAAACAGTTACCGTCTACGATTTGAGCATAGACCCACTCGAATTGGTCAGGATAGAATTGCAAGAGCAGCAGTCCGAGCAAATTGCTGAAGAGATTATTGCGTGGCGGCAAAACACTATTTTTCGTATTGACCAGCAACGAACCGGTAAGAAAATGCTCTTTGACCGCTGGCTGTGCCGCTGGACCAACCGGGCTTGCTCAGCCAAGTATCAGAAGAAAGGGTAATGGGGCACAAGGCAAGGGTACAAGAACACAAGCAACAGTTCATTAGCCGCATACCGAATAGTTAACTGTTGCAATGCATTTCACGTTTTCATCGTTCATACTTTTTAAGGCGGCGTTGTTTTTTGTAAACATTAAGTGAATTTCGTTGTTGTTTGGTATGTTGCGTCCGATATATATGTAAAGATAGGGTGTATAGGCATAATTAACGTTGACATAAAACAACGCACTGTTAAAATGCGTAACCTAATTGTTTCTGGAGATAAAAACATTATGTATTAACCTAACCGTTTTTGTTATAAGTTGTTGTGTGAAGCTATATGTGGTGTTTTGTCTTTGTTTGTTGTTGCTGGTATATCCTTTGCACTTGCTTTAGCTTTCGCCTTTTAAGGTTTTAAGGATATTGGGCGGAACATCCTAAAACTTTCATAATATTGAGGAGGAAGATGGGTCCGCCCTAATCCGAAAAATGCCAAAACCGGCATTGCCTGGAGCAAAAAACCAGCAATGCTGATTTTGTTAATAATATTATGCGGAGTCGTACCGGAGGAGGAACGGCTCCGTTTTCCTTTGCGCAAGAGGCCACCTTGTGAGCGAAAATACAGCGCAATAAAGCATATCTTCTGCTTTTTCAGGGTTTACTTTTCCCTACTCAATTACAATACTTGGGGATATAATTAAATCTGTTATGGAGCGTGCGATTTACAGGATTATCGATGCCAATTTTAATCGTGCCCGCGAGGGTGTTCGGATAATAGAGGAATTTTGCAGGTTCGCTTTGAACTGCAGCCCGCTATCTGAACGCGCCAAACAGCTTCGCCATGAGCTATCCACAGTTATCGACAAACTCGATACCGGCCGGCTCATCTCAAGCAGAGATACACTCGGCGATGTTGGTATCGGTAAAACTGTCGATAAGCAGCTTACGCGTGACAATCTAAGCGATTGCTTTACGGCCGCCTGTAAACGGCTGACGGAGGCGTTGCGGACATTAGCGGAGATGACACAAACGCTAAATCGGCCCGTAGCAGAGGCAATCGAGAAGCTGCGATATGAGGCTTATACACTTGAGAAGGATATCGTTCTTTTCAGCGAGCCAGTTGAAAAATTCAGGCGTGTTGGGCTGTATGTGATAATCAGCAGCGGTTTGCCTGTGGATGTTATTTCCTTGACCCATCGGTGTCTCGCTGGCGGTGCCGACTGCATTCAACTGCGGGCAAAGAATACTAAAGACGATACATTTTTTGCTGTTGCTGCTGAATTTGTAAAAGTGTGCAAAGCTGCCGGTGTTCTTAGCATCATAAATGACCGTGTTGATATTGCAGTTGCTGTTGGTGCCGATGGCGTACATCTTGGCCAAAGTGATTTGCCCGTCGAGCAGGCACGTAAGCTCCAGCTATCTCCGCTGATTATAGGCAAAAGTACGCATTCGCTCGAACAATTACGCAATACCTGCGAGGAGTATCCTACTTATGTGAGCTTAGGGCCTGTTTTTTCCAGCGGCACTAAGCCAGACACTGAGCCGGTCGGGCTGGATTATATCAGGCAGGCAACGAAGGAACTTGTCGATACTGGCATCGGCAATGTTGCTATTGGAGGTATAACACTGGAGAATGTTGAGGATGTTTTGAAGGCCGGTGCCAAAGCAATTGCGGTCTGCTCTGTGGTAGCCGAAGCCAAAGACATAGTGACAGCTTGTCGGGCACTAAAAGAGAAAATAGCCGCTTTTAATGAAAAAACAGCCCTTTGAGCAAATGGGCCTGCCCAGATAAAAAGGAAAACCCTATATGAATTATCCACTTACACTCCAATCTCCGGACGAATCTCTTCAAATTTTAGAGAATCCGGGCGGATTGTCGGCTCATACGCTACTCTATAGAGATGAGTTTGAATTGTTGTTTTGTTGACAAATTTAAGTCTTTTGCTATAAAAGAGTTATGGAGTACAAGCTTTATTTTCGGATGGATTCAGGATAAGATGATGGAATATACCAATAGTTCTGCTTGGTGTTCTTGGCGTTGCCGAAAAAAATGGGATTTGAGTTATCAACAGGTTATCCACAGCGTCAAGGTGGCTGCAAAAGCCAATTTGCAGGCCGCCTTGAGGGCTGAATGGTACACAAAGGATCACTGGGAGTTTGTAAGTATTTGTAAACACTATAAATAAAATAGTAATTGTATAAGATTTTTGATATTTTAGTTTTTCGAATTACACTAAGGTGGTTGGCAATAAATAGAAAAATTCAGCCTTGAATTTATTATTCAGAAAGGCTCAAGCCGTGAGAGGTCCTTTGATTACTATCGGCGAATCTGTCCACGCTTCAATCCCGAAAACCGGCAAGGTAATGAAGCAGTTTGCGGAGCTTGGCAACAAGGCATATTCGACGCCGAGCGAGCCATTGGATTATATCAAGGCATTGATTGGATCTCAGGCAGATGATGGCGCTAATTACATAGCAGTTAATCTCGATGCCTTTGGCGAAGACGAACCGCAGGTTACTGTTGATATGATGGTGGAGTACGTCCGGCTGGTTCGTAAATGGGGCAGGGGGGTGCCGATTTGCGTTGACAGCAGCAACGACTATGTTCTGACAGCCGGATTGAAGGAGTGGTACAATACCGCCGAACAAGTCGAACCGCCGCTAATAAATTCGGTCAAGATATATACAGTTGATAAGATATTGCCGTTGAGGAAAAAATACGACTTTGCGTTTGTCGGGCTTTTGGTAAGCGAAGGTAAGCCCACCGGCCCTGGCGGTTCACATTCTGTCGATGAGCTGTATAATCTGGCAAAGCAGATTTTTGATGGGGCGGTCGGACAATACGGCTTTCAGCCGGGAGAGATATTCTTTGACTCGACGGTATTTCCACTGGCGATAGATATGCCGATGGAGCCGAATGTGCCGGGTTATACCTACCGGACGTTCGAGACAATAAAGAAAATCAAAAGCGACCCAAAAATGAAGGGTGTGCATTGTTCGCTTGGGATAAGTAACTGCATGCGAGACCTGCCGGGACGAAAGGTGGGGATATGCCGAGCTTATCTGGCAAAGGCGATGGAATACGGCCTTGACGCTGCCATTGTAAATGTTGCACATCACTACGGCCAGGTTGCCCCGGCAGCCGATTTATTGGAATTGGTTGATGCCTATGCGAAGATGGACGGCTCAGCGCAAAGGTTGAATAAAGCAATGGAGCTGATGGGCAAGTTCTGCAGAGAAAGTAGAAAATCTGCTTAGATATGGGTAAGCTGATACATATAAAACTACAGCATCAACAGACTCACTGCCATAATAAGCATTCCGGAGACAACGCCTGCGATAGCCAGATGACCATGACCATACCGGTGGGCCATAGGCACCATCTCATCAAGAGAGATATAAACCATAACGCCCGCGATAAAGGCCAGGAGGCCGGCGAGAACAGCCGGTGTTAAAAACGGCAGCAATATCAAATAACCTATTACAGCACCAACTGGTTCTGATACACCCGAAAGAAATGAGTAAAAGAAGGCTTTGTTCTTGTTTTGTGTCGCATAAAAGATAGGTACCGATACTGCAATTCCTTCCGGGATGTTGTGGATAGCTATGGCTATGGCAATAAATATCCCGAGCTTCACATCGCTGAGTGTGGAGGCAAAAGTGGCTAACCCTTCGGGGAAGTTATGAATGCCAATAGCCAACGCGGTCAACAGTCCTGTCCTCATAAGACGGCTGGGGTCACGGACAGCGGTAGGTTCATCGAGTCCCTCGAAGTCATGCGGGTTTTCCGGCTCGCAAATCAGTAAATCTATCAGGCCGATGACTGCTATGCCCGCAAAGAAAGAAACCGTACCCCAGTATTTCCCAACAATCCTTAATGAATTGGGCAAAAGCTCCATAAAAGATATATAAATCATCACGCCGGCCGACAAACCCAGCGAAAATGACAAATAAACTATTTTTGGTTTTTTAATAAAATAAGCGATGGCACTGCCGATTCCAGTGGAAAGACCCGCCAAAATGGTAAGTATGAAAGCTATGCCCAGATTAGATGACACATCCATAGCCAATCCCAATACGTAATGCTAATTTAATCTAATTGTTCACTCACTTGGTTAGTGTAACATTGTTTCTGTAGATTCGGTTTATGTCAAGCGAAAGCACACTTAAAATTCGTTTGAAAAGGCGGGTCAATGTCGTTCTTTTATTGGGGATTTTTAACCTAAAACTTTTGCAAAATAAATAGGAGTGAGAAGATTGTTTCAAGTGAAATCTGTCCCAATAGTCATTTTTTCTTATCAGGTATTGCAAATAGTCAAGGTTTTTTAGCAGTTTTGCATTAGAACTGCTTAAGTTTAGCATTTTGTCTTCGACAATAATATGAGGTGTAAATGTCAATTACTGCGTGGTGCTTTTGAATGCCGAACATTCTAATGGGGCCAAGAGTAATGACTGACAAGACGGGACTGTTAGAAAAAGAAATGGACTTGGCCATCCCTGACGGGAGTGCTGCATTTGCTGACCCTGCTACAGCTCGAAAAGCCTTCTCGTCGGGGCACGGCGCCGAGACGAGTGAGAAACCATCTGTACGCACGAGTCATCCGACTATCAATCAAGCATCGACCACAAACGTAAAGCTGCCTGCAATGGATGGTCTGCTTGAAGATACACTTGTCAGTATTAAGCCTGCCAAACATCTGACCAGACGTGAAGCGGAAGTTCTGAAATTGATTGTCAGTGGTAATACCAACAAGAAAATAGCTCAGAAACTTTATCGGACTGAGCGAACAGTTGAATATCACCGGAACCGGCTTATGTGCAAACTTGGCGCCCACAATGCAGCCGATTTAGTCAAACGTGCTATTGCTATGGGAATTGTGTAATAGCTTCAATTATACTGAGTATTTTTAAGTTTATCCTCTTATTGAGCATTTCTTCAACACCCCTTGTCTAAGGTTTTTGCATTCCATCCTGTACGAAATCAGGTATTTTCCGAAATCGACTTGTAGAGAGAATTTGACGAGTAATCCAGCAAGGTTATGCAATTTTTTGAGGACGAAGCCTGTCTCTGCAAGGTGTAACCTTAGAAAGGGTAGTAATCTCGATAAGTCAAAAGGCAGTAAAAGAGTTGACCAAGTGAGGATTATATGACTTTTAAAAGCATTTTTGTTTACCCGAAGTTGCCGGAGAACTTACATCGCTTGTATGAGTTGGCTTCTAATGTATGGTCTTCCTGGAATCATGATGCGATAGAGCTTTTCTATCGTATAGATTCTCGAATCTTTAGAGAGGCGAATCACAATCCTCTAAAACTTTTGCATAGTCTCAGCAAAGAAAAGTTGAGCGACTTGTCCGGCGACATGGGCTTTATTAGCGAAGTTGAAAAGGTATGGGAAAAATTCCAAAATTATCTCCACTATCCAGGCACTTTCAAAGAGGAGTACGCCAGCGAATGTAATTTTGGACAAGATGAAGTAATCGCCTATTTTTCGATGGAATTCGGCCTTCACGAGTCCATACAGATATATGCTGGTGGATTGGGTATCTTGGCGGGAGATTTTCTAAAGGGTGCTTCCGATTTGGGTATGCCCGTTATTGGTATTGGATTGTTGTATAAGTTTGGTTATTTCACCCAGCATATAGATATAAATGGGTACCAGCAGGAAACATTTAACAGGCTCGAAAACCACCTTGTCCCTGTTAAGGAATTGCGAGATTCGCAGGGTAGCTGGGCTCACGTTAAAGTAAGGATTGCGGATGAGGAGGTAAAAGTTAAGCTGTGGAAAATCGATGTCGGCAAATCCAAGCTAATATTGCTTGATACGGACATAGAAGACAATCCTTCCCATTTGCGTGATATCACTAATGAGCTTTATGTCGGTGACCGCGAGAAAAGACTACAGCAGGAACTGGTTCTGGGGATTGGGGGTATCAAGGCTTTGGAGCTTTTGGGGATAAAGACCAAAATCTATCACTTCAATGAGGGACATTCGGCTTTTGCCATCATAGAAAGACTGCGGGACTTGATGACAAACCAGAAGTTTTCATTTCCCGAAGCAAAGGCCATCATAAGAAATTCGACGGTGTTTACAACCCACACGCCTGTTATAGCGGGCAATGAAAATTTCGATACTGATTTGGTTAAAAAGTGTCTCCAGCCGGAGGTTAAAGCAATAGGGCTTACGTTTGATGAAGTCGCGCGTCTGGGTTACGTAAACGGCAATACAGATGTTTTTTGGCTGCCGGTCTTTGCAATGCAGTTTTCCCGATATATTAACGGTGTTTCGAAACAGCACGCTCAAATGTCTCGGAAGATGTGGTCTTGTATTTTCCCGGAAAGGCCGACGATGGAAATACCCATAAAAGCAATTACCAATGGTGTACATATATCCTGGATAAGTCCGCCTTTCAATGAATTGTTTAATCGGTATCTGAGGCCTCATTATGTACATTGCGATAAGAAGGAAGATGTCTGGAAGACCATTTATGATATTCCGGACGAGGAATTATGGGAAGAACATCGTAGAAACAAAAGGGATTTAATAAACTTCATAAGGAGACAGTTCAACCATCAGCCGCTTGCAGAAGAACATTCCAGTCTTAGAAAACCGGATGTAAACCTGTCACTTAATACTGACTATCTAACGATAGTTTTTGCCAGGCGTTTTGCGGCCTATAAAAGGCCGACTTTGATTCTTAAGGATAAGAAGCGATTTAGTAAGATTCTAACTGATCCGGCGAAGCCGGTACAAATGATTTTTGCGGGGAAAGTTCATCCTGCGGATACGGCAAGCAAAGGGATGATTAAAGAGATAATCGATTTTGCTAAAGAGTTCAATGTAGAAGACAGAGTAATTTTCCTGGAAAATTACGATATGAATATAGCGAGGCATCTTTGCTGGGGAGCAGATATATGGCTGAACAATCCGGACCAGGAAATGGAGGCCAGCGGAACCAGCGGTATGAAAGCCGCGATGAATGGGGTTTTACACCTCAGTACGCTTGAAGGATGGTGGCTGGAAGGCTACAACGGCAATAACGGCTGGGCAATAACTGCAGGTACACGGCACAACAGGGCGGATTTACAAAGGCAAGCCGACGCAAATCAGTTGTATGACCTTCTGGAGCATGAGATAACCGAACTATACTACCGTCGCAACGATACGGATGTCCCCGAGAGGTGGGTGGCGATGATGAAAAATTCGATAACTTCAGTTTGTCAGGATTTCAATATGACCAGGATGCTTCGTGATTACCTTGAAAAATTCTATATACCTGCGATAAAGGATTCAGCTCGCATATCCGATGGCAATCACGAATTGCTCAAACAGGCCATCCAGGAAGAAAGGGAAGTTTTAAGACACTTCAATGACGTCAGGATAACATCGTTTTCAACCGGCACTGAAAAAAAGGGTCGCTTAGCAGAAGGTGAAAGTATGGAGGTCCAGTGCAGCGTTCGATTCGGCCAGGCCCGGCCGGAACTCTTCAATGTCGAGCTTTTTTACATGTATGATAACAACAAGACCTACAAAATACTTCCCATGGAGTTAGCATCCAGGCAAGATGGTGAGGTGTCCTATAGGCATTGTCTTGCGATAGAAGGGTACGGCGGCCAAGGCTTAAACGTCCGAATAAAGCCGGCAAACGCGATTGTACAGGATATACACCCTGAGCTAATTAAGTGGAAGGATTAAGGCTCAACAATGATGTTTTCGCCCGTGAACTCAACAGCAGTTTTTGCTATCTCAGGCCAACAATAAGATAAATGATACCATCGCCTTTATAGTCATATCTTTGATATAGCCAAATCAGGTACTTTCCGAAATCACATCACCGTTAAAATTTGACGAGTAACTTCACAGTAAGCTTTTGTATCAGTGGGAAGTATAAGCTTAAAAACGAAATATCGTGATAGATAAAAAGGATCAATCTATGAAAGCTTCAACAGCTAAAATTTTGTTACTGGTAGCGTTGGTCGTGGGGCTTCCAGGTGTGGCAACGGCAGCGAGTGACTTTAAGACGCAGACTATGGATCTTAATATTGACGATATAGCTGTGATTGGCGTCTCTGCTGCTACTGTTCCAACTATGACCATTACTGCACCAGCAGCTGGTAATGAGGGAGATAACCCGCAGGACGCTAGTGACAGTAGCACCAAGATTGAGTACACTTCAGTTGTTCTCACCACTGAGACTCGAACAATAACAGCGGAAATAACTACTGATAATGTACCGCCTGGTACCCAGTTGACGCTGATAGCAGAATCTGTCCCTGCTGGTTGCGGAAGCGCAGCAGTAGAGCAGATACTATCTACCACGGTGGCTAAAGCCATAATTACTGGAATTGGAAGCTGTGCCACGGGGGGCTCTGGCTCTGGACCAACACTTACTTATAGCTTCGAGGTAACTGATGTCACAAGTCTGGTAGCAGGTAGTGATACAGAGCCGGTGATTACACTTACTATAACAGAGGGTAGCTGAGAAGTAAAACACTGTTAGCTATAGAAAGATTTTAGGAGTAGGGTAGCTGGTTTGGCTACCCTATTTTTATTCAAATGAAAAAGATAGCTCTACCAGCTCTATTGGCTTGCCTTATTTGCTCTGGCGGAATATGCTGGGCTATATCAATTACGGTAACCGGCAACTGGTCTGAGACCATAGATTCCACGGATTTACAGGCTGGTGCCGGAAGCGACCTGATAAGCACCTATGAGAGCGCCGTTGATACCGTATCCATAGACATTTCAGCCACCATTGGTAACTGGGGATTGGACGTTAAAAAATTCGATACCAACTGGCATAGTGACTTGCACCTGCACGTTAAGAGAACCTCTGATGGTACGGGCTCAGGCAGTATCTCAGGCGGCGGTGCTTACCAGGAGGTAACAGATACTGACCAGAGCTTTTTCAGCGGCAATGGGGATAGAAGCAGTATAAACGTCCAGTTGGAGCTCACGGGTGTTTCGATACAGGTACCTCCTGATACTTATACGACCACAGTTTATTATACGGTTTCTGACCAACCATAATTAAGGGAAATAGCGGTGAAGACAAGAATAATGGACTTGGCTATCCTCCCGAAAGGGACACCTAACGGCGCTGACGGGAGAATTCTTTGTTTGGTTTTAGTTTTTTGCTTTTTAGCACCGTCAGTAACTAACGCAGGGATATCTATTATAGGCAGCTTAACCCATGAGAAAAAATCAAATCCTGGCCCAGGCGAAACCTATGAGGGTTCCATCCTTATTAAAAACACCAGTGCCAAACCGCAGGAAGTAAAGATTTACCAGACTGATTATGAGTTCTGTTTTGATGGCAGCAACAATTATGGCCCACCCGGCAAATTGGAACGCTCCAATGCCAACTGGCTCAGTTTTAACCCACATTGGTTGATAATTCCACCCGATGATACATCGACGGTCAATTACACCGTAAAGGTTCCCAACGACCCGAACCTTGTGGGAACCTACTGGAGTATGCTTATGGTTGAGGGGATACCTGAAAGCTCGCTGCAGAGCAGTCAGCCGGAAAAGAACAAAGCCAAAATAGGTGTAACTCAAATTTTTCGCTACGGTATCCAGATGATTACACATATCGGTGACACCGGCGAGAGACAACTTAAATTTTTAAAAACAGAACTTATAAGGGAAGCAGAAAGAAGAATTTTCCAGGTGGATGTGGAAAATATCGGGCAGAGATGGCTAAGGCCGCTTCTGTGGCTCGAAATCTATGATGAAAACGGCACATGCATTGGCAGGTTCGAGGGTGGGACGAAGCGCATTTACCCGGATACATCTGTTCGATACAAAATAGATATAACTGATGTACCAAATGACAATTACAAAGCTCTGATGGTGGCCGACTGTGGGGGGGATTATATTTTTGGGGCCAACTATACCTTGAAATTTGAAGAATGAGAAGAATTTATCCAATAAATAATGAGAAGGATTTCATTAATAACTTATGTTTGCCTGTCAGTGGCTGCATTAGTTTATGCTCAATGGACAAATATTGAGGTAAGACCAACTGGAAAAGAGCTGATTGAGACAGAACCGCGGAATATAGTAACTACTGCCTTTCGCATAACCAATTCGACCTCCCAAACCCGAGAATTCATCTCTGAAGTGAAACTCCCTGAAGGGTGGTTACTTATTACTAAAGATTTCCCCTTTGAATTAGAATCAAATGTAAGTGATACAAGACTGGTAAGTTTCTTTGTCCCGCAGGCAACCTTAGCCGGCAAGTATGAAATTACAT
>CAZMSP010000058.1:0-13040 GCA_964568985.1 uncultured Pirellulales bacterium
CAGCTTTCAGAGGTTCTTATCAGGGCTAATTACAAGGTTGCGGCAACAATAGGCCGTCGTGGTGGAACTACTGAGGTTATTGAGATTGAACAGGGCAGGCAGTGTGAGACCAATTTTGCCGTTGCTGTGGATTTAGGCACGACCACTGTAGTGGCTCATCTTATGGACCTGACCAATGCTACTACGGTAGATACGGAAGCTACATATAACAGCCAGATAAATTTCGGCGAAGATTATATTCGTCGAATTATCTATGCGGAGGAAAACGATGCCTTTGATGAGATGCAGAATCGTATTGTGCACGATGTGAATGACTTGATTGTAACACTGGCATCGAGGCAGAAAATCGATTTGCAGGATATAACCGCTATTGTTTGTGCCGGCAACACGGCGATGATTCATTTTCTGCTGAATCTTGACCCGAGACGAATACGCAGAGAACCTTATGTTGCTTCGGCTGGCTTTGTGCCCCCTTTACGGGCAGCGGAGGTTGGGATTCAGATTAATAAACGAGGCTTGTTATATTGTCTTCCCAGTGTGGCTGCTTATATCGGCAGTGACATAGTGGCAGGTGTGCTGACTACACGAGTCTATACCAAAAAGGGAATCTCACTTTTTGTTGATATCGGGACAAACGGCGAGGTGGTTCTCGGCAATCGTGATTGGCTGGTTTGTGCCTCAAGCTCAGCAGGTCCTGCATTTGAAGGAAGTGGCGTCAAGCACGGTATGAGGGCACAAGCGGGAGCTATCGAGAAACTGGATATTTTAAGTGATGGTTCGATAGAATATAAAACTATTGGTAATAAGCATCCGGTTGGGATTTGTGGGTCGGGGCTTTTAGACACACTCGCGGAATTATTTATAAATGGGATTATAGACCGAACCGGAAGGTTTATAACCAACGGTGAGACGAGGGTGATGGAAGGGGAAGAGGGTAAACAGTTCCGGATAGTGCCGGCAGATAACAATCATCAGGAGATAGTAATTACACAGGCGGATATTGACAATTTGGTTCGCTCCAAAGCGGGTGTCTTTGCTGCTATTCGTGTGCTTATGGAAGCAACGCAAACAAAAACGGAAGACCTGGAAGCGATATATTTAGCCGGTGGTTTTGGAAATTTTCTGAATGTTAAGCAGGCTGTTACTATCGGAATGCTACCAGATGTGCCATTGGATAGATTGCAATTTGTGGGAAATACATCAATTGCAGGGGCAAAGACGGTTCTTTTGAGCCGAAAGGCATTGGAAACAGCCGAAAAAATTGCAGAAAGTATGACCTACTTTGATTTGATGAGTCATCCTAAGTATATGGATGAATTTATCAAGGCAGGTTTTTTGCCTCACACAGATTTATTATTGTTTCCTTCAGTAGCAAAGGGCGTAATGCATCGTGCGTGATGCGTCATATAAGAAGTATATGCAATACAAGGTACAAAAATGGCAACAACTATTGCAATGAGCGGAAAAGGCGGTTCGGGCAAGACAATTCTGGCTGCTATGTTTATCAGGTATTTGCTGGAGGAACGCCCCGGCAGAGCTATCCTTGCGGTGGATGCTGACCCTAATTCCTGCCTGGGTGCAGAGCTGGGAGTTAAACCAGTTGGAACCATTGCGGAAATTCGCGAACAGTCACGCTCGAAGTCACCAAGCACCGGGGGTATGGATAGGGTGCGTGCGTTCGAGTACGGCATCCAGCAGGCAATTACTGAAGCGTCCGGGTTCGATTTGCTTACGATGGGCCGGCCTGAAGGGCCGGACTGCTATTGTGCGGCCAATAATATGCTGCGGACGTTTCTCGATAAGCTAAGCTCTCAATATCAGTTTGTAATTATAGATAACGAAGCGGGAATGGAGCACCTGTCCCGCAGAACTACGAATAATGTTGATTTGCTGTGTGTCGTGGCGGAGCCAACATCTATTGGGGCACTTACAGCTCGAAGGATTTCCGAGCTTGCCGAACAATTGCCAATATTAGTAAAAGAAACAGCAGTTATATGGAATAAGGTAGATGGCAAATCTGATGTACCAAAGTTGGGAGAAATAAAAATCTTAGGGACTGTGCCCTATGACCAGTCATTATTTGCTGCTTCGGTGCAGGCCAAGACGGTTTTTGAGCTTGAAGGTGATAGCCCGGCATTTCTTGCGGTACAGGAAATATTCGAAAATAAACTGAATCTTAACAAAATGACACTTGATAAAAAATAATTGATAAGCAATTTTGGAGGCTTTCAAATGGCAGTTCCTGAGATAAGTGAAGGTTTTACCGGTTCTGTAAACCGAATTACCCTTGGAGCTACTAAAGAACAGGGGGGAACTCGAACCTCAATAGTAACCATAGGTGGGGCACGTAATGTCGTCTATGGCGGCTCGATAGAAGAGAAAAGTGAAAAACCGGTTATTGCAATGGATGTTCTTGACAGCAAGCCGGATGATTGGCCTGATGTCCTGGCTCAAAGTTATAAGGATGTGCTCGATAGCCCAGGCGATTGGGCCAAAAAGTGCGTGGAGAAATTCGGGGCTGATTTGATATGCATTAAATTCGAAGGCATTCACCCCGACAAGGCAGATAAAGATGCCGCCCACGCTGTTAAGGTTACGGATGAGGTATTGAAGGCGGTAGGGATTCCTCTCGTGCTGTGGGGTTGTGGAAATGACGAAAAAGACAATCAGGTTATGCCCAAGGTAAGCGAAGCTGCGAAAGGAGAAAAATGCCTTATCGGTACTGTTACAGAGGACAATTACAAGGCGCTGACCGCCATCGCTTTGGCGGACGGTCATTACCTTATCACTGAGGCCCCTCTGGATATCAATATAGCCAAACAGGTTAATATTTTGGCTTCTGATATGGGCTTTCCGCTGGAACGGATAGTTACGTTTCAGTCGACGGGAGCATTGGGATATGGAATAGAGTATGCCTATTCGATTCAGGAGCGCCAGCGTTTGGCGGCCCTTGCCGGCGATAAAATGATGGCTATGCCGGTTATCTGTGACGTTGGTTATGAATCCTGGCGGGCAAAGGAGGCCAAGCTCGTGGATGCCCCTGGCTGGGGTGCTGCAAGTGAGCGAGGGCCGATGTGGGAGGCGGCTACTGCTATTTGTCTATTGCAGGCCGGAGTTGATATAATTCGTATGCGACATCCAAAGGCAGTCGCTATTGTGAAGAATTTCATTAGTCAGATATGGCAATAGAGGAAAAATTCAAACTGAACATTTAGTCTATCATGCTGAGTAAAGCGAAGCATCCGGCCTGTGAGCAATAATGCGCTTACATAGGGAGAGATTCTTCACTTCGCTCAGAATGATAAATAGCTGAAAGGAAGATGGTTATGATATTAATTGCAGAACGAATTAATGGAATGTTTACCGATGTTAAAAGGGCTATTGCAGAAAAGGACAAGAAAGTCATTCAAGAACTTGCTAAAAAGCAAACCGATGCAGGTGCTACCTATCTTGATGTGAATGTTGGAACTGCTGCGGCTGACCAGGAAGGGACGATGCAGTGGCTGATTGAAAGCATACAGGAGACCTGCACAACAGTCTTGTGCCTGGATTCCCAAAAACCTGATGTTATCGCTGCGGGATTAAAGGTTATCAATGCTGAAAATGGGGTTATTCTCAATTCTACGCCATTAAATAGGAAAACCGATGATGAGATTCTGGATAAATACATAGAAATGGCGAACCAGGCAGGACCAAAATCAAGTATTATTGCCCTTACTATGGACAAAAACGGCGTACCTCAGGATGTGGATACTCGTGTGGCTATCGCTGCGGAAATCGTATCGAAGTCGCAGGATTTGGGCTTTGATGCCCAGCGATTGTTTATTGACCCCATCGTTTTGCCGGTCAAGGTGCCAAATGCTCAGGTTCAGCCCATCAATATTCTAACTGCAATGGACCAGATAAGGATGTTATGCGACCCTGCTCCACATATGACGGTAGGTCTGTCGAATCTCTCACAGGGAGCAACTGAAAGAAGCTTGATAAATCGAGTTTTTCTTGCTATAGCTATTTCCCACGGCCTGGATTCGGCAATTGTGGATGTGTTCGACCAGGATTTGGTTAATGTAGTGGCGACTGCTGAGATGCTGATGAATAAACAAATATATTCAGACAGCTTCTTGAAGGCGTATACAGATATGAATAAAGCGTGAATTGTTATGCAAAAAAATGAAGACAAGATACAGGGAGTTATCAATGAAGCTTGACCCAACACAGATGAAGGATTGGCAGATTGCAGAGGCAGCTGAGCAAATGATGAAACCTGTTAGTCAACTGGCCCGCGAGATGGGGTTGGAGGACGATGAGTTAATACCTATGGGCCGGAGGTTGGTCAAGGTAGATTATCAAAAGGCATTTTCCCGTCTTAAAGATGCCCCGTCGGCAAAATATATTAATGTTACCGCCATTACACCGACACCATTAGGTGAGGGAAAAAGTACCACTGCCATCGGCCTGATAGAAGGTCTGGGCAAATTAGGCAGGCGTGTGGTCGGAGCGATAAGACAGCCGAGTGGCGGGCCTACATTCAATATCAAGGGTTCTGCAGCCGGTGGTGGGCTTGCCCAGTGTATTCCCCTGACAGCATTTTCCATCCGGCTTACAGGGGATATTGACTCTATTACAAATGCTCATAATCTGGCTATGGTGGCCCTGACTTCTCGTATGCAGCACGAGAGAAACTATGACGATGTTCGCCTGGCCAAAAGCAGCCTTAAAAGGCTCGATATCGACCCCAAAAGGGTTCAAATGCTATGGGCGATGGATTTTTGCGCACAAGCCCTTCGCAACATCAGGATTGGTCAAGGTGGAAAGATGGATGGCTACGAGATGGACAGTGGCTTTCAGATTACCGTCTCAAGCGAAGTGATGGCTATTCTGGCAGTTACCAAGGACTTGAAAGACCTGCGAGAACGGATAGCCAAAATCGTTGTGGCTTATGATAAAAAGGGTAACGAAGTTACTACTGCCGACCTTGAGGTCGATGGTGCAATGACTGCCTGGATGGTCGAAGCGATAAATCCGAATTTACTGCAGAGTATTGAAGGCCAGCCGGTATTTGTGCACGCTGGTCCATTTGCAAATATCGCTGTTGGCCAAAGTTCTATTATCGCCGACATGCTCGGTACTAAATTGGCTGAATACCATGTTACTGAAAGTGGATTCGGAGTTGACATAGGATTTGAGAAGTTCTGGAATATAAAATGTCGTATGTCCGGTCTGGTTCCCAATGCGGTGGTTATTGTAGCTACTATTCGTGCTCTGAAGATGCACGGCGGCGGTCCTACGGTCAGACCAGGCATACCTTTGGCTGATGAATATAGAACCGAAAATCTCGAATTGGTTGAAAAGGGATGCGAGAACCTTGTAGCTCATATTGAGACCGTCAAGAAGAGTGGCGTTCGTCCGGTGGTTTGTATAAACAGCTTCCACACCGACACTAAGGCTGAAATTGAGCTTGTACGCAAAATCGCTGAGCAAAATGGGGCGCTGGTTGCGGTTTCAGAGCACTGGCTAAAAGGTGGTGATGGTGCAATAGAGCTGGCAGAAGCAGTCATTCAGGCCTGCGATGAAAAGAATAACTTCAAATTTCTATATGAGCTGGATACGCCGTTGAGGAAACGAATTGAACTGATTGCCAAAGGAGTATATGGAGCTGATGGCGTAACTTATACTGATGAGGCACTTCAAAAGGCAAAGGCATTTGAGGCAGACCCACAGGCCAGTGAGCTGGGTACATGTATGGTCAAGACTCACCTTAGCTTGTCTCACGACCCGGATATAAAAGGCAGACCCAAAGATTGGGAGCTTCCGATTCGCGACATTCTTGTTTACAAAGGAGCCGGCTTTATCGTGCCTGTGGCGGGGGCGATTAAACTGATGCCTGGTACAGCTTCCAATCCTGCGTTCCGCCATATTGATGTAGATGTTAATACTGGAAAGGTGAGCGGTTTATTTTGAACGTACAGGTAGAAAGGGTGTTTTTTGCCTTTAAATTTCAGTTCTTTAACAATAAAATATCGATGGAGCAGTAGAAAATCCCAAAAACATCGTTTGTGATGGGATAATAGCCGTTGAGCAATATTCAAAACAGCTTTTGGAATAAGTTATGCAGCCTATATTACAATTAGCGCTGGACCATCAAAATCTGGCTCGTGCCTTGAAGGTCGCCGCCGAAGCAGTTACAGGCGGGGTGGATTGGCTTGAAGCGGGTACTCCTCTTATTAAGAGTGAAGGATTAGAGGCGGTTCGCACGCTGAGGCGGGAGTTTCCATCTGTTACTATAGTTGCCGATATGAAGATTATAGATGCCGGACGATTAGAGACAGAATGTGCAGCAAAGGCCGGGGCAGACATTGTCCATGTCCTCGCATCGGCATCGGACGCGACTATAATCGAATGCATCGATGCAGCTCGCCGCTATGATGCCAAAATCACTGTTGACCTGCTTGGTCTGGAAAGTACTGACAAAATGTTTCAGCGCGCAAAAGAAGTAGAATCAATGGGTGCGTTTTCGGTTTGTGTACACACACCAATAGATATGCAAATGCGAGGGGAATTGCCTTTTGAGGATTTGAAGGCCATTTCCACAGCGGTGAATATTCCGGTGGCTGTCGCAGGGGGAATTAACTCTGAGACGGTTGTGGATGCAATTAAAGCCGGCGCAACGATTATAATTGTCGGTGGTGCAATCACAAAATCGGTCAATGCCAGGGCAGCGACCGAGACTATGAAAAAGGCCATGTCCACGGGCGTTCCGGCAAAAACCACTTTTTTCAAGCGTGGTGATGAAAAAGGTATTGCCGAAGTGCTGGCTAAAACATCAGCTGCGGATGTTACCGAAGCATTGCACAACAGCGGTGCTTTGGCAGATATAAAACCCATAGTTGAATGTGTGAAGATGGTCGGTCGAGCTCTGACGGTCTGGACTTATCCGGGCGACTGGAGTAAGCCCGTTGAGGCAATAGACGAGGCAGAGCCGGGGCAGGTAATTGTGATAGATGCGGCAGGAATGCCGCCGGCGGTCTGGGGTGAGAAAGCTACCAAAAGTTGTCTGCAGCGTAAGCTCGCTGGCGTGGTTATTAATGGTGCTATCCGAGATGTCGCAAATATCCGCGAAATGAAATTTCCGGCGTTTGCAAAGCTTATAACACCAGTAGCTGGAGAGCCGAAAGGGCAGGGAATGATTGGCGTGCCGATAAAAATTGGCGGCCAATATATCCGTACTGGTGACTGGATTGTAGGTGACGATGATGGGGTGGTAGTAATCCCCCAGGAAAAGGCCGTAGAAGTAGCAAACCGAGCTCAGGTAGTTGTCGAACGAGAAGAGCGTGAAATGACCGAAATTGAGCAGGGCAGTACTTTGGGCAAGGTGTCAGAGCTGATGCGGTGGGAGCAATTGAGCAGTTCTGGGGACTCCTTACGGAGAAAAAGTGGCAAAAAAGCTAACAACAAACAGAAATCTGATTGAGCTTGTAGCGGCGCAGCTTGCCGGCATCAAGGCGTTGATTAGTCAGATAGGACAGTCGGTGTCTGATAAGATTATAGAGATGGTACTGCAAGCCGATAAGATTTTTATCACCGGTCAGGGTAGAAGCGGATTGGTTGCTCAATGCCTTGCTACTCGGCTGGCACAAATTGGATTTCATGTTCATATTCCGGGACAGGCAACCTGTCAAAAAATTGAAAAGGATGACCTGCTGATTGCGTTTTCCTGTAGAGGGACGACGAAGACTGTTGTTGAGTATGCACGTGTCTCTCAGGAAGTTGGAGCGAAGATTGCTGTCGTGACTGCTTTTAGTGATTCTGTCCTGGCAGAGTTGGCGGATGCGGTTGTGCTGATGCCATCAGACGATGAGGACATTAGAGCCAAGTGCCGTTATCCTGTCGGGCCTAATAATAATACTTTATTTGAACAAGCGGCGTTTTTGTATGTTGATGCCTTAGTTTATATTCTTTTGGAGCGCAAAGGAATCTGTAAAAGTATCATCAGCCAGCGACATACAAATCTCGAATAGATTTGAAGAGAATTATGTATTTTGAAGGTCAATTTAACCAGTATATGGACGACCTGGCAGGCAAAAAACCGGCCCCTGGTGGTGGAAGTGCAGCCGCTGCGGCAGGTGCTCTTGGTGTAAGCCTGCTTAGTATGGTAGCAAATTTTACGGTCGGTAAAGATAAATACAAAGATGTTGAGGCCGAGGTGCAGGAGATTTTATCATCGGCTGAAAAGTTGCGTTTGGAGTTACAAAGGCTAATTGATGAGGATGTGGTTGCGTACAAGGAAGTCTCTGCCGCTTATAAAATGCCCAAGGAAAGTGAGAAAGAAAAAACAGCGAGAAGCGAAGCTATTCAGGCGGCACTAAAGCAAGCTATGTCAGTACCTTTGGCAATCTGTAGGAATTTGTATGAAGCCATCGGTTTGTGCGAGCCGCTTCTGGAAAAAGGCAACGTCAATCTGGTAAGTGACGTGGGAGTGGCTGCCGAGCTTATTGCCGGCGGTTTTGCTTCGGCTGTTTTGAATGTTGAAATAAATCTGGCCGGAATTAAAGACCCGGATATGGTCAGTAAAATCAGGGATGAATTATCATCCAAAGAAAAGCAAATTCAAATAACAAAAAAGAAAGTCGTTAGTCAGACAAAGGAGAAGATTAGATGACAGCAACTTTATTGCAGGGAGAAGAGTTAGCTTCCAAAATTAAAGAGCAGCTAAAAAGGGATGTGGGAGAGTTAAAATCCAAGGGGGTTTCGCCGTATCTGGTAGCGGTTCAGGTGGGTGAGAGCCCGGCAGCCCGGGTGTATCTTAAGCAACAGCAGAAGGCCTTTGATGAGATAGGCCTTGAATACGAAGTAAAGCAGTTAGCCGAATCGACCACTCAGCAGGAGCTTTTGGATTTCATAGAACAGCTAAACGGGGATGGTTCGGTTACGGGGATACTTTTGATGATGCCCCTTCCTGAAGGAATAGATGCCCGGCAGGTGCAGGTGAAGATTGCGCCGGATAAGGATGTTGAAGGAATGCACCCGGCTAATATGGGCCGGCTCGTTTATGGCGAGATGGGGCTATCGCCATGTACGGCTCGAGGGGCAGTTGAACTTCTTAAATCGAGCGGCTTAGAGCTTAAAGGCAAAGAAGCAGTTATAGTGGGTCATTCAGAGATTGTAGGCAAACCCCTTGCTTTAATGTTACTTTCGTCTCAGATGGCTTCACCTACTGTTACCGTTTGTCATATAGCGACGAAAGACCTTGCCTTTCATACAAAAAGAGCAGATATTCTGCTCGTTGCAGCAGGTAAGCCGGGACTTATTCAGGCGGATATGGTGAAAGAAGGCGTTATCGTGATTGATATTGGTATAAACCGTGTCCCTGTTACTGATGAAAAAGGCAATCCTGTGCTGAATGAAAAGGGCAAACCCAAGAAAAAAATCGTTGGCGATGTGGACTTTGAGGGGATAATGAAAAAAGCAAGTTTCATAACACCTGTACCAGGAGGGGTAGGCCCAATGACAACAATGATGCTGCTTTGTAACACAGTAGAATCAGCTAAAAGGGCTGCAGGTCTTGCATTTGAGCATTAACAATAATTGATTGTATATTGACGAAAGATAACAGCTTTTTATCTGTTGGATTTTCATAGAAAGGAAACAGAGTGGCCACTAAGAAGTATCCAGTAGTATGGTTACAGGGAGCAGGTTGTACAGGCTGCTCTGTATCTATTTTGAATGCGGTAAGTCCCAGGATTCAAAATCTTTTGCTGGATGAGCTGGTACCCGGCCAACAACTTAATTTATTGTTCCATGCAACGATAATGGCGGGTCAGGGAGAACCGGTCATTAAGGTTTTAAGAGACACTGAAAAAAACAGAAAGGGCGACTACATATTGGTTGTGGAGGGAGCGATTCCAACAGCCGAAGGCGGCATTTATGGTAGTATTGGTGAAGAGAATGGTAAGCATTTGACCGTTCAACAAAGCGTTGAAGAGCTTGGAAGTAATGCATTGCTTACGATTGCCCTCGGCACCTGCGCTGCTTATGGTGGGATACCTGCAGCGAAGCCCAATCCAACTCTATGCAAGGGTGTCAACGCAATATTCAATGAAAAAGGCATCGAGACTCCGGTTGTAAATGTCCCCGGTTGTCCCCCACACCCGGACTGGTTTACGGGCACAATATCTGTGATACTTTTCTCAGGAGCACAAGCCCTTGATTTGGATGAGTTGGCACGGCCAAGACTTTTCTATGGGCAGTTGATTCACGAAAACTGTCCAAGACGCGCAGACTTCGATAAGGGTAAATTTGCTGAAAAATTAGGTGACCCTGGCTGCCTCTACAAATTAGGATGCAAAGGACATTATACCAATGCCGATTGTCCTTTGAGGCAGTGGAACAATGGTGTGAGTTGGTGTGTCAAGGCTGGCTCGCCGTGTTTGGGATGTGTTGAGCCAGGGTTTCCGGATGGTACGTCACCGATGTATGAAAGAATTACATATGAGGAGCTGCGATGAGCACAAAGATAAAAATCGACCCAATAACGAGAATTGAAGGTCATCTGGCTATTGAGGCAATAATCGATGATGGCGTGGTAAAAGAAGCAAAAAGTGCCGGCACGCTCTTTCGCGGCTTTGAGATAATCCTTCAGGGCAGAGACCCCCGCGATGCCAATCGTTTGACCCAGCGAATATGCGGTGTCTGTCCGACCGCCCATGCGACTGCATCGGCTTTGTGTCTCGACGATGCCTTTGGCTTGAATGGTAAAGTTCCGGATAATGGTCAAATTCTCCGGGCTCTGATTTTGGGTTCCAATTTTCTCCAATCTCATATCTTGCATTTTTATCATCTTGCAGCGTTGGATTACGTTGATGCAACCAGTGCGGTGGGTGATTTAGCGCCTTTTGTACCGCGATATGAGGGTGATTATCGAGTATCCGAAAAGGTAAACGCAGAACTTGTAAATCATTACCTCAAAGCGCTCGATATCAGACGTAAATGCCAGGAAATGCTTTCGATTTTCGGTGGGAAGATGCCACATAATGTCGGCATTGTACCTGGCGGAGTTACCGAGAAACCCACGGAGGACAAAATCACCAATTTTTTGTGGCGTTTGAATGAAATAAGAGCATTTGTTGACAATAACTACATCCCAGATGTGATAGCTGTAGCAAAAGCGTACAGCGACTATTTCGAGATTGGCAAAGGTTGCAAGAGGCTTCTTGCTTACGGCGGCTTTGATTTGCCGACAGGCAGGTTATTTAAAGCAGGTGTTGTTTCACCGGATTTGAGAGTTTCAGATTTTTCCAAAGAGAATATCACTGAGGATTTGAAGCATTCCTGGTATGCGGATAGCGATTCTGGTAAGAACCCAGCTGAAGGCCAAACAAAGCCGGACCTTAAAAAGAAGCAGGGCTATTCATTTATAAAGTCTCCACGGTACAAGAGCATGGTCTGCGAGCTTGGGCCTTTGGCGCGAATGGTGAATAACTATGCGCAGAATGACATTAAGGTAAAAGAATTGATTGATTCACTACTCGGCCAGTTTAATGCTGATGTTGATGTTCTTTATTCAGTTCTTGGCCGCCATGCAGCAAGGGCTTTAGAAGCGAAATTCGTTGCTGATGCTATGGTAGGATGGTTGCTGCAACTAAAACCTGATGAGCCGGTGATTGTTCAAGCCGAAATTCCTGAGACGGGCGAAGGTGCCGGCTTAACCGAGGCGCCGAGAGGTGCGGTGGGGCACTGGATGACCATCAAGGATAAAAAAATCCAGCATTATCAGGTAATCACACCTACGGCCTGGAATGCCTCGCCAAAAGATGATAAGGACCAGCCGGGGGCACTGGAACAGGCGATGATAGGTACTAAAGTGAAGGATAAAGATAATCCCTTTGAGCTTGTACGAATTGTGCGGGCGTTTGACCCTTGTCTGGCCTGCTCGGTGCATCTACTCGATGCCAGAGGAAACGAATCAGGGATTTTCGGGATTGTTTAATATGCAGAGCATAAAAGATGCCAGTGTAGCCGTGGGGAATAAGAAAAGCTGTAGTACCGGACGTACAGTGGTGCTTGGGCTTGGTAATATCCTGCTTAAAGATGAAGGGATAGGCGTCCATATTGCCCAGAAGCTGCAGCGGATGCCACTGCCTTATGATGTGGAAGTTATCGATGGCGGGACCGCCGCTCTGGATGTTCTTTTGTTGGCGCAAGGTGTAAGGAAACTTGTGGTAATTGATGCATTGAGAGCCGGTAAAGAGGCAGGTGCTGTTTACAAGGCAAAACTCAGGATTGAAGAGTGTGACAAATTAGAGCAATTTTTAAGCGGTGGCAACAAGATTAGTTTGCATCAGACAGGTCTGATTGACGCCCTTGCTGCTATTAGAAAAATGGATTATGCACTAAAGGAAGTTGTAGTCATTGGAGTTGAACCGGAAAGGGTGGATTGTGGATTGGAATTAACAGATAAAATAAAACGGAGAGTTCCTGAAATCATTGATACGGTACTAAAGGAAATCGAAGATGCTATTCACGGAAAATAAGCCGATAGAGGAAGTGCTGGAGTCGCTTGGCGAAGAAAAGGATATATTCTTGCTCGTTTGCAATGGTTGTGCCGAAGCCTGCGAAACTGGCGGAGAGAAGGCGCTATCAGCAATGAAAGGCGAGCTGGAAAAGGTGGGTAAGAATATTACAGGCACAGCCTTGGTGGATTTTATCTGCAATAAGGTGTTGGTGGCTACGAGGCTTGCCAGAGAGATGGATAAGATACAACAGGCGGATTCTATCATGGTGCTGAGCTGTGGAATTGGTGTCCAGGCGGTTTCGAAGGTAGTTGATGGTTCGACTTTGCTCACCACGGGTAAGGTTGTACATCCCGCAGCAAACACAGTGTCTTTGGGAGGGTTGCAGGGTCTTTGGCCGTCTGAAGAACGTTGCCAGGCATGCGGGGACTGCGCCTTGGATTATACCGGAGGTATCTGCCCAATTGCTTTTTGTGCCAAAGGATTGCTTAATGGGCCTTGTGGTGGGGCTAAGGATGGAAAGTGTGAGGT
>CAZMSP010000059.1:0-13005 GCA_964568985.1 uncultured Pirellulales bacterium
TCTTACGTATCGTCGCCAGAACCGGCATATCATTATCTGCCCACAAAATCCGCTTCTTGCCTTCCGGCGCCAGCGACAAATCCGCTACATCGTAATTCATTTATCAACCCTTTCAAAAAAATAAGATGAAAAAATCATTATAAATAAGGAATGGAAATTATCAAGCATTTATTTTCACCACGCCCTTCGGAAGGGCGGGGTGAAAGCCGCCGGTAAAGCTGTCGCGTCTTGTTAGCCATTGCAATATGGCAGAAATTTCCCTCTGCTTGAACATTTTGTTTCCATAACAAATCCCCTTAAAAGATGCGCCTCACCCTAAGTGCCATTCACAACACCAACCATATTTTTGGAATCCTCACTGGCTCATATCTTTTCCTCCTCTCAAGCAAAATCTATTGCGCGTACACTCTAATCTACTGGCAGCGAATAGTCAAGAAATGAAACCGGATACCAGTCATCCACTAAACGCCATCCACTAAATTTTAAAATAAATTTCGCTGTAAGGTAATTCAATTGAAAATATGATTAGCGTCGTTTGTCCAGCCAAAAAAGGAATGACTTTCAACGCCTAAAACATCTACGGATTTGACAGGAAAATGGAAATTTAAGATTATGTCCTCGCACGCCAGAAACGACAACATAGACTAATGATCACCCCCTGTCTTCATCCCGCCCTTCCGAAGGGCGGGATTCATCATCTCTGTCTATAGTTGTCCATGGAATCTCCTCCAAGTTCATAATAATCCCCCCTCTCTGGAGCACGTCGCCTCAGTTCAGTCCTTCTGCTGTCCCAATCTCGCAAAGGTTGCTTCTTTTGTCTTACGGACTTTTGGATGTCACTAAATATGGCCTTTAATTCTTTACTCCAGTTCATCGTTTTAATAGGCATATGCTCTATGTTTATCCCATCAGAACTGTAAAGCATATCATAATAACCTTTGGCAACAAGTTTATTGCCGCCCGACCAATCATTAACAGCCATAACATCAACAAAGACTGCTCCAGTACCATAATCAATTGTTTCAGGTGCTGTAATACCCAGTTGCTGCTCCTCAGGTGTCAACTCGACGCGCTTAACCTTTCCGATAACTTCTCCCTGCATGACCGGAAACTTCTCACTGTACCAGTAACCCAATACATACCTACAGACCTCCACTGTAACAGCCTTGGCGGCCTCTCGTATATCATTCGCGAAGAAATACGATCTTGCAGGGATCTCCACCATCTCCGTTACGTCGGAAAACCTACTCCATAGAATAACATCACTCTTGCGCGATTCGTCTTGTTCACTGAACTGATTAGTTCCAGCTATCGGATTAAAAACGCCCAAACGAATTCTATAATGGTAGGTCTTTTCTGGTTCGACTGTATCATCGTGGGCCCAGAACAATAACGGCTCGCGCATCTTGGCAAGATCCGCTCTGAGAGCAATCGTAATCGCATAAAACTCATCATAAACATCGTTTGTCGATGGTCCCCTCGAAGTGTCCTTGCTTCCCATTGCTGAAAGTTCTTCTTCGCTCTGACGTTCCCCGGATATTCTCGTTCTTGCTGAACTTCCTCCTCTATCATAAGGGGTTCTTCTCGTGTCTGTTGTGCTTGAAGGATAACGCTCACTACGGGACCCTCTTGTGCTTAATCCACTTCCGGACCTAGTGCCACCATAGGAACCTCCTGTACCGTATTCACCGCCACCGAATCGTCCTGAACGTCCTCTCGTATCAGTCCCTGCCGAACGCCGTTCATCCCGTTTTTCTTCAAGCTTTTTCTCACGCTCCTCTTTTGCTTTCTCTAAGGCCGCACGTCTCGCCTCTATTTCCGCCTGTCTCTGCTGCTCCAGGTACCTACTATGTAGTGTAGGAGGAAACCACTCTTCACCCGCAGAAGCTATCACATAGGCCTCCGGCTGCAACAGATTTATCATCACCTCCGAATTATTAAATTGAAGCATCCTTATTGTTAGACCACCAGGCGGCAAGTCTTGAACATCTTCTATAACTTCAAATAACTTTTTGTAAGGGTCAATCCTGCTTCGAGCTACATTTTCCCAGTCGCTCCACGTCCCGTCGCTGTTCAGCTCTTGTCTTTGAAGCTGGACCGCTGCAAATATCGGCCTCGCAAGACATGGATCATACCATTCTTCTTCCTTAACTGCCTTGCCGGCAAAGCATTCCTGAAACCTCGCGCATAATCCTGCAACATCAAACTTTCCCTCTACAGTTACAAAATCGATATCCTTCAGCTTACTATTCTCTTTCTTATAAGCATTTCGCTCGTCAACGGTACTGGCCGGTACAAAGGCAACTGCTCTGATGTGCTCAACTGCTACCTCATTGACTTCGCTAATGAATGGAAGACTATATTCTCTTGCAAAACCTGCTTCCAACGAGCTACTACTTGGCATTGGTGGATAAAGATTTGTGTTAATATCGCTTAACGGCGAATCGAATAATCCTACAAAACCATTTTGTAGCTCACCGCGTATTCCCCCTCTGACTGGGTCGTTCGGTCCTATAAAACCATCCAACCGCCGCGTATATGGCTCTGGTACTTTGGGCGGCTCATTCAGCTTCCGCCTCAAAAGCTCAGCTTCCTTACTTATCTCAATATCAATTTTACTGGGGCTAAGTTTCTCGCCCTGGTATTCGACCTTGTTGGGGCCGAGTATAACATAGTAGAAAAGTAGCCAGATACACACAACTCCAACAACCGCCAAGACTATCTTTTCAATATGTGTTTCGAAAAAGTTGACTATTTTACTTACTATATCGCGCATCACGTAGCTCACATGCCCCCCTTCTTATTTTCAACAAGAAAATAGGGGGACGCTTTTTTTTCTTGACCCTCTCATCTTCTCTTTTTCTTTGTTTTCTCCTCTGGATTCTGTGCTTCTTTAACAGATGCCGGTTTAATTTCTTCATAACCAGCTTTGTTGAACATATATTCGCAAGTTAAATCCAGTTCCACCACAGCACCATCTCCATAACGGTAGAGTCTGTGGGTCTGGTCTTCTCGGTCGATTGAACTAATCTTGCTTTCTAATATTGTTATCTGATTGTGCTTATAAATCCGCTCTTGTTCATTTCCGTAGAACCCTCCAAATTTATGCCCCTTGGCGCTACAGAGCTGCTGCATAAACGGTAAAATCGCCTTTGCGTCAACTACAACGGCTACATTAAAGTGTATAACATCAATATCACTATCGCAATATCTGCCCGTGTGGGGTTCTATAAAAGCATCTTCAAGTGAAAGAACATAAACGGGCTTATCACCAGCGTCGCTCTTTACTCCCCTGGACCCGCCGAGCATCCCGCGACCAGCATATAATCCGGACGTTTGATATCCACCTACACCCAAATTAAAAGTTACACCCATAAGCCGTTTAACCGGTGATGTCAGAACACTATTCGACCCTGCTTCGGTATTCATGGCTCCTATCGTATTGATAACGTCCTCGACGACCCAGTAAGCTAACTGGTAATACCAGCAATTCTCAACTGCCTCTTGTATTTTACCATCATATTTATATTCTCTCCAGAATTTGTATCCGCTCAAATCTAACGGATTTGCATAAACTGAAGCAGATTCCGCCGCCCCCCGGCAAATCTCATCCACTACAGTATTACCAATCTCACTACGCATCCTATATGATGTCCCTGATAACTTCATTGAAGGCTCTGTCCTCGTATATGGATCCGTCGACCGATACCTACTGCCCTGACCGGAACGCCCGGATGAGATCTCCAAAGCTCTATTCAACTCGGCATCTGTGGGACAATCATGGGCACTTATACCGGTAACAAGTGCCTCCAACGCAGCGCAGTATCGCTTGCCAAATTCCACAAAGGTGAATTGTGATTTAGCTTCGGGCTCAGGGAATATTTTATAGTTTAACAGCTCTCTTTGTGTGCTTTGCTTCGCTAAAAGTGCTATCCCATTGGCGTCGCTTGCGTAACCCCGCTGACGCTCTTGCTCCTTTTTCCACTGCTCTCTGGAAACGGCCTGTCGATTCAGGGACCGAATATTTCTATCTATTTTTGAAACACTTTCACTTTTTATCTGTTTTTTAAGCTTACTGCTCATTAATTGGGTAGGTATTAAAAGAAGTACACCAACCAGCCCGATAACAATGGGTACTAACAGAGCCGAGCTACTCTTAAAAAGACTTAGCTTTTGAATAAGAATTTTAAAAAAATTCATTTGTGCTCACCAATTTACTTTATCTTGATCCACTGTGATTTCTACTGAGCCATTACTCTACCTCGGCCTGTCAGCCTCAAAACCTCAGTAATCAATCCTCGAAAGCTCCGTTAATCTCCACCTTTTCCTTAGTTAGTACGCCTCGGTTGCCTCGATTCCGCACGCCTAACAGAGGAGATAGGTTGACGAGATTTATTTCTCGGCAGGTGCTACAGGGACCTCAGAAGCTTTAGAGGCATCATCTTTCCAGAGAAATTTAGCATTTAATACAAACCAACGGTCATTGACCTCATAAATCTCTTTGCCGGTAAGCCCATCGAGCACTGGTTTTCCTTCAAAGTCCAGCACAGCAACCTTGCTGATAATCTCTTTTGTCAGCGGGTCTATTAAAATTCTCTCTTCGCCCTTTTTCCCTTTCATCTGCTGATATCTGACATCTGCAAGCCCTATCCCAACAGGCATCTCACTATCAAAACCGACTTCATGTATTTGCAGCTTGAAATGATCAAAGTTTGTTCTCTCGTACAGCTTGAACGGACTCTTTCCGTCATCGGCAATGTCATCGAGGTGCATCAGTCGAGTAATAAATCCCCACTTGCTTTGGTCATCTCCCACCACGTGAGGATCCATCAGTTCAGCTATGTCTTCATAGGGGCTATATCCCGTTATAGTTACTACAAATCCATACTTTTCTTTTGCACCGCCGCCCTTCGCACCACTTGCCGACGAGCGAAGCTTTTGGAGTGCACTACTCCTGCCCATCGTTCTCTGCCGCTCCCCCATTTCCTGCATCATTTTCATATAAGCTTCCTCATCAACTTCTCCGCCGCGACGGTCTCTCTTAAGTAAATCCACTTCGCCAAACTTCGCGGTCTCAATATCACTTGTAAAGCGGATCGACATACCCACTATAAATATTTGCTTTCGCTGCTTGCGTTCAAAATTCTTCACTCCTTTTACATCACCTCTGGCAAAGACCCTATAAAGCTCTTTTTGTTCAGGATTGTTTTTCTCACTCGGCAGGACTGAGAATATGGTCTGCTGCAATAATGGTATCACATCACGATGTGCAAAGGACTCAAACTCCTTTTTTATCATCGCTTCATATTCCGCACCCTTGCGTACTTCGGCATCAAGCTTTTCCTGGGCCTGCTTGGTTTCGTTAATGATTACGCTGGTTTCTTGTCGAACTCGGTTGTTCCTCGCATAACTGATTTTATCTAAACCGGTTCTCGCAAAGCTCAAAAGCGAAATTAAAAGTAGAACAGACGCTGCAGCAATAAAATATTTACTTTTACCTGCCCACGCCATTGACCGGGCAATACTGCCGGGAAGCAGATTGCTCCTTATTCTGCCCAGACCTAAGCCCTGCAAACCAAGACCATATACAATACCGAAATCGCAGACATTCTCGTGGAATTTCGCCGGCGAGACACCAGCGCCCATAGCAAGTCTTTTAAATGTATCCGGCATTTCGACCGGTATTTGAAGCGTCTGCTGTAAATATTTCAGCAGCCCACGAAGCTTTGCTCCTCCGCCCAGAGCTATAATCTTCACTATCTTAGTGTTGGGGTTGGAGCTCGTGTAAAAGCCGAGCGAACGCTGTACTTCAGAAACTAAATCTGTGAAAGTCGGCCTCATCGCCTGGAATATCTGTCGGGCATACTTACTCACTAGGGCCGTGCGCTTTAATCTTTCCGCCTTTTCAAAATTAAGCTTGAATGTATCTGCTACCGCCTTCGTGAAAGCATTACCGCCTATAAGGATACATCTTTGCCAGACTGTTGACTTCGTACAGACAACAAGGTCGGTATTGTCTGCTCCTATATTAAGAACAACGATAGCCTGGCTGTCGGATTTGAGCAAATCAGGACGGTCGTATAACAAATAGTTATACAAAGCCATCGGTGTCATCTGGACATACTTAACCTGAAGATTTTCTCTGCTGAAATGTTCCAATACCGAGTTGACAACTTCATTCTTTATAGCAAAAATGCCAACCTTGGTTTCAGGTCCCTCCTCTTCTGTCATCAGTTGCCAGTCCCACTGTACATCATCGATGTCAAAAGGAATCTGCTGTACTGCTTCGAAATTGACTATCTCTGGAATACGTTTCTTCTCCACAGGAGGAAGCTTTACAAACCTCGCAAAGCTGTTTTGGCTCGGCACAGAAACAATTAAATCGTCTTTGCCTAAATTGTGTTTGCTTACGAGCTTGCGTAAACTTAGCGCAACCAGCTCATCTCTTTCCGCAGGCCTCACACCAGCCCCTGTAAGAACTTTACCGTGCGGGATATTGTCGAAGCCGATTACCGCAACAACCTCACCCTCAATGGCTAAACGCAATGCTTTAAGGGAGTCATTGCCTACATCTACCGCCCAAACTGCACCGCTTGTCGACGCCACAACAAACCTCCCAATTATGGTCTAAACTTGTCTCTATTAAGCTTGTAAATCTATTTATCCAAATATAGATTATATCATATTATGAAAACTTTTTCCATAATTACTCTTGGCTGTAAGGTCAATCAATATGAAAGCCAGCAGATTCGCCAGCTGCTCGAACAATTCGAGCTTACCCTTGTTGAAAGTCCTGAAAATCCCGATCTTGTGGTTATCAACACTTGTTGCGTAACCCATACTGCCTCAGCAAAAAGCCGGCAATATGTCCGAAAAGCCCAGAGACTAAATCCTGACGCTGTAATAGTCGTTTCTGGCTGTTTGCCAACCGTACAAATCGGCGAGCTAAACGGCATAAATAAAAATATCTATATCATCAGAAATCGCAAAACCACTGCTTCTGCATTAAGCCAGATAGTCAACGGCCAATCTATAAGCTCTAACCTTAACTGTGAAAACAACTTAGCAGCCCAACCTGAACTGCCGCAATTGACCTGCTTTAAAAACCACACCAGGGCTTTTCTAAAAGTCCAGGATGGCTGCGATGGTTTTTGCAGCTATTGTATTGTACCCAAAACACGCCCTATTGTCCAAAGCAAATCCTTAGAGATGGTTCTCCACGAGGCACAAGCCCTTGTTGAAGCCGGCCATAGGGAAATTGTCATAACTGGGGTGTTTCTCGGTGCTTATGGTCAAAAAACCGTCAGAAGAAAAAACTGGCCTAATCACCAGAACGAAAAATTAGCAGATTTGCTCGATAAAATGGCAATAATACCGAATCTTGCAAGGATTCGTCTCAGTTCACTGGAGCCTGCCGACGTAACGCCGCACTTGCTCGATATCTTCTGCAAACACCCTAACATTATGCCACATCTGCACTTATCGTTGCAATCCGGCTCAAACGCTGTCCTGAAGAAGATGTGCAGGCAATATACTGCTGATGAATTTAGAGAGAAAGTGCGGCTGGTCAAATCTCGCCTCGACAGACCAGCCATAACAACCGATATAATCGTTGGTTTCCCTGGTGAAACTGATGCCGACTTTGAGAAAACCATCGATTTAGCAAAAGACGTTGGCTTTGCTAAAATGCACATTTTCAGCTTTTCATTGCGTAAAGGCACCGCCGCAGCAGCTATGCAAGACAAGCTGCCTAATAAAGTTATAAAAGAGCGTTCAAAAATTTTGCGTGATTTGAACGAGGAATTATCTAACAAGTTCCGGCAACAATTTCTTGGCGAAAACGCTACAATTTTAATGGAAAATTCTAACGGCATGCCCTGCCCCGTTAGAAACTCTGTGGGGCCGGAACCTGCTTTCAGAAAGGGGAATATTTCTAACGGGGCCTGCGGTAGAAGCGAGAGATATTTTATGGTCTATCTTGAGAAATCGCAAAAAAAACCGAAACAAAACGACCTGCTCAAAGTAAAACTGCTCGAAAACACTGAAAGTGGAATAATAGGCAAACCCCTTCAGCAAGACAATTGACATTCAAAAACTTTCAGATATAATCACCGCACAACAAATTTTTATGTCTGTAACTGATGTTTTTTGTTTTTTTTTGGAGTGGATATGTTGGCAAATGCAACTGTAGCTGACCTCTTACGGCCTTACGAAAAAAGCCGGGCTGTTTTGTATGATATTGTGTTGATTATCGCCGGCTCTTTCGTCATTGCAATCTGCGCCCAACTCGCAGTCGGCTGGCCCGTTCCTATTACAGGCCAGACATTCGCTGTCTTGATGTTGGGGGCACTTCTTGGCCCATGGCGAGGCGGTCTGTGCGTGTTGACCTATATACTCGAAGGCATTGCAGGCCTGCCTGTATTCGCACACGCCCGAGGCGGTTTTGCCGTACTAATCAGCCCGACCGGCGGTTATCTGATTGGTTTCGTTGCCGCTACCTGCATTGTGGGACTGCTGGCTGAAAAGGGATGGGACCGCAGAGTCGGAACCACGATTTCGGCAATGCTTTTGGGAAATATAGTGATTTACGCTTTTGGCCTGCTTTGGTTATCTTTTTTAATGGGTATAAACAGAACCGTGCTGGCCGTTGGTTTATACCCCTTTATCATCGGCGATATCTTAAAGACAATCCTCGCTGCGATACTTCTGCCCGCCGGCTGGAAGCTGATTAAACATTTTGGCTTTGTTAGTTAGCTAACGCAATACGCGATACGATATACGCAGCACGATTTTTTTGGGGAATAGTGTAATGGTAGCACGACTGACTCTGGATCAGTTAGTCAAGGTTCGAATCCTTGTTCCCCAGTGATTCGACTATCTACAAGTAGATAGTCGAATCATCCTGAGCGAGGCTGAACGAACGAGCCTGCTCTAAGCGACCTGTGGTGAGCGAAGCCGAACCAAGTCAAAGAGCATAAGCGAGTGAGTAGAAGCCGAGTCGAAGGATAACGCAATTATGTGGCTTGTCTATATTATCGAATGCTCTGATGGCCGATTTTATACGGGGGTAACGGATAACGTAGAAAGAAGATTCCAACGGCATAAAAGCGGTCAAGGCGGCCGTTTCACAAATAGATTTGGCGTGCAAAGGTTGCTTTATCACGAAAAGTTTCCTGTTAGGAATGATGCGCTTAAGCGAGAGGCGCAGTTAAAAGGTTGGACAAGAAGAAAAAAACTGGCTTTGATTAGCGGTGATTTACCATTATTGAAAAAATCGTAGTTAATATTGACAACCACTCGAAGCATTCTTGCTGCCGGGAAAATTCGACACTCGTCAGGGCGCTCACCTCGCCGAAGTCAGTATGCCTGGGTGTTCACTAAAGCACGCAATCGTTCATTTCGTTGACTTCTAACATTGACTGCTCTTTTAGGATACATTTTTTTCATTGGCACCTTGCAATAAAAGCTCTCTCAAGAGCGTCTGAATCTATGAAAAACCGGCCGGATATGACACTGAACAATAATGTCGACTTTAGTTCTTTCATAGCAAAAATCAGGCAGAACACAATTTAAGGAGAGACAAAAATGAAAACGCTAAGATTTAGATTAGTTCAAATAGCAGTATTATGTTCCCTTATTTGGCTGCCAGACATGGCTTTGGCGCGCACCAGCATATCTGTAAGCTTTGGCAGCGGTCATCAATATTCCCGTCGTAGTTACCGCCCCGATAACAGACGGCGTTCAAACAGCTTCCCTCATCGTAACCGTAATTTTAGACCGGTTGGCAGCAGCTGGCGTTCGCAATACTATCGTCCTCGCATCAATACAATAGTTGTCGGCTCAGGATTCTACTATCGCACAGAGCCTTATTATGTTGTTACCACAACGCCCAAAGTAATTGAGAAACGAGTAATCGTTGTACAGCCAAGATACGATGGAAGCACAGACCTACTTCTCGATAGGCTCGCGTGGGGAAACAAATGGCAGCGACTGGAAGCTATAGAAAATTTGGCGGAATTTTCTTTTGATGACAAAATCAGAAAGGCCCTCGAGAATGTTCTACTTTCAGACCCTGACCCGGAATTGCGAAAACAGGTCGCACGGGTATTCGGAGAAGTAAAAAACACGCAAGCCCTGCCTGCCCTCGAAAAAGCAAGGGTGGAAGATTCGAATGAAGATGTTCGCAAAGAAGCCGACAACGCAATCAAGAAAATAGATAGAGAGTAACTGACTTGTCCGCCGTGGCGGATTCTTGAAATAGCCGGGCTTGTATGCCGTCGCTAAAAACGTAACAAAATCTGCTCCAAAAGGAGAAACTTTACAAGTCGAATTCTGCGATAATAGGCGTGTGGTCGCTCGGTTTTTCTTTAGCACGTGGTTCTTTGTCTATATAACAGGCAGTGCACTTTTTTGCCAGCGGCTGTGTGGCCATTATATGGTCTAACCGCCAGCCGAGATTCCGCTTGAATGTATTTCTCAATCTGTAGTCCCAGAACGTATATTGACCCGGCTCTTTGCAGTGCATCCTGAACACATCCACAAATCCCCATCGCATAACCTCGCTCAATCTTTTATGAACCTCCGGATGATAACAGACGTGCCCTGATAATCCTTCGGGGTCGTAAACATCTATTGGTTCCGGTGCGATATTAAAATCACCTAACCAGAGAACTGGCTCAGTGGGTTTGAAATTCTTATTGAAGTATCGGCCCAGACGGTCGAACCAGTTTAGTTTGTATTCGAACTTTTCGGACTCAGGCAGGTAACCCTGCGGGATATATGTATTGACAATCGAAACGCCGTTTACCCCGTTAGAAAGAAAGCTCGGCTCGACTGAGCTTGCCGAAGTCCGTCCTGTTGACCCCCGCCCGAGCTTTCTAACGGGGTTTATCTCCGCTCTTATTAGACGGGCTTCATCTTTGGGCTCGTCCTCGAAGCCGAATTTAACGTTTGTGATTTGATTTCTGCTGAAAATTGCTACGCCGTTATAGCTTTTTTGGCCTTTGAAAACATATTTATACCCGCTGTCGCTAAACGCATCAGCCGGGAAATCAACATCCTGAACCTTGGTTTCCTGAACGGCAAGTACATCCGGCTGTTGTTCTTCGAGCCACGCAATCACAACGGGCAACCGAGCGCGTAAGGAGTTGACGTTAAAGCTTCCAACTTTCATCCAAGCTGTTTTTTAGGCGGGTTCTTCGACCGCGTCCTTCTTAGGTTAGGTTTTAACAGATATGCTTTTAATTGGCACCTGTTCTTTGCTTGTCTGCTCTGCAATTTGCACCTGCTGACTGCTCTCGACCTTGTCGATTAGCGTATAACTTTCTACTATGGCCAAAAGGCTCAGTAAAAAGCATAGCGTGCTCTCTGCACCCTGATTGGCATTAACTCCCCCGCTCATAAGACCGTCGCAGCATCCTTTGGTTTTAAAGTCGTATAAGGGCATATTCAAACCGTTTTTGCCGAGGAACCAGTCAAAGGCCTTTCGTTGAAGTTTCAAATATTTGCTGCTTTCGGTGGCATCATAAGCAGCCCTTAGCATCATTACTGTGCTTGCTGCCTCTATCGGTTGTTGGTCAAACTGGGCTTTCATCTTGCCTCTCTCATACCATCCATTACAGCCGATAAAGCTGAAATGGTCCCCATTGAAGGTGTTTTTAAGCAAAAACACACACGTTTTTTCTGCAACTTCAAGATACTTTTTATTGTCGAATGCCATACCCGCAACAAAAAGTGCATGCGGTAAAACAGCATTTTCATAAGTTAAGATATCCTCAAACCAATGCCAGTCAGGGTAACTGTTCTCTTCGCATTGTGTTACAAGATTGTCTGTTGCTATTTCCATCTCGCGCTTGATGTCACTGGCACCGGGAAATTGTCTTAAATATTCGACCATACCCAGTATGGAATATGCCATATCTCTCGGATGAAGCTTCTGTACGTGTTTGACTGAATTATCGAAGTGGTCTTTGATTATCGATAAATATGCTTCGGCAGGTGGTTTAGCCATTACTGTCCCGAACGCCCACAGAGATCTGCCAAGACAGCTGCTTTCCGGTTCTTTGTCCTGCCAGCTTCTGTCGTAATTCATAAAGTTCCTAAATGTACCATCACTATTTTGTGCATGCATAACGAAAGAAAGATAAATATCGAGAAGATGCAGCGCCTCCGGCTCAGGATACTGTGTGTAATACTTCGTCATCGCGATTACAGCTCTGGCATTATCGTCTGTTGTGTAGCCGTGTTTGCGATTTGGTATGGTAAATGTGGCATGCTGCAGTAGTCCCGTGTCATCGGTCAGCTTTTGCAAATGGGCCAGTGACGGCTCAGGCACTTCAATGCTTGATATTGTCTCGGTTGCTGATAGTGGGAGTTTGGCAGTAATGTAAACCGGCAAGTGTTTTGCGCTAAATAGCTTCCAGTATGCCTGACCTATCTTGGGCCAGGTTCTATCTCTGCCATAGTCGTATGCCCGCCTACGAAGCGAATAATACAGCGAATCATCCTGGAGTATTTCGATTATCGCTTCTGCCATTTGTTTGGAATCACCGAATGGCACCAGTTTTCCTCGCCCGTCAGCCAATAGCTCCATCGCCGCCCAGTAGGGCGTAGAAACTACCGCTTTACCTGTGCCGACGGCAAAGGACAATGTGCCGCTGGTCAGTTGTTCTTTGTGGAGATAGGGCGTCGTATAAATGTCCGCTGCACACAAAAAGTTGTGAAGTTCCTCGTCTTTCACGAATCTGTTGTGGAAAATCACATGCTCCTGCAAACCAAGGTCTTTTACTATATGTTGGAGCTTGAATCTATATGATTCTCCCTCTTGTTTCAATACGATTGGGTGGCTCATGCCCAGGACTATGTATAGAACTGTTGGGTCGGCCTCGATTATGGTTGGCATCGCCTTGAGCATGACCTCTATGCCTTTGTTTCTATTAAGCAGGCCGAACGTCAGAATCGTTTTTCGACCCTCCATTCCGAATTTATGCTTGTAGTAGCTGCTGT
>CAZMSP010000060.1:0-12979 GCA_964568985.1 uncultured Pirellulales bacterium
CCACAGAGAGCGGTGTTTAGACTAAAGACAATAGACCAAAGACAACAGACTAATTTTAACCACGGATTTCACGGATTGACACGGATTAGGTCATTGCGAGGCCGAAGGCCGTGGCAATCTCAAAATAATCACTTATCATTCATCATTAATCATTTAAAAAGGCTGGATGGCGGATTAAAAAACTTTCAGTGGAGAAAAAATAAGTATGGTGTCCCCAGATTTAAATATCTTCGGGGAATTTGCATACTTAAACTTCCGGGGAGTAGCTGCAAAGAGGCCTGTGGCTCGTCGCTCGCTACGAAAAAACAGCTCGGACAGAGGCCTATTAACGCTCCTGGCTTTAATTACCCCGCCTTTTCCAGTCTTCGGGTATAACGCGCTGCTTTCTAATAATATTTATCTTTTATTTTCATTCCAATAAACACAGCCACAATCACAACAGCCACACCAATAATTATCCAAGTAAAAGTGCTCATTAAAAGCATATTAAGACTCCTTTCTATTAATCTTACCTGTTTATATCCACAACTCTCATAAAGCCAAATTTCAATCAAACGGCAACTCTCTCGCACTATGATTAGTCGTTAGTATATAGTCGTTTGTCGTTAGCACCAGATACTATTTACTAAAAACTAAAGACCGTGCCGGCGAGGCACCCGCAATTACCGGCGAATAGCTTCGGCTCTAACTAATCCACCGATAGATTCCCATTAAATCATCAGTCGCTTTTATGTTACCAATTCGAAGGTCCCTGCCGAAAAGGTACTGCACGTCCACGCACTCAGGCCAGTCCTGCAGGCAATGCGCTATTGCGCTACTGGTACTGTAATAATCCCCGCCGCCTCGGCCGTATGACGTACTGTACTTTTTTTCCAACCCTTCTAAAATCTCCGGATTCCGTTCTCTTAGCTGGTTTACAATTTGATGAGAGAGCCAATAACAATTCGGCCTTTCCTGCAGAATCTGCCCCAAGGCCTCCCGGAACTCTTCAAATCTCGGCATATTTTTCTCCTATAAATTGTTCTCTATTCTATCAGCCCCACCCCCGCAATTCCCGACAAATAATTCGTATCTCGTATTTCGTGAAGCGTATCTCGCGTTTATTCTGCACTTCCCGCCGGATTCGTGGCTCGTCTCTCGTCGCTCGTGAATCGTTAATAAATTAGATTCTTCGCTTCCTCCTTCGCAGAGCTACGGAGGACAGGCCGCTCAGAATAACAAGTATCGAGCATCCCTCGTCTTTCGCCTGCGCCTGCAAGTCTTAGGCAGGTGTCGCCCGCCTGTTCCAGTTTTTTGGTACAACTCGCTGCTTTTTAAAAATATTTATCCTTTATTTTTGTTCCAAAAAACACAGCCAAAATCACAACAGCCACACCAATAATTATCCAAGTAAAAGTGCTCATTAAAAGCATATTAAGCCCCCTTTCTCTGGCTTTCCGCCTTTGGCCAGATAAAATAGCGGAAAAGAAGCCAAAAGTCAACATTTTTCTTGTATCTCGTGAAGCGTGAAGCGTATCTCGTACTGGCGAGGCACCCGCAATTGCCGGCGAATTCGTCGCTTCCACCTTCGCCATCCTGCTTCGCTTCTTAGGGGCTTCCGCCTTCGCTAAAGCTACGGCGAGACGAGACGGCGGACAAGTGTCTCTCGTGACTCGTCGCTCGGTTAAAAAATCATAAATCGTAATTCTAAATTCTACATTCTCAATTCTAAATTCTTCTATTTTGGAAAGTAGCCTGCCTTAATCCAGCTGAAGTTCAATATAAGGTGTATAATGATAAGAACTATTAATAATACTCCGCCGCCCTCGTGGAGAAACTCGAACGCCTCGTGCGAAATTTTCGCGTGAAATAATGCGGTCAATGCCTGGTTGACGAGCAGCACCAGTAAAATTGGATTCAAAATTTTAAGAGCGGTGCTCTTTTTCATAATTATTCCCGCCCAAAAAAATCGTCAATGAGATAATTCGTTAATGCGTATATGCGATAATGCAACAGTTCAACCAGCATCCACTCATCTACACTCTCCGCTAAACGCTATCCGTTTATTCCATCCACCTCGAAGGAGGCGAAAAATTTCGGACAATTTTTTTTAAGCACACTTTTCGATTCACTAACGGCCATCACCTGATACAGCCGATTGCCGATTAAAATAATTCTTGATTTGACCGTTGCTTCCTCTGGAACTTTAATTTCGAACTCTCTTGCCGGATGGCCGTGAAAATCGAGGGCCTTTTCACTTTCTAATTCGCCATTGACATTTCGCACCGCACCATCTCTGGCACCATCCAGCATCTTTTCAATATCAACATTTTCAAACATCTTTTGCGGATAATCCACATATCCGACAATAAATCCTATCTCTTTTGAGCCGGCTTGATATATAACAAATTCAAGTTTGCCGATTTGGGTATTTTCCTTTTGCAGCTTTCTTTCCGGCTTACCGGGGAATAAAATAGAGAAACGTCCTTCTGCACTATGGTACGGCTCAAAGCCTTCGAGCTTACCACCACCGCCGCCGCGGATAAAATAGAAGATGCCTGAGATAACAATAAAACCAATCAAAAACCCTACAATATTCTTTATAAATTTCATATTCGACCGTCCCTTGTGAAGCGTATCTCGTTAACACATTCACGCATCTACTCATTTACGCTATGCGCAATCTCATCGAGTTTGTCAAGGCACAACTGCGACCACGTCTCCATAGTATCCCGGACTTTTTGCAGCTCGTCGATTTTCATAAAGGCCATTTGCGTTATCATCTGTTCGCGCTTATTAACCTTTGGTGCATCCAGAGTCCAGAGGTGGACCACTCCGAGGTGCACGCTTCCGACCTCGTTGGATTCGTCATTAAGAAGGGCAACAACGCGGTCAGTATGGCTTGCCTCTACGGACACTTCCTCGGCCACCTCACGTTCAACAGCGGTAAGATAATTTTCGTATAAGTAAGCAAATAAAGAACTATTATCAGCATCAATCGGATTTATATGGCCTCCGATGCCGATGGACCTGAGTCCAACAAGCCGAGTCTCGCCCGCTCGTCTTCCCCTGACATAGCTAAGGTACGTCCCGTTGTGGGCCATTATAACGTAGGGAATGATTTGTTTATAAGATGGGTCTTTTTCTGCCTGCGACCTCGGTATGAAGCGGGGGACGCTTGGAGCGAAGATTTTGTCGCGGTAGCGGTCCACGTCGAATGCAAGGCCGTTAAATATCCCTGCCTCTTCAACAACTTTTCGCTCGACGACCAGCACCTTTTCTTCGGCCATACGGCTCCTTTACCACGCATTTACGCATCTATGTATGCGAGTCACGAGTCATGGGCGACGAGTTACAAACTTACCCGCCAAACAACCAGGGAGTCAGAAGCTCTGATATCCGTGTTGAATTGGCATCTTTATTTGGGATAATAAAGTGGCCGGGCACAGGGAAGTGCGAGCTCAGCAGCAGTGCTTCCTTGCCGACATTTTCGATTACCGATTCGCTGTCGATGTTCTCCACAACTTTATTTATAAAGCCGGCGATTAGCTCGGCCTCCGATTCTTTCATTCCGCGGGTGGTTATTGCCGGCGTACCAAGCCGAAGACCGCTCGGGTCAGCCGGATGAGATGGGTCTAAGGGAGTTGTATTGTAGTTGGTAACTATTCTTGCCCTATCCAGCGCCTTTGCCAGTTTCCTGCCCGGCACTTTTTTATTTCGCAGGTCAATGAGAATTAGATGATTATCCGTCCCGCCGGATGACAGGTTGAAGCCGTATTCGAGCAGCTTGTTGGCAAGCGCTTTTGCGTTTTTGACAATCTGTTTTGCGTAAACGACGAACTCCGGCGTGTCCGCCTCAGCCATTGCCACCGCGATGGCGGTCAAAGTGTGCATATGCGGCCCACCCTGCAGGCCTGGAAAGACGGATTTATCGACCTTTTCTGCGTGCTCTTTTTTGCACAGCAGCATACCGCCTCGCGGCCCCCGCAGCGTCTTATGCGTTGTGGTCGAAACGATATCCGAATACGGGATAGGACTTTTGTGAATGCCGGCGACGACGAGGCCTGCGATGTGGGCGATGTCACTGACGTGATAGGCACCGACGTCCTTTGCGATTTGGCCGAAGATTTCAAAGTCAATCTCCCTCGGATAAGCAGTTGCGCCAGAGATGATGATTTTGGGGCGGTGCTTCTTCGCAAGGTCGGCAATCTCATCATAGTCGAATCGGCCGGTGTCGGGGCGGACTGTGTATCGAACAGAATTGAATATCCTGCTCGTAACACTGACCTTCCAGCCGTGTGTGAGATGTCCGCCATACGGCAGAGACAGGCCCATAATCGTATCACCCGGCTCAATCAAGGCAAGGTAGGCAGCAAGATTGGCGACCGAGCCGGAATACGGCTGAACGTTTGCATGGTCGGCTTTGAATAATTTTTTCGCCCGCTCCTGTGCCAATATCTCAATGAGGTCGGTTACCTGCTGGCCCTCATAATACCGCCGGCCGGGATAGCCCTCGGCGTACTTGTTGGTAAGACAACTACCGCTGGCCAACATTACGGCCTCGGAAACGTAGTTTTCCGAGGGGATAAGACGAATACAGGCACTCTGTCGGGCCTTCTCCTGCCTAATCAATTCGCAAATCTGCGGGTCATACCGCTCAAGTGCGTCCATAACAGTTTCTCCTTATGAGTAAATTTATACAAAAGAGTTTTATAGCATAGCGGCGGTTTTTATACAAGGATTTTTTAGACACGGATTGACACGGATTAATTTTAACCGCAGATTCCTTCGACGGTTCGACTCCTTCGATTGCACTCAGGACAGGCAAGACAGGTTCGCTCACCGCAGGCCAAGCTCAGGACAAGGAAACACGGACTGACACGGACGGTAACACGGATAAACACGGACTTTTTAGACGCGGATCCGCCGTCGTTAAAACTATGACGAGACAAGTTTACACGGATTCTCAATAGGAAATTTCCGTCTTGTGTTTGATGAGAATTGAAGGTAGAATTGGTTGAGCAACAGCGATAGTTTTTAGTTTTGAGTTAGAGGGATTTTCGGCCAAAAATTGATGTGGATTTTGAAACATCGCGGGGTTAGTCGTTTTATATAGACTGTATAATCATTGTCAGGATTCACAAATGTATGGGAGTGTTCTGCATGTGGCTGGTGATAAATTATGAATAATCCGCCTAGTTCTATCCTGAGTTCTGTAGAAGGGAAATTGGGAGAGGAGGTAACAATAAAACCCTATGATGTTGCTTATGGTATGGCGAGTTATTGTCTGCTGACAGGAGCCAGCGGCAGAAAGTTCACTGCAATGTTTTGCGAGGAACCTATACGGATAGCTGTAGAGGAAAAGGATGCCAATATTTATTTAAAAGACCGTTTTTTGGTTGAAGAAGAAAACATACGAAGATTTTCAGAGGGGGGAATTGCCGTCCCTGCAATATTGCATGCTGGAAATGATTTTATAATCTGGCCTTACTTAGGGGAAAATCTGCCCTTAGATGAATCTGTTATGTCCGGAAGCAGTCGGCTGGACGAGGCAGTGTTACGAATAATAGAATACTTAGCAGCTATACATTGCCTTCCTGTAAATACCATTCCATACAGGGCAAGTTGCAGCAGGGATAACTTGGAATTTATAAAGAATTACAGCTTTTTGAAAATTATTGGAAATAGTGATAATACTTTAGCCAAGAATATAAAAAACGCCAAGAATTATGGCAGGTTGTGTGAGTTAATTGGTAACTTATCTGGAATAAATGTTGGAGATAGCATAATAAAGGGAGATACTTATAACCCGGAAACTATTTTTTTAGACGGCAATAGGATACATCTTACAGATTACAAATTTGCCGGCATAGGAAATCCATTCCTTGATATCGTGTATCCTATTTCATGGGGGCTGTCCTCTGGTGCAGATGAAGCGGTTTCAAAAAAACAAGAACGAGTAAGACACTACCTAAGTGCGAGAAAAATTAATGATGAGCAAGGTGTGTTCCTTAAGTTTGACTATTTTACCATTTTAGAATCTCTCAATATGACGGATGTTCTGTTAGGCATAAGTAACGAAAAAGCGAAGATACTATTTAAGATGGCACGTAGAAATATAGAGAATCTAATAAGCGGTAATCCAGACTTGAATGAAGTAAGAGAGATATTGTTAAGTTTAATTCCAGAATTACACTAGTGTGGGACCCACAGGGCAGGCAAACGCCGTCATCAAAATGACGGGGATAAACGAACCTCGGCGCGAGGTTTTAGGGAAACCCCCACCGCGCCGGGTGGGGGCTAAATATAAAGTGGTCGCAATAAATCGCGATATGCGGGGACAAGTTGGCGGGGATTTCTGTTGAAAGACACACTTTCGATGCTATTATATAAAAGGCATTAGTAGCTGAAAAGAAAAGGTATAAAGATGAGACGAAAGATAACAACTGTTATTATTTTGCTGCTGACGAGTATGATGCTCATCGTTGGCGCCTGTCAGCAAGAACGTACATGTCCGTCAAACATAGTCACGAAACATGCGGCTGTTACGCCCGTTCAACAAACTGCTAAATGGGCTGTACAATGGTGGGGACAGCGCCAAAAACGGGTCAATGAACGGCTGAGAAAGGGAAAAGTCGGTATGCTTTTTATCGGTGATTCCATAACTCACGGCTGGGAAAACAGGGGCAGGAAAATCTGGAACGAGTATTATGCGCCGCGTAATGCAGTCAATATGGGCTTCAGCGGCGACCGAACAGAACACGTGCTTTGGCGGTTAGACAATTCGAACCTGAAAAGAATTTCTCCAAAACTTGCGGTTGTTATGACAGGCACAAACAATTCCAACGGTGATGAGTACACAGCCGAAGAGATAGCCGACGGAATCATCGCTATCTGTGAGCGGCTGCGCTGCAAACTACCTAAAACCAAGATACTTCTATTGGCGATATTCCCGCGTGGCCAGGAACCAACGGCACAGCGAGAAAAGAATGCAAAAGCGAGTCTATTGGCTTCGCAAATCGCCGACGGCGAAATGATACATTACCTTGATATCAATAGCGGCTTTCTGTCAGAAGATGGGATGTTGGGCAGAGATATTATGCCGGACTACCTGCATCCGAATAAGACAGGATATAAGATATGGGCTGAGGCTATAGAACCAAAAGTTGCCGAACTGATGGGGGAGAATAAATAAACGATTTCCGATTTTCGATTGGCGATTTTCGATTCCGCCAGACAGAGCGGCGGACAAGTGTCGATGGTTCGACTCTTTCGACTACGTTCAAGACAGGCTTGCTCACCACAGGTTTGGGATTGTTGATTTCCTCGGACGGATGGCAATTGGTGCGGGGGTAAATATTTCTAAAATTTTGTGTTGACCTATGTCTGCAAATAACGTAAATTAGCGGCTTTATATAGAAGGAATCAATTAAATGCCTAAACAAAAGACCCATAAGGGAGCAGCCAAAAGATTTAAGATTACGGCTACCGGCAAGATTAAACGCAGACGTGCCGGCAGCGGCCATCTTATGAGCGGCAAAAGTGCCAAGCAACAAAGACGAGTAACCAGCTCAGCTATAATTACCGGAAAGGCGGCTAAAATTATCAGGACACGAATTTCAAAAAACAAATAGTCAATATAAAATGGCTATGCCATAAATAATCAATGTGATATGCTTGCTTCTCGGCCTCGATCCAGCTGCCGCCAGCAAGCTGTAAAAGTAAAAATTTTCAAAGGAAAGCGGGTCAGTAAAAATGCCAAGAGTCAGAAAAGGTGCTGCAAGGCACCAAGCAAAGAAACGAGTCCTCAAAACAGTAAAAGGTTATCGAGCATCGAGAGGCCATCTATACCGTGCGGCAAAAGAAGCTATCGTCCGTGCAGGAGTTTATGCCCGCGTCGACCGCAAACGACGAAAACGAGATTTCCGTGGTCTTTGGATAACACGCCTTAGCGCAGCCTGCCGCCAACGAGGTATAAGATACAGTCAGTTTATCAACGGCTGTAAAAAAGCAAACATCGGCCTAAACAGGAAGATTCTGAGCGAAATCGCTATAGCCGACCCTGCTGGTTTTGATGCCATCGTAGAAAAAGTCAAAGCCGCTTTGTAATGAGTTCATTGTTCGTTGTTCATAGTTCATAGTTCGTTGTTCATAGTTCATAGTTCGTTGTTCATAGTTCATAGTTCAATGCTTGAGCAATTTGAAAAAATCGGTAAAGATGCTCTTGCGGAGCTGCAGAAAGTTGCCGACCTGAAGCAACTGGAAGAATTCCGCATAAAATACTTAGCTCGAAAAGGACAGATTACCGATATGCTCAGCCAGATAGGCAAGCTCTCACGGGAACAAAAACCGCAGGCAGGACAAATTGCAAACAAAATTAAAAAAGAAGTTAGCGAGGCATTTGAGCAACGAAAAAACAGCCTGCTGCAATCGCAGGAGAAAACCGGCGAACTGATAGATGTTACTCTGCCGGGTAAACCCGTCCACATCGGTAAAATGCACATCATCACGCAAACCTTGAATGAGCTGCTGGAGATATTCGGTCGAATGGGGTTTTCTGTTGCCTACGGTCCGGAAGTTGAGGACGAATGGCACAATTTTATCGCGTTGAATATCGGCCCGGAACACCCGGCAAGAGACCCATCGGATAATTTCTATATTGAAGATAATATCCTGCTGAGAAGCCAGACATCGACAATACAAATTCGTGTTATGGAAAATCAAAAGCCACCTATCCGGGTCGTCGCCCCGGGCAGGGTTTATCGGCCAGATACCGTCGATGCAACTCATATGTTCATGTTCCATCAGCTCGAAGCGCTCGTTGTCGATGAAGATGTCAGTATGGTGGATATGAAGACGACAATTGAGCAGTTTATTCACGCCTTTTTTGGACGCGAGACAAAATGGCGCTTTCGGCCGAGCTTTTTCCCGTTTACCGAGCCGAGCGCCGAGGTTGATTTGCTGCTGAAAGACAAAAGCGGCAAAGAAAGCTGGACGGAGATGGGCGGCTGTGGAATGGTTGACCCGAATGTCTTCGAGGCCGTTGGAATAGACAGCGAAAAATATACCGGCTGGGCGTTCGGCTTCGGGATAGAACGGCTGGCGATGCGAAAATACGGCATTACCGACATCCGACTATTCTTCGAGAATGACCTGCGATTCCTCGACCAATTCTGATTACTTTTTGGCCAAGCAACAGCACGATGATTGAAATCACAGATGACATACTTATTCGTGAGGATGACCTTATTTTCAAGGCATCCCGCAGCAGCGGCCCCGGCGGACAAAATATCAACAAGGTCAACACCCGAATAACACTATTGTTTGATGTGTTGAACTGCGGAAGTTTATCCGATACACAAAAACAGCAAATACTCGAACGGCTTGCAACACGGGCAAATAAAAACGGCGCAATAAGAGTTGTCTCGCAAAAGTTCCGGACACAAAAGGCAAATCGCAATGCTGCAATCGAGCGACTGCGTGAGTTTCTGAAAGAGGCGCTCAAAACCAGACCCCTACGAAAAAAAACAAAGGTACCATATTCCGCCAAGCTGCGGCGTTTGGGGGACAAGAGGCGACGAAGCCTGCTAAAACAACAAAGAGCTAAAAAGAACCGGGCTGAGAATTTAGCAGATTAGATTGACATTGCAGAAAAATAACTGCTATAAAATCAGGAATTTGTCCCGTTGTTTCTTAGTGATTCATCCAGGTCGTAGACACCAGGTCCTGTGTAAAGGTAGAAGGACCGCATTGGCTTTGCTCTGAGGGCACCAATAACCATGTCCCTGCAGTAAATAACTCTGTCTTCTACAGAAATCCAAGAACATTTTAGATTGCAGTTCGCATTACGTATCGGACAAAGAATAGGGTCTCCCGCCTCGTTTGTTAAGAACCCCTGTGGTGAAACTTTAATTGCTTTGTACTTTTTAATCATAATTACCGCTCCTCCTACAATAAGCCCCAATAGTTACAACTAATCATTATATCAGATAACAAGATAAATTGGAAGTAATTTATGGTTTATTGTGAAGAGAATATATTAAGTTTTTTGCTTTATAAAAGCAGGAAATCCGAACCTGGATTTTATGGGACTGATGTAAACAATTGGCAGCTATTAAAAGGTGAAAAAGTGATAAAATTTTCTCTGCTTTACGTAAATTCAACGTCAACCGGTTTTTTCGGCGGAGGCGTAGCAGAAGAGACCAACTCACAGCCGAGACGGTAAGCCTCTTTCATCACCAAGGGATGCTCTTTGACTTCACCGCAACTATCAATCTTGTTGACAAATAAATTTGCCACATATTGCATATCCAATACATCAAAGTAATATTTCATTGTCAGCTTGATGTTCTCAAACATCTTTTCGCTTTTCGTGCCGCCCACCGCTATAACCATAGCCCGCCTGTCGCGGCTGCCATCTGTAATAAGAGGTCTTTTCAGAACGTATTTACGCGCCCAAAGACACTGACAACGGTCAATAAGCATCTTTGCCTGTGCGCAGACCGTCATAAAAAAAATCGGCGTGGCGAAAATCAGGCGGTCCGCTTCAAGCATCTTCGCAGAAACAATTTTATAATCATCCTCAATCCTGCACTCGCCCGTCTCGTAGCAGTAATTGCACTCAACGCACGGCGAGATACTCAAATCGCACAACCGTATATATTCAACCAAAGCTCCTGCCGACTCAGCTCCAGTAAGCGCTTCACGTAATAGCAGGTCGCTATTGCCCTTAAGCCGCGGGCTTGTCGAAATCCCAAGTACTTTAACACTCATACAGCTTTCTCATTCACTAACAGCTAAAATCAATAATATTATTCAACAACATCTGCAAAAAGCAATAATAAATAATTAGCAGTACGGATGCAGTTAGATAGGTAAAATCGAATCCAAAACGAGCACTCGAAGTCCGACAGGAGCTTCTCAGCAAAAATCTCAAAAAAATAGCAAAAATCTTGTTGCATAATAAAATTTAAAAGAAGATAATAAGGGATTAAAAATTTAGGGCAGATAAAAAGGATTGTAATGGTTCGACTTCGCTCACCATCCTGAGCGACTGAAAAGGAGTCGCAGGAATGGGACCTGTATTAAATGGCCTTATAAAACTTCAAAGTGTTGAAAATCGCCTTCGAGCTGCAAAAGCAAAACTTGCAAGATGTAGAAGAAACGTAATTATCCAGGAAAATCAAGTCAGAAACCTCCAAAATTCCCTCGAATCCAAGAAAGAAGAGATTCAGCTAACTAAGGTCCAGTCGGACCGGCTGGAATTGGAACTGAAGAGCAAAGATGAACAAATAACCAAGTTAAGAGCTTCCTTGAATACCGCAAGAACAAACAAAGAATATACCGCCTTACTAACCCATCTTAATACAACAAAAGCCGACAATTCCAAAAACGAAACCCAGATTCTCGAATTGCTAAAGGATATTGAGGCCGATGAGACCGAGTGTGAGGATATCCGCAAGCAAATAGAACAGCAAAAACAACAACTCGAAAAAACCCGGAAAGAAGCAGAGGAACTGGCAGTCAAATATGAGGCTGAAATAGAAGAAATCCAGACAGAATGGAATCAGGTTGCACAGACAATCCCCAAAGAACCTTTGGAAATTTTTAAACGAGTCGCTGAAACATTTGATGGCCAGGCGGTGGCAGTGATTGAACAACAGGAAGGCAAAACCGGGGCCTATAGCTGTGGTGGCTGTTTTATGGGAATTACTGCTGAAAGCGTTAATCTACTTATGACTAAAGATGATATTATTCGCTGTCCCAACTGCACAAGAATACTTGTACTTATAAATGAGGAACGTACCTGATACTTGGTACTTTCTGTCCGAGCATCGAGATGCGAGATACGAGATACGAGATAGTCGCTTACATAGATGGTGCCAGCAGGGGAAATCCCGGGCCGGCTGCTGCAGGCTTTATCTTAACAGACAACGCCGGAAATCAAATACAGGCAAAGGCCTTCCTTTTGGGCCAAGCTACTAACAATGTAGCTGAATACACCGGCATTGTAAAGGCCCTCGAAGCCGTAAAACAGCTCGGTGCTAAACAAGTAATAATTTACAGTGACAGCGAGTTGCTGGTCAAACAACTTAATGGCGAATACAAGCTAAAAAGCGAGCAAATCAGACCTCTTTTCCGGCAGGCCCTCGACTTGCTCAGCGAACTTGAGAATTGGAAAGTCCAACACATCTCCAGGGAGAAAAACAAACAAGCTGACAAGCTTGTAAACCAGGCCTTGAATCTCGAACGTGACATTGACATGAAGACAGAGCAGAAACGAGGGATGAGAGATGAGGGACGAGGGACGAAAGACGAGCATCGAGAATCAAAACCGATTCGGCTTGGTGTGCTTATTAGCGGTGGTGGCAGGACTGTGCTCAATATCCTTGAGCACATCAAACAAGGAAAACTTAACGCCGAAATCGCCGTAGTAATAAGCTCCCGCTCAACTGTAGCTGGTGTTGAAAGGGCAAAAAAAGCAGGGCTTGATGTAAAAATCATCCGTAAAAAGGACTACCCGGACATTGATGAATTCAGTAAACACATTGAAGAGGAACTCGTCGCTGGAGATGTTGACCTTGTCATTCAAGGCGGCTGGCTGTGCCCGTGGAAAATACCAAAGCGTTACAAAAATCGCGTAATGAACATACATCCGGCACTGCTTCCAAGCTTCGGCGGAGAAGGTATGTGGGGCCATTACGTTCACGAAGCGGTCCTTGCAGCAGGATGTAAGGTAAGCGGCTGTACAGTGCATTTTTGCACAAATGAATATGATAAAGGGCCAATAATTGTACAACGAGCTTGTGAAGTCAAAGACGACGATACTCCTGACACTCTCGCTGCAAGAGTATTTGAGCAAGAGTGTATTGCATATCCGCAGGCAATAAGACTGTTCGTTGAAGGTAAAATAGAAGTTAACCCCGTTAGAAATTGTGTAATAATTAAAGATAAAGTAGCGAAAGCAGATTTCTAACGGGGTTAAAGATGGCAGGGTAAA
>CAZMSP010000061.1:0-12926 GCA_964568985.1 uncultured Pirellulales bacterium
GGCATCCAGTATTTTTCTTTTTCCGGGTCCCAGCCCTGTTGGTTATTGTTCGGGTCAAGGTATCGCAGATAATACCAGCAGCTACCGGCCCATTGAGGCATCGTGTTGGTTTCGCGTTTTGCTTTTGAGCCATCAGGCATTGTGACATTGACCCAATTATCAATATTGGCTAATGGTGATTCCCCTGTCCCGGAGGGCTTGTAATCTTTTATTTCCGGCAAGGTCAAAGGCAATTCGTCTTCTGAGAGCCCTGCAACCCGGCCACCTTCAGTATGCAAAATTGGGAACGGCTCACCCCAGTAACGCTGCCTGCTGAAAAGCCAGTCACGCAGCTTGTAATTTACCGCTTTTTTGCCAAGACCTCTTTCACTAAGCCAGTTTGTAATCTGCTCTTTGAATTCGGCGGTTGGCAAACCGCTGAACTTCCCGCTGTTTATTGCCTTACCATCTCCCACGAAGCATAGCTTGCCCTGCCTGACAAGTTCGGCTTGTTCGGTATCCGATGGTTCTACAACAGGTATAATCGGTATTGAGAATTTGGTAGCGAACTCGAAGTCGCGCTCGTCGTGGGCGGGGACAGCCATAATAGCACCGGTGCCGTAACTTATCAAAACGTAATCGCTAATCCAGATTGGAATCTTATCGTTATTGACAGGATTTATTGCATAAGCACCGATAAAGACACCGGTTTTTTCTTTTGCCAAGTCGGTTCTATCCAAGTCGCTTTTGCGAGCGGCTTCTTCGCGATATTTTTCTACGTTTGCCTTTTTATCGTTACTTGTAATCTTATTAACGAGCGGATGTTCGGGAGCCATTACCATATATGTCGCCCCGAATAAAGTATCAGGCCGAGTAGTAAAAACGCGGATGGTTTCATCAAAACCATCAACCTTGAAATCGACATCAGCTCCGATACTTTTTCCTATCCAGTCTGTTTGTAATTTCTTTATCGACTCCGGCCAGTCAACTTCTACCAAATCTTTCAGCAGCCGCTCAGCATATTTTGTTATTCGCAACATCCACTGGCGCATCGGCCGTCTTATTACCGGGTGCCCACCACGTTCACTGACCCCCCCTACTACTTCCTCATTAGCCAGAACCGTCCCGAGTGCCGGACACCAGTTCACCATCGCCTCCGCTTCATAAGCAAGTCGATGGTTATCTATAAATTTTTGTTTGTCCTGCTCGCTCAATCCTTCCGGAGTGCGCAGCTGTTCGATTGGCATGGCTTTTTGTTCGGTTTCATCAAAGTAGCTATTAAAAAATTTCAGAAATATCCATTGTGTCCACTTATAGTAATTCGGGTCGGTTGTATTTACTTCACGGTTCCAATCGTAGCTAAATCCCAATGCCTTGATTTGCTGGCGCATTCTATCAATATTTTTCTTTGTTGTTTGAGCGGGATGTGTGCCGGTCGAAACCGCATACTGTTCAGCCGGCAGACCGAATGCATCCCAACCCATGGGGTGCAGGACATTAAAACCCTTCATTCGTTTACATCGAGCGATTATATCGCTTGCTGTATAGCCCTCTGGATGGCCAACATGCAGACCTTCACCGCTTGGATAAGGAAACATATCCAGCACATAGTATTTGGGCCTGGAATTATCACAGTCGTTTGCCTTGAACGTTTTGTTAATTTGCCAAAATTGCTGCCACTTCTTTTCTATTTTATTAAAATTGTAAGTGCCCTTTTTATCACTCATCTATTCTGGTTCCTTACTTGCCAATGCGTAAGTTGCACAAATTTCTTAACTTAAGATATTACTATACAGCAAAAATCCGAGAAAATCCACCAAAATCTGTCCCTTCGGACAGGCTGCCAGAGTGACTGAAAATTCTTGCAGGGCTGTATACGAACCGCTATCATAAGGGAAATTCGACTGACACTGGGAAAGTACCCGGTTAAAGGAGCTTACAGGTGCAAGTATTTCGTTCGCCGTACAATCCTATAATTGAGCCAAAGGATGTTAAACCCTTCAGAGACGGCTTTGAAACTATCGGCGTTTTTAACGCAGGCGCTACTCGCTTCCAAAATGAGGTCATTTTACTTCTTCGGGTGGCGGAAAGACCGATTAGCAGGAATCCGGATATCATGCTAACTGCTGTTTATGATGCTGATAGTGGTAAGCTAATCACAAAGCAGTTTTCAAGAGATGACCCTGAAAACGATTTTTCAGACCCCAGATTAATAATAACACCACACCAGACATATCTGACATCGATTTCACACTTGCGGCTTGCACGAAGCTCCGATGGTATCAACTTTCAGATTGCCGATGCCCCTGCTGTTGCCCCGGCAAATGATGTAGAAAGCTTTGGCATCGAAGACCCCAGGATTACTCTTATTGATGGCTTATACTATATTACTTATGTTGCGGTTTGCCCCTTCGGGGTAACAACTTGCATGGCATCTACGAAAGATTTTAGTTCCTTTGAGCGTCACAATGTTATCTTTTGCCCCGAAAACAAAGATGTGGTGCTTTTGCCTGAAAAAGTTGGTGGCAAATATTATGCTCTGCACAGGCCGGATTCGCCTCTGTTTGGAAAACACGACATCTGGATTGCAGAATCGCCCGACCTGCATTGCTGGGGAAAGCATCGTTATCTAATGGGGCCTCAAGCTGGCTGTTGGGACGAGTTAAAAATCGGTGCAAGTGCCGTTCCTTTCAAAATCGACCAGGGCTGGCTTGAGATTTATCACGGTGTGGACAGAAGCAACCGTTATTGTCTTGGGGCAGTGCTACTTGATAAGGATGAGCCGTGGAAAGTTATCGCAAGGTCAGAAAAACCGGTCCTTGAACCGCAAGCCGATTATGAAGTCGAAGGCTTCTTTGGAAATGTGGTATTTAGCTGCGGGTTGCTCTATGAGGAGGATAAACTGAAGATTTATTATGGTGTCGCCGATACGGCAGTCTGCTATGCTGAGGTTGCTTTGAGAGATGTGCTTGAAAATGTTAAAATGTAGAGCGAGGAGCACATAAATATGGTTTGCAGAATAATCACAAAAACTTCAAGGAAAATTTCGAATAACATATCATCAAAGTTTGCGTTGGCTGTAGTAACTGTTTTTTTATCCCTCCAGGCCATGCCAGCACCCGCTCAAGGCGAATTTGTTACCTTGGCGGGTCAATGGCGCTTCCTCATGAGCAATGCAGGAGCCGATGCCAATCAGCAAACGCTGCCAGAGCTGAAATTTACCGACACAATTTTGCTGCCCGGAACCACAGACGAAAACCACAAGGGAACACGCAATGAAGCGAGTGAAAAAGACCGGCTGACCAGACTCTATCCGTATTCCGGAGCGGCCTGGTATCAGAGGGACATCAATGTACCACCTGCGTGGACAGGCAAACGTATCGTTTTGTTTCTGGAACGGACCAAAAATAGCCAGCTGTGGGTGGACAGCAATGACCTCGGCCGGCAAAACTCGCTTGTTGCCCCGCACATCTATAGTATAGGCCCTCTATCGCCCGGCCAGCATCAACTAACTTTGCAAATCGACAATTCAAAATACCCTCCCATTGGAGATTCACACCAGATTAGCGACCAGACACAGACTAACTGGAACGGTATAATCGGGAAAATCGGACTGTCTATAACCGACCCTGTCTATATCGAAGATGTCCAGGTCTATCCTGATATCACCGCTAACAAAATCCGCGTCCGCATTGAAATCGGCAATATAACCAATCGTCCCGCCAAAGGTACAATAAACTTAAAAGTCGCCACAGAAAAGGATGCAGGCACCCAAGGCGAGCCATCTTCAATCCCTTTTGAAACGTCAGGACAATCAACTGTTGTAGAAGCTGACTATGCTCTGGGTAAAACTGTTCAATATTGGAGTGAGTTTACTCCTATCCTTTATAAGCTCTCGGTTTCCCTTCGGGCTTCGCTCGCAGACAGCGAGCTTCGCGACCGCCGCGTGGTTACATTCGGCCTTCGCGATTTTTCCGGCTCAGGGACCCAGTTCAAAATCAATGGGAAGGCCACCTTTCTTCGTGGTAAGCATGATGCCTGTGTCTTCCCGCTCACCGGTTATCCACCAATGGCTGTTGATGGCTGGCTTGATGTCTTTAAAATCGCACAATCCTACGGCATAAACCATTACCGCTTCCATAGCTGGTGCCCACCTGAAGCCGCCTTCGAGGCCGCCGACCGGCTGGGTATCTATTTACAGCCCGAGCTGCCTAACTGGGCCGCTTTCGGCAGCCCCGAACACGACGACTTCTGCCGCGCAGAGGGCGAACGAATCCTCCGATACTTTGGCAATCACCCGTCTTTCGTAATGTTTGCACTCGGAAACGAGTTGGCTGGAGAACAGGCACAGATGGCAACCTTCATCAAACACTTCCGCTCTTTTGACTCACGCCATCTTTACGCTCAGGGCTCGAACAACTGGTTTGGCGAACCCGACCCCTGCGATGACTTCTGGGTATCCTGGCATATCCAATGGCAGAAAAGAATCCGCGGTTCTTATGCTTCCGTCGACACACCCCTCGGACATGTCCAGACAGGCCCTGCCTCGACGCTCAAAGACTATACCCGTGAGATACAAGGTGTTAAGGTTCCATTTATTTCCCACGAAATCGGCGAATACCAGTTTGCCCCTGACCTTCGCGAAATCGCCAAGTACACCGGCGTCGTTCGAGCGCGTAACTTAGAGGCCTTCCGTGACCGCCTTGAACGCAATGGTATGCTCGACCAGGCCCACGATTTCTTCCGTGCCGTTGGCCCGCTGTCCGTGCTTTGCTATCGTGAGGACATCGAGGCGGCTCTGCGGACGCGCGGCTTTGGCGGCTTCCAGCTGCTTGACCTGCAGGACTTCCCCGGCCAGGGCACCGCTCTCGTTGGTATCCTCAACGCATTTATGCAATCCAAAGGATTTATCGAACCGGCTAAGTGGCGTGAATTCTGCTGCGAGACTGTCCCGCTTGTGCGTATGAGCAAGTACACCTGGACAAACAGCGAAACCTTTGCCGCCAAAGCTGAAGTTGCACACTATGGCCCGTCCGACCTCAAAGATGCTGTTGCCGTCTGGACTCTGCGCGACTGTAAAGGACAAACCCTGACATCAGGCCGCCTGCCTGTAAAAAACATCCCGCAGGGTTCCGTTACTTCCCTCGGTGACATTAACATCCCCCTGAAAGATTACGCCACACCGACTAAGTTGACTCTTCAACTTGCACTCAATGGCACGAGTTTCACGAATTCCTATCATTTATGGGTATACCCTGACAAAGTCGATACAGAACCCGGCAGCGTAATTATCAGCCGAGCATTGGACGATGCCACGCGCGTTGCGCTTGCATCCGGCGAAAGCGTCCTGCTCCTGCCTGAGCTGACTAAGCTCAAAAACAGCGTACAGGGAATCTTTGCGCCCGATTTCTGGAATTACGGTATGTTCCGTCGCCTGGCCGAGGAGAGGAATATGCCTGTCGCCCCGGGAACGTTAGGTATGCTGTGCGACCCGAATCATCCGGCGCTGAGAAGTTTCCCATCGGAATTCCACAGCAACTGGCAATGGTTCAACCTGCTCCAAAACTCCCGGTCGATAATCCTCGACTCGATGCCCACCGGATACCGGCCGCTCATCCAGGTCATCGACAACTACGAGCGGGCGCATAAACTTGCAGCAGCTTTCGAAGTGAAGGTCGAACTCGGCAAATTGTTGGTTTGTTCGATAGACCTGCCTGGACAACAAGACAAGCCGGAAGCCCGGCAGCTGTTGCACAGCTTGCTAAAGTATATGAACTCTGAGCAGTTTGTTCCGGCTGTGGCGGTGGACGCTGCAGTTGTTGAGCGCATTGTTTTCAGTAACTCAGTTGAAATGGATTACAAAGGCAAGTAAGAATTATCATATGATTTATTTCTGGAGGTAATTGAGATGTGGAAGATTTTCAGGATGAATAAAACAGCAGTCGTGCAGTTAGCGATGATGCTGATGCTTGTTTCGTCTTGCGAACCGGTGAAGAGGACCAAGCCAATTTTACCCGAAGCGCTTACCGGACGGCAGATGGTTAATTTCAACTGCAATTGGAAATTCGCCAAAGGAGGGCATCCAGGAGCCGAGACGCCGAACTTCGACGATTCGCAGTTCAAAGCAGTGCGTCTGCCACACGACTGGGCGATTTCAGGGCCATTTAACCCCAGAGAAGATGGCTATGCCGGAAAGCTGCCCTGGAAAGGCGTGGGATGGTATCGAAAAACGTTCACGCTCGACAAGGCAAATAAAGGCCGGCGGGTTTACTTCGATTTCGATGGTGTAATGGCATTTCCGAAGGTCTACATTAACGGCAAGTTAGCAGGCGAGTGGGATTACGGCTATATGTCATTCCGCATAGATGCCACGGAGTATGTGAAGTTTGGCGGTGATAATGTGATTGCTGTACGGGTTGACACTACCCGCCACGGCACTCGGTGGTATCCCGGCGCGGGAATTTATCGCAAGGTAACAATGACTATCTGCGAGCCGGTGCACGTTGCGCACTGGGGTACGTATGTAACCACGCCTGAGGTCGGCAATGACTCGGCGACGGTTCGTGTGCAAACGACTATCGAAAATCACCTCAAAAAGGATTCAAAAGTTGCAGTTGAAGTTGTATTGTTTGACCCCGACGGCAGGCAGGGAGCAACGGGCGAGAGAAACGACACTATTCTGGCTAATAGCTCACAAGAGGTTGACCAGTCGCTTGTAGTTACCGAACCTCAGCGATGGGACATTAGAAGTCCGAAGCTGTACACCGCCAAAACAATTGTCCACAGGGGCGATAAGATTGTGGATATAGACATCAGCACCTTTGGCATCCGCACGTTCAAATTTACCGCTGACGATGGATTTTATCTCAACGGCCGGAGGGTGCAGCTCTACGGTGTGAACCTGCACCACGACCAGGGTCCTCTCGGAGCGGCATTTTATACAAGGGCCATGGAGCGGAAGTTGGAAATCATGCGCGATATGGGCGTCAATGCCATCCGTACGAGCCATAATCCGCCGGCGCCGGAACTGCTTGATTTGTGCGACCGGATGGGATTCGTCGTTTGGGACGAGTGTTTTGACAAATGGGATGCAACGGCTGACCGTATCAGGGGTAAGCCGCCGTTGGAAGAACACGGCGAAAAACAGCTTCGAAACCTTGTTATGCGCGACCGCAATCACGCTTGTGTCGTTATCTGGTCTATCGGCAATGAGATAGGAAACCAGCCCAGAAACAGGCAAGGCAAGTCACCGGAACGCGTGAAGTTTATGAGTGATTTTGTACGTAAATACGACCCGACGAGACCGGTCGGTATGGCCTGTAATATCCCCGAATCGGTGGACCAATCTATTCTCGATGCCCTGGACCTGACCGGCTGGAATTACGGCCGAAGATATGCTCGGTACAGAGAACGCTATCCCGACAGGCCCATCATCTACGCCGAGTCGGCCTCGGCCCTGAGCACGCGAGGCTTCTACGAACTGCCCCTGCCGACAACGAAGATCCAGTATTCGAAGCAAATCCAGGTGGATTCTTACGACCTTAATGCGGCGCCGTGGTCGGATATTGCCGATTCTGAGTTTCAACTAATGGAGAATGATAGCTTTGTGGCTGGCGAGTTTGTGTGGACGGGATTTGATTACCTTGGTGAGCCGACGCCTTTTTCACACGAGGCACGAAGCTCATACTTCGGCATTGTGGACCTCTGCGGCATCCCCAAAGACCGGTTCTATTTATATCGCAGCTACTGGCGGCCGGACACCGCAACCGTGCACATCCTTCCACACTGGAACTGGCCCGGCCGAATTGGTAAGAACGTTCCTGTTTTTGTCTATACTAATGGAGATTCGGCCGAGTTGTTCCTGAATGGAAAATCACTCGGCCGTCGAACAAAGGGTGTCCAGCCAGAAAAGCCGGTCAATTTTGCGCAAGGTAAATCTGCCACAGCCAGTTCCATTCAATCAAACAAAGAGCTTATCGCTGAGAATGCTACTGATGCCGATAGTGCCACGCGCTGGTGCGCTGCGGATGGTGCTGCCGAGCAATGGTGGCAGGTTGACCTGGGTGAAGTTCAACCGGTACGCTATCTGGGTATTGATTTTGAAAGCGAAGAAAAGAACTACGGCTATGAAATTAAAGTTTCGAACGATACATCAAACTGGCAAACTGTCGCGACCAAAAATACAAGCGTGCTCCCGATGTGGGGTGGTTCGAGACGGTCATTCCACGAAGTGGATACCCAGGCAAGATACGTACGTATCGAATTTACAGAGTTGCAGCAAGGTGCCTGGGCCAGTATTCGGGAGTTTGGCGTTTACCCGGAGAAAGTTGAATCAGACTACTATGCAGTCACCTACAAGTATCGCCTGCGCTGGAATGAAGTGGTATATGAACCGGGCGAGTTGAAAGCAGTCGCTTACAAGGATGGCAAAGAAATAGGCCAGGCAGTTATGCGTACGGCGGATAAGCCATCGAAGATTCAGCTGACGCCTGACAGGACGAAACTTTCCGCTTCCGGCGAAGACCTGTGCTATATCCTGATTGAGGCACTCGACGAGAAAAGGACGCTTTGTCCTCTGGCGGATAATCTGATTCGCTTCAAAGTTGATGGCCCGGCTGAGATAGCTGGTGTCGGCAATGGCAATCCTCTTTCGCTTGAGCCATTTCAGGCAGACCCTTCGACTGGGCTCAGGACAGGCAGCCGCAAGCTGTTCCACGGCAAGGCGATGCTGATTCTGCGAACGATGGAAGGGCAAGGCGGCCAGGTACGCGTGACCGCTGAAAGTGATGGTCTGACTTCAGCAGAGGTTACTGTGCAGTGCCGCCCTGCGGTTACTTATACAGCCAACTGGAAATCGCTGAAAAATCATAACCCTGCACCTGATTGGTTTCGTGATGCGAAATTCGGCATCTACTTTCATTGGGGAGTCTATTCTGTGCCGGCATTTGCTAACGAATGGTATCCGCGCAATATGCACGACAGAAGCAGCGAGGAGTACAAACATCACGTGCAGAAATACGGCGAGCCGACGAAGTTCGGCTACCATGACTTTGTACCGATGTTCAAAGCCGAAAGGTTTAACGCTGATGAGTGGGCTGAGCTATTCGAGAAAGCAGGAGCTCGCTTTGCCGGGCTTGTGGCCGAACACCACGATGGTTTTTCAATGTGGGACAGCGACCTGACTGCGTGGAACGCAATGGACACCGGACCGAAACGTGACATCACCGGAGAACTGGCCAAAGCCATACGAAAACGTGGTATGAAGTTCGTTACGACTTTCCATCACGCCCGAAACAACCTACACCAGATTGAAATAAGCGGCCAGAAGAGATGGACCGGGCACTTCCAGTTCGTCAAAAAATACTTTCCTTCCCTGCTTGACGACTCAAATCGAGCAATCCTATATGGTTATATACCACGCGAAAAGTTCCTTGAGATGTGGAAAGGCAAGCTTATCGAAGTTATTGACAAGTACCAGCCGGACTTGATGTACTTTGACTCCTGGCTAAACGAGATACCGGACGAATACAAGATGCAATACCTCGCATACTACTTTAACAAGGCCAACCAGTTAGACAAAGAGGTCGTCGTTACGTTCAAGCAAAATGACCTGCCGCGGGAAGTCGGCGTAGAAGATTACGAAAAAGGCCGGGCCAATCGGCTAACCAAGTTTGTCTGGCTAACAGATGACACAATCAGCAAGGGCAGCTGGTGCTATACCGAGAACCTGCAGATAAAAAACGCAGCGGAGATACTGCACACGCTGATTGATATTGTCAGTAAGAACGGCCAGTTGATGCTCAATATCTCTCCAAGGGCCGATGGTACCATACCGGATACCCAGAAGCAGGTCTTACTTGGAATCGGCGACTGGATGAAAAAATACGGCGAGGCCATTTATGAAACTCGGCCATTTGTTGATTTCGGCGAGGGACCTACACGGCTGCGAACAGACGGGCAATTTGTCAAGATGGAAGGTGGCTATACTGCCCAGGATATCCGTTATACCCGCAGGGGTGATACCGTCTATGCGACTATCCTTGGTTGGCCGGGTGAAAATAAGCAGGTCGTGATGACGATGTTCGGTAAAGGCAATAAGGCCGAGGCCATTATGGTTACAGATGTGTCAATGCTCGGCACAGAAGAAAAAATCAAATGGCAGCGGCAGGATACCGGACTTGTTGCTACTACCCCTGCAAAGAAAATTGATGATATGGCTATCGTATTTAAGCTCAGCACATCCGAATAGACGGCTTTTTAAATCTCTTTGAGCCAATTCTGGGCGAAGAAACAAAATTCATAGAAATTGATTATACAATCATCATTTAAATCCAGCTGCTTAGTTTTGTTGCAATCATTCTCCAGCCACCAAATTTCACAAAATTCAGATAGGTCATTCATATTCACCTTATTGTCATATGTAATATCACCATAAAGCAGAATCCAGGGGGATAGATAGAAGCCATCGATTACCTCCTGACTTATACCCGGCCCCTCCCAGGCGACCGCAATGTTGTCGCTGCTATTGTGCTCTTTGTGTAATACCTCGATGTAGTACTTATGACCGGCGGTCAGCGAAATCGTTGGTGATTGCTGCTCGGTGTACTTGTCCCACTGGCGTGGGTCCGTCTGGTGCGAACCTGACACACACGCAATCAGAGTGGCATTGGCCGGATTGGTGTTCGTGCTCAACCACAGTTCGGAATTATTGTCGCTTGCAATCCAGAATGTGTAGTCGCCGGAGGTTACGGGATGCAGATACCCGCGAATACGTGTGCCGTAGTAGTCTGCTACGTTTGTAGGGCCCTCCAGGATTGTAATCAGTTCTCTGCCTGTCGGGTTATCCGGATAGTTCAAATTTAAGGTCAGATTGCTGACCAAAAATCCTGGGATGCCGTACCACCATTCTCGAAGTATCATGCCGCGACCATCATCGTAGGTCACCATGATATTGACTGTTGATGAGGTAGTTTTATCGCTATTATTATCAGTTGCTTTGGCTGTTAAGCTATAGCAGCCGGTTGGTACGTCATACCAGGTGCAAGAATAAGGTGAAATCGTATCCTCACCCAATTTTGTGGAATCTTCATAGAACTCTACTTTGGTCACAAAACCGTCACTATCAGATGCATCGGCATTGATGGTAATATCGTCTCCATGATTAAATCTAACGCCGTTTGATGGTGAGGTGATAGATACAGTTGGTGGGTTGTTTTCTATAGCAATGACCGAGCCCGAAAACGAATTAGTCGTGAGACCTTCGCCATCCCGCCATATCTCAAAACCAGCTTCCATATTGTCCATGTACCATAATGGACTTATAAATCCTCGGCTCACCGAATCATCGATAAAGTCTTTGAAGTCGAGACTAACATAATTAGCAGGAGTGATTAGCCTATAGGCAATATAATGGTCCCAGTCCCCCCAAGGTGAGGCATGATAAACATCCCAGTTGAAACCTCCAATGGACACGGTCCCCTGGTACGAACCGCCGGGCCAGGCACCTCCACCATAGTCGATCCAAATCATCAATTCGGCTGCGTCGGGTGCAGTACCACCGCTTGTAGAGAACCAGGATTCATAAGAGGCGTTCCAGGTTCCGCTAACACCGGCTGTGTTAATGTCCCAACTGAAGGGAGCGGTCACGATACTACTTACCCTCACCGGCATACCACTATTGTTCGTGCAGTTTTGTCCCCCCCAATGGCACCCTTTTAAAATGAAGGGGTAAGAAGCCACGCTGCTTTGGTCGTGCTCGGAATAAATTACGCTAAAGTATGTTGAATCCGGATACACGTCAATGCACTGATTGGTGTCCGCCCCCCAGACGTTGTTAAGTACTCGGTATTCTCCGTCTAAGACATCTATTGTATCCCCTGGTCCACAAAGCACATATGCTTGCGCAGCATAATGTGGTATGATTGAATAAATAAGCATACATACAATAATAACTTTCATAAACATGGTTTGAATAATCTCTTTCATAGTCTGTCCTCTTAAATTCCTTCGAGCCAATTCCGGGCAAGGAAAGAAAATTCGTAAAAATTAATTATACAATCATTATTCAAATCCAGCCCAATAGTCACATTACAATCATTCTCCAGCCACCAGATTTCACAAAATTCAGACAGGTCATTCACATCTACCTTATTGTCATGCGTAAGGTCACCGTAGAGCCATTCGACTACCGCAATATCGTCAATAGCCGTATCGCCATAAATACCACCGGCAGCAACTGCGCGGAAACGAATCTTAATCGTGCCTGTGTAGCCGCTCAAATCTACTATCGCCGGTGTGTATGGGTCGTCGCTGGAGCTGTGCTGCTGGCCACTGATACTCCAGACGCCATTATCCCAGGAACCGCCGCTATTTACATCAACATTAAGCGTGCCAATATTCGCGCCACACATATGATAATAAAAAGTCAATATGCGGTTGCTGCCGCCAATCTCAGGACCTTCCAGACAGGCGGTATCGCCCAAAGAATTCGCACCTTCGGCAGAGGTCTCAAGATAGACATACCAGTTGCTGCCGTTTGCCCCGCCAGAAGGGCCGGTACAGTTAGTATCGGTAGGGCCTGAATTGCGAGTCCAGTAATGAGTATCACCGGTAACATTTACCCACTCGACAAAGCCACTCTCAAAATCGGCAGAAGTAAGTTGTGTTCTGACATAAAGTGATGTGGTTAACCGGATATCTGCCGAAGAGCTGCCCACCATAACACCAAAGTAACCTTCTTCAAGATGCCAACTATGACTTGATACATCCCAGAATGCCAGTTCGCTGGCTGGCAGTGTAAAGTTAACGGTTTTAGTTTCTCCTGCAGGTATAGAAACCCTTTCAAAACCCAATAATTCCTTAATCGGTCTTTTTACAGTCGCCTGTACATCTTTGACATACAACTGAACTACTTCGTCACTTGCAACAGAACCGGTGTTTGTAACATC
>CAZMSP010000062.1:0-12902 GCA_964568985.1 uncultured Pirellulales bacterium
GACCTGACTATCTTCAGAACGTATTTCTTCGTGAAGGACCCAGGGGTGCCGCCGTGCGACCAGGCCCCAATTATAACGGGGCCATACAACTTCTGGATTACTCCGCCGTAAGTCTGCCAAGAGACGAAGTGTAAGACTTTGATGAGTACCTTAAAATTAGGAGAGTTTAATTTTTGAAAGTTAGTTAGGAGTAGGGAATTGCGAATAGACATCGCTGTAGCAAAGGCGTGTCAACTTGCATAACGAAAAGGGCTGTGAGCAATTTAGTTCACAGCCCTTTTTCTTTTTGTCCTGTTAGAGAACCCAGCCGGCGGTGGCAATTGACCGCTGGCTGCGGCAGAAATGTTATTGGCTTTTCTTCAGGATTGAAATCAGTTCGTCTTCGGTCAATGCAATAGGATTACCTTTCATACTGCTTGACTTTTGGGCTTTTGCTATGACGGCTGGGAAATCCTGCTCTTTCAATCCAGATTCAGACAGCGGCGGCACTTTTAATTGCAGGCAGATATCCTGCACCCATTTGAGGCCATCAGCTGCCTTTGCCCTGACATTGCCGGTCAGAAACTGCGCTATCTGGTCATACCGGGCTAATGCAGGGGAGCTGTCGGCACGGCTCTGCAATGCCTTCACATTGGCCTGCATAACAAACGGCAACAGCCGGGCGCATATCACCCCGTGGGCAGCAGAAATCACACCGCCTAATGGGCCGGCAAAACCATGTACGGCTCCCAATCCGGCGTTAGCCAGAGCTAATCCGCTAAACAAACTCGCCAGTGACATATCCTGGCGGGCATCCCGGTTGCTGCCGTCTTCATAAGCCGTTAACAAGGAACGTCCAGCCCTTTTCAATCCCTCTCTGCAGATACCATCTATCATCGGATTTGCCTTATTCGAAACGAAGGCTTCCATAAGTTGAGTGAGGGCATCCAGACCGGTGCTGGCGGTTACGGATGGCGGCATCGAATAAGTCAGTTCCGGGTCAACCACCGCTAAGCGGGGCAGCATCATTGGACTTCGCATACTTACCTTGACTTTGTGTTCGGGTACGCCAATTACGGCATTTCGTGTAACCTCAGCTCCTGTTCCAGCTGTAGTTGGTATCGCGATATAAGGTACGGGGCTTTGAGTGATGGGTTTACCGAGACCCACAATCTCCAGATAATCGGCCGGTTGGCCGGTGTTTGTCAACATCGCTGCAACTACTTTGCCTGTATCCAGGACGCTGCCACCACCGATGCCGATAACCAAATCGCTTTTGTTATTGCGGGCTCGTTCAACAGCTTGCTTTATCATAGTTGTTGTCGGCTCAGAAGGCACGTTGAAAGTAACATATTCAATTGCGTGTTTATTTAGCTGTTCAAGAATCGGCTCAGCGCGTTCGGTGGTCCGGCCAGTAATAACAAAAGCACGATTTCCCCGCAGCCCCGTCTTGCGACGGGAGTCGCTGGGGCCTGCCATCTCTGCTGCTAAAGGTGCAACTTCTTTGATTGTTCCGGGACCGAATATAATTCGCGTAGCGGTCGCAAATTCAAATCTCATAACAACTCTCACTCAAAGCAAATCTCGTCTGCTAACCCCAGCCATTTTCATCCGGGAACACATTGTTGTATTTAATACTGCTGCGTGGTTCAGCCATCATATCCGCCACGGTATCTCGCCATTTCTGATAATGCGCGGTCTCTTTGTGCTTAGCCGGGTCATCTTTTGTGCGATAGACCTCGACTAATACAAAGCGCGTCTGGTCGTCTTGTTGTTGAATGACATCGAATCGGGCAATACCGGGCTCCTGAATGCTGCTGCGGGCATTTTCAAGAGAGGTGGTCTTGAAGGATTTAATCTGGTCGGGCTTAACATGGACAAAAACATTTACTATAAACATAATACTCTCCTTACGGTTTCCAGTGTTCAAGCAGAAGTTTACCAAATAAGCTGTATGTGGACAAATAATTCCTGCGAATGAATCGCAAATAGAAATTGGGTTTTCGATATTCATTGAATCCACTTGCAAAACGGGACTTTCATCAATAAAATAGTCATCAAATCTGCTTAAAGAGATTATATTTGGTTCGATTGTGTTAAAAGCAGATTGTGTAAGAATTTGGAGCAGTGGCCGAGTGGTTTAAGGCGACGGTCTTGAAAACCGTTTTACCCTTTCGGGTAACGGGGGTTCGAATCCCTCCTGCTCCGTTCTTCGCTCGCGACGATTGTTGTGAGCGAAGAACGTCGCGGCGTAGTCGCTTGAGACAAAGCCGGACGTCAAAAATCCAAGTAAACATCTGTGAGCTATGCCCTGGCAAGCCGTTGTTGAGGGATTCGAACCCGAGAGGGTTTGGGGGAGAAGCTCTCCCAAGTCGTTGGGGTGACAGGACCCCGAGCGAAGTCGAAGGGGACGCCAGAGGGAGCAGAGCCCCTATGGAAATTTGCGGAGCAAATTTGGGTTCAAGGCCGAAGGCAGGGCTTGTCCGCCGAAGGCCGGAATCCCTCCTGTTCCGTTAGGTAAGCTTTCTTATTGTGAGGGATTCGATACAGAAATGATAAAAGTGTAACTATGCGAGGAATAAAGAATCAAAATATATCGCAATTGTTGATGCAGCTTCGATTTGCGCCCCAAAGCAGACGCAGAAAACAGCTCGATGCTGCTGAGAAACTTTTTGAGGTTATCGATAAGGACAAGGATTATCCTTTTGAGTTCGTATGCTTTCGTATTACAGCTTTCCATCCTAAAGGCGAGACAGCCCAGCAGATTATAAAGGGTGATGAGCTTGCTGAAGACCTGCGGTTTTTTATCTCCAAGCTGAGTGGCCAGATTGCCCAATCTGCCTCCGAACAAAGCGAAAAGGTTTATACTATTGAAGAACTTGCAAAAATCTTCAACGTTTCAACAAAAACAATCCACCGCTGGCGAAAACGAGGCCTGATTGCAAGAAAATTTATATTCAATGATGGTAAAAAATGCTTCGGTTTTCTGCAATCGAGGGTGGATAAATTTGCCAGGTCAAATCCTGACCTTACCGCCAAGGCACAAACCTTCGGGCGAATGACAGATAAGCAAAAACAGCAAATTATAAAGCAGGCCATTAAGCTTGCTGCTACCACGGGACTTTCCCGCCACCAAATCATGAACAGAATAGCAGCTAAAACTGATAAAGCCCATGAAACCGTCAGGTACACACTGCTAAACTACGAAAAGGCCCATCCGGAAAAGACAATTTTCAAGAAAGCTTCCGGAGTAGTCGAATCGGCTCAGGCCGCTGAAATCTACAAGCTATATAAACAAGGTTGCGGCAGCAAAGAGTTGATGAGGCGATTTAATCGCAGTAAAAGTTCGATATACCGTATTATAAACATAAGAAGAGCGAGGGTACTTTTGGCCAAAAGAATCGAATTTGTTGCCAGCGATGAGTTTCTCGAAGAAGACGCCGGCGAAAAAATCCTCGCAAAGCCAATCGATGTGAAAAAGAAAACCACAGGCAAGGGAATTAAACCTTTTGAATTATTCGGGGAGCACCTGCTGCCGGAGTACCTGCAGATACTGAAGGACGCCCCTGTGCTCAACAGGGAACGCGAAGTTGAACTTTTTCGCAGATATAATTACCTGAAATACCTGGCTTGCAGAAAAAGAACCAGTATAGAACTTAATCGTGTCTCGAGCGCACAGCTAAAAGAGATAGAAAAATACCTGACAGAAGCCGAGGATATTAGAAGAACAATAATCGAAGCCAACCTTCGACTTATCGTGAGCATTGCAAGCAAACATGTTAGAAGTGGGGCGAGCTTTCCGGAACTTGTAAGCAGGGGTAATTTCGCATTAATCAATGCAGTTGAGGAATTCGATTACACAATGGGTTTTCGATTCAGCAGGCGTGCCTCATTGAATATAGCCAAAGAGTACGCAAAAGTATCCGGTAAGACTACAGAACCTGGTTGGAAAAGAGCAGCATCGCTGGCAAATATCCAGCGTGATATGAGGACTAAAGAGGCCGTGGATTTTGCAGCTTTTGAGCGGGCAAGGCAGAGCCTGGCCCAGGTTATAAAGAACGAGCTTGCCGAACGCGAGCAGTATATAATCCTAAATCGTTTTGGGCCGATTGGACTGCCGATAAAAAAGAAGACAAAAACCCTCAAGCAAATCGGCGAAGAACTCGGCCTGAGCAAAGAAAGGGTCCGACAAATTGAATTAATTGCCCTGCAAAAATTAAGACAATCCCTAAGCAGTGAAGAATTCGAGCTATTGACCGGCTAATCCCCGTCCTCGACCCAGGGGTCGGTGTTCACCGACATTTACTCTTTCCGCATGGAATAAAACCTCTCTATGATTCAAAATCCTCGATAAGGGATTCCTGAAGCAGCCACCGGGATATCTTTATACCCTCTTTCACGTAAGAGTATTTCACACGCAACCTTTGCTTCTTCCTGATGCACCATAGGACCAACGATAACCTCTTTAATTGGCAAAAGATTCCGCTTCTGATTCATCTCCTTTTTCAGCTTTTTCTCTTTCACCTCCCTCTCCGTTTTATTTTCTTCTTCTTTCTCGGTTTCTTGCTCTTCCTCATCTGGAATAAAGAATTTGACGTAGGGTACAGGAGCTTTCAGAACAGGATGAATTCGAAAATATATCGGAGGGTCTTTCTCAAACATCGAAGGGCTGTTCTCATAAAATCCCCATGAGTGGTGGGATATCGCAATTAACCGAACTTCTCTTTCATTCTGATAATGTTTATCCTTAAGTTTCTTAGAAGCATTAAACAACAAGGTAGACGCTGCAGAATCTCTTTCTTCATAATAGGAGGTTGTCGTAGTATGCCCATTTTTGATTACTTTTGTCTTATTGGGCTGTGCCAATTCCCATTCTGGTAGTTTTGCTTTTTCAAGTATCCAGCTTTTGATTTCTTCTACATCGTAAACGCACTCGAATAAGTAAAACCCCGCTTTTTTTAATTTCTCGACCTTGAATCCGATGCAGAAATTACCATAAGCACGCCACTGCTCAAGAGAATCACCGATTTTACTGAAAGAGGCAATATACTTTGTATTGTCATTACCTGAATTCTTTCTGAAATGTTCCCACCACTCTTTTACATATTCATTGGAAAAATCCCTGTTGCTGAACTGTTCTTTTTCTTTCTGCAAAACCTTGCACTCTGTTTTGTCATTGACAAATTCGGTATTGGTCAGCCATATTTCACTGCTTTCTATAATCCCTCGGAGACCTTCCGCAGAGGTATAATGATAGATAGTATCAACTCCTTCCAAGGGGTCAGCAAACGCTTTTATGAGTTTCTTTAATCGTTCAATATCTGGACCCAAAACAATCTCCTTAGTTTTTTATGCATGAACTGTGAAAGGAAATATAGGAACACCATACTTACTTCCATCACAATACAAAAGTTTACCCACCATTCGTGTGGTGGAATCGCCAATCGTAAATCGAAAATCGCAAATTACACTGCCCCTAATTTGTGCCCTGTGCCGATGGTGTAAAGTCGCCTTTTCGGTGTAGTATTGGTATGAGAGGCAACGATTTTTCCGACAAAAATTATGTGGTCGCCCGCTTCTGCCTCCGACTCCAACGTGCATTCGAAATTTGCCACGGCATCGCTAAGCAATACCGAATCAATCGCTTTGGCAGGTTCAGTTTTACAGTCGAACTCGGCAAATTTATCAACGTCTCTGCCGGATTTCGAGCCGAAGAAAAGTGCAGCATCAGCCATCTCTGAGGACGGAAACGCAATCGTAAAGCATTTTGAATGCTTGATAGTCTCGATAGAATAGTGTTTTTTTGCGACGGCTATGGCCATCATCGGCGGAGTGCCCGAAGCTATCATTGTCCAGCCCAGTGTAACTGGATTAGCTCGGCCGGCTTTATCCTTGGCGATGGCGATTACCACCTGTTCCGGATATTTTGTTTTAATTGCGTCCTGGAATTCAGCTTGTTTTTGCATTGCTATTTTCCTCAATTAGCTTTATATTTAGGTTAAAGAAATTACTGATAAGATTATAAATTAAGGATTAATTTTAACAAGGGCAAAGTAATGGAGATGATTGGTTTTATAGGCAGCGGGAATATGGCTGAGGCCCTGATAAAGGGCATAATAAACGCAAAAGTCTATAAACCCGGAAGTATCTTCATAAGTGATATTAAGGCTGAACGGCTTAACTTTATCGCACAAAAATATAAAGCTGTCCCCTTTAATAGTAACGCTGAGTTGGCTGCAAAAGTGGACATTCTTGTCTTAAGTGTTAAGCCGCAAAATATGGCTGAGGCCTTACAGAGCATAAAAGGTACTATCAAATCCAATACTCTCATTATATCCATAGCGGCGGGCATAAAAGTATCCCAAATTGCCGGGATTTTAGGTGATATTGCAATAATTCGAGTTATGCCTAATACTCCTGCCTTGATTAGTGAAGGCGCCAGCGCATTATTCGCAAACGAAAAGGCAAGACCGATGCTGGATGAGGCAATGTCGATATTCTCATCGGTCGGCAAGGCCGTTATAGTCGAAGATGAAGATTTAATAGATGCAGTTACCGCAGTTAGCGGTAGCGGCCCTGCTTACTATTTTCTGTTAATGGAGGAAATGATAAAAGCAGCAGTCGAATTAGGCCTGTCCGAAGACGTAGCGAAAGATTTAGTCTTACAGACCGCTAAAGGGGCTGGCCTGCTCGCGGTAGAGGCAGATAAAAATGGTGAAACTCCAGCTGAACTTCGCAGAAAGGTTACCTCGCCTGGCGGAACTACTGAAGCAGCTCTAAAAATCTTTGCCTCGAACAACTTTGGTCGGTTGATAATGGATGCTCTGACTTCTGCTTGTAGGAGGAGCAAGGAACTGTCAGGTTAAGTTATTCGACGACGATTGCTTCGACAGGGCATTCATCAGCGGCCTGCTGAACGGCGTCCTCATGCTCGCTAGGGACTTCGTCAACGAGAGCCTGTGCCATATCGTCGCCCATCTCGAAAACCTCAGGACAGGTATCAACACAAAGCCCACAGGCGGTGCAGGTATCATCAATTCTCACCTTCATAATAGACTCCTTCTATTTAATAGCTAAATGGTATCTTCCAAATTATTAGATTAAGTAGTCGATAGTCAATATAAAATTGCCGGTCAGCCGTCAAGTATATAGCTAAATTTTTTTGCAGACGGGTTAATTGGCAATGAAAATCAGGTAAAGACCGCCTAAAAGCACCAGTACCCCGCAGATTTTCTTAAGAATTACCGCACCTTTAGATTTCTCGTTCCAGTTCATATAACGCTGAACAAGTTCAGTACAGGTTCCTGCAAAGACGATAACCGAGCAGTGGCCAAGGCCATAAACTAGCAAAAGAAGCATGCCATAAAATAAACGTGTGGCAGCTACCTTGAATGTAACACATAGCATTGGTGCCATGTAGGCAAAGGTGCAGGGCCCCAGGGCGATGCCAAAAACCAAGCCGAGAACAAAGGCGGCGAGTATTCCTTTTCTTTTGAAGCTGACATGGCTTGGGCCACTGAAGGGCATCGGTATCACATCTAAAAGTATCAAACCTACCACAAAAAATATTACAGCGACAAAGTAATTACCAAATTTACCGACATCGCCTAACATTCTGCCTGCAGCGGCGGTGATAATTCCAATAGCAGCTATAGTGATTAAAATACCCACCGCAAAGAGGGCTGATATTAAAAAGGCTCGTTTGGTGGACATCCTGCCCTGCTGGTCAATGAAGCCGACGATTAGGGGAATACTTGCCAAGTGACACGGACTTAATAAAATACTGAGCACACCCCAAGCAAATGAGGCTGCGACGGCTATGAACCATGCACCCTCAACTGCACGGGTCAACTGTGTGAAGAGTTCCTGCATATTATTTAACACCCATTTCGCTCAATTTCGTAACAATATCAGTATCTGAGAAAAAGCCACTATGGCGGAACGTTTCCTTTCCTTTTGCATCGTAGAAAATTTGTGTGGGAATGGAACGTATTCCATAACGAGCTGAAAGTATCTGTTCCTGTCGTGGTTCAACATAAACGATATTAATTTTATCGTTGTACCTGGCTCGAATACTATCTATTACAGGAAGCATTTTATCAGGCCCGCAACAGCTTTTGGCACTAAAGACAGCAAGGGTGGGCTTTCCGTTTGACCTTGCCTTATCCAGCGGATTGTCTTTTGCAAGCTGATTCTGACTTTTCGTCCAGCTATCGGATACCTGAATATCAATTCTCTGTCCGACAGTCTTGATATATTCATCAACGAAACGCTGCTTCTTGTCCTGCAGAACATAAGACTGGATCTGCTTTCGGACACTATCCAGAGGCGTACCACAGAAAATACTTTCGTTTTCCTTATAAAATGTTTCTACATCCTTGTCAGTAACAGTGATTTCTTTAGTTAAATCCTCGGAGTAAACCTGAAACGTCTGTTGATCTGTCATGGACGAGGTATTTTTGCCCTGTTCGGATAAATGTTTGCGGGCAAGAACTTTCAGCAGTTTTCCGGTCGCTTCCTGCTCGAGAACAAAAAAGGCGTTGTCTTTAAGTTCCTGCTGAAACTGTACCGGTTGTTTGGAGATTGCCTCGTCAATATCCCTACGGTTTATCTCAATACCTTCTGTCCTGAGTAGAATATTTTCCGGAAGAGAAGCAACCTTGGCATAAGTCAGCAATCCGGATGCCAGGTTTGGATAAAGTTGCTCCACTGTTTTGACGCTGTTTGAATCAACTTTCTGTGCTGAAGAAGGAATAGCCGCAATAGTTGAAATGACAATAATAGCAGTCAAAAGAAATTTAATTAGTTTCATTATTTGTTCCTTTCCCAAGTTCTATGCCAAGTTCTTTCCATTTGCCGAGGATGTCTTCCTTGGAGATGAATCCTTCATGACGAAAGAGTTCTTTGCCGGAAGCATCAAAGAAGATTTGCGTGGGGATAAGTTTTATTCCGTACCTCTTAGCTTGGTCAGGGTCTTTCCATACATCAATAAATTCTACTTCCAGCCGACCTGCATATTCTTTCTTTAACTCTTTGAGGATAGGTGCCATCAATTTGCAGGGGATACATTTGTCGGCTCCAAGGTCGACAAGACGCGGCAAATTTTTTGAACTTTGCGGTTCGGCCGTTTTTTGCTGGCTAACATTGACCGCAGTCTGTGTATTGTTTGAGGATGAATCAGCGCTCTTGGTATGCTTGTAAATAATTATCCCACAGACAGCTACAATCAAAGCAATGACTATAACAATTTTGGTCACTTTTCCTGCCATACGGTTTGCAACCTCACCTTCTGATTTGCTCAAGTCTATCCAAGCATTTGCTTAATTTCATCTGTTGACGGCACTTTTCCGACTACCTTGACCTGGCCATCCACAGCCAGAGCCGGCGTAACCATCACACCAAACTTCATTATGTCGTTAATTTTTGTTACTTTTTCTATCTCATATTCGATGCCGAGCTCTTTTGCCGCGGCTACGGTATTTTCAGCCAGCTTTTTGCACTTCGGACAACCTGTACCAAGAATCTGGATTTTCTTCATCTTTTACCTCATTTTTTGATTATGCTTTAGCTGTTTCGACGGCAGGTGCGACAAACCAATTCTGGGTTTTTAGACAAATCTTTACCAGCATAAGCATTACGGGCACTTCAATAAGTACACCCACAACCGTTGCTAAAGCAGCCCCAGAAGATAACCCGAATAACATTGTAGAGGTGGCTATCGCAACTTCAAAATGATTAGATGCTCCTATCATTGCAGAAGGGGCGGCATCGCGATATTCAAGTTTTAAGATTTTTGCCAGTCCATAGGCAATCCAAAAGATTAAATTCGTTTGGATAAACAGTGGTATCGCTATCCAGAGAATTGTCAGTGGGTTTGACAGAATGACCTCACCCTTAAACGAAAACAACAGAACCAGCGTTATAAGCAAGGCAATAATGGTAATTGGGGTGAGAAAGTGCAGAAATTTTTCTTTGAACCATTCTTTTCCTTTAGTAGCAATAACCCATTTCCGAGAAAAGTAGCCGGCAACCAATGGCAAGGCGACATAGATGGAAATCGACAGTAGAAGCGCTTGCCAGGGAACCGGCAGTCTGCCGACCCCGAGCAAAAATCCACCCAAGGGGCCATAAAGTAACAACATTGTTAATGAATTTATGGCCACCATAACGAGGGTATGCCCATCATTGCCTTTAGCAAGATAGCCCCAGACAAGGATCATCGCCGTGCATGGGGCGATACCGAGCAAAATACAACCTGCCAGATAGCTACGCCAGAGAGGGACCTCTAAAACTTTCAACCCATTGACCTCAATTACCTTTCCGACGCCATAAGTGGCACCAACGGGTAAATCCAGGCCGAATGGCATCTTGACCCGGTCAACTACCTTTGGGCCAATAAGGGTATAGAAAACTGTGCCAAGGAAAAACAGGGATATAGCGTACATAGTAAATGGCTTTATGGCCCAGTTAACGAAAAGAGTCAGTCCTACGGGCTTGGCGCTCTTGCCGGCTTGAAGGACCTCAGCGAAATCGATTTTGACCATAATGGGATACATCATGAAAAACAAACAGATAGCAATAGGAATGGAAATCACCGGCGTTTTTCCAACGTAGATGGCCAGACTATCAAGATAGGTTGCAATGGAAGGAGCGAGTTTGCCTAAAACAATCCCGCCGACAATGCACAGGGCGACCCAAATGGAGAGATATTTCTCGAAAACACTTAACCCTTTTGTTTGTAGAGGTGCATTATTGTTCATTTTTAACTACCCCCGAATAGTACCGAAAAATAATCCAACTATTGTGGACATTAAGACAACTAATACTATGAAAACGAGCGTTTTAATGTTTCCTATTACCTTTCGGATGACGAGAATGCTGGGTAGTGAAAGGGCAGGTCCGGCCAGCAAAAGTGCCATAACCGGGCCTTTGTGCATGCCGAGTTTCATTAAGGCCTGGGTAATTGGAATCTCAGTAAGCGTAGCGAAATACCAGAATGCTCCTATGATACTGGCGACGAGATTGCTGCGTAGGCTGTTGTCTCCCACCCATTGTGCCACCTGCTTTTCCGGCAGCAAGACACTAATAAATCCAACCACAAAAACACCGCCAAATAATAGCGGCACCAGCATCTTGGCAAAATCCCAGGTATTGGACATCCACTGGCGAATCTCATCCCGCTCAAACCACCGCCAGGCCATCAACACCACCAGCAGTCCCATCGACCCCGCCAGATACCAGCGAAGATGATAAATGGCAATTACCCACGTTTTTTGTTCCTGCAGATTTTCAATATCTGTTTTAGGCAGGGTGATTTTATCTCCGGTTTTGTCCGAGCCGAAATCCTCCTCAAGTTGAAAACGAATCGCATCTGCTGTTTCGTGTATAACGACGGCCTTGAATATTTGGTTATCCGCTGTTTTAACAACGATGTTGCCGGGGTTGAACCAGTCGCTGAAAACGAGAAACAGGATCATAAAGGCAAGGAACAGGGCCGTCTTTGCGATGTGCCGTTTCGGCTTTTCCGGCTCCGGCATCTGAAGGGCAGCTTTTGCCTTTTCGCATTCGCCTTTGCGAAATACTAATGCCATCAGCAGGCCGATGACTACCGAAAAAACAACGGCCCCAATTACACGACCAGCCCCTATGGAAAAGCCGAGAACCCTTGCACTTAAGAAAATGGCAAGAACATTTATGGCCGGGCCTGAGTACAAAAAGGCTGTGGCCGGGCCGAGGCCTGCGCCAAGCTGGTAAATGCCTGCGAACATCGGCAGCACACTACAGGAGCAAACCGCCAAAACACAACCGGCTACAGATGCCACGGCGTAAGCAAGAACAGGGTTGGCATTCGGGCCAAGATACCGCATTACCGAGCTTTGGGACAGGAAAGTAATGATGGCCCCGGCAATAAATAAAGCCGGCACCACGCAGGCAAGCGTATGATTACGTGCGTACCACTGAAGCAGCCGAAATGCCTCTTGAATGGCCTGCTGTATTTTGGGATTACCCAGAGGCAAAGCATAAGCTACGACAAAAATGGCAATCAGTGTGGCGAATATCTTCAATTCTCTTTTCATAAATGTTTTTCTTTAAGCAGAATTAGAAATATTAAGACTATAGGGCTTTTAGTAACTTTTCATTTTCTTTTACCTGTTGTTTTAAAACATTCCTCATGCAGGAGAAAAAATCAAGGATACACGGGCACTTCAGCTTGTAAATTACTTTGAGCCCTTCTTTGCGGTATTCCAATACGCCGGCTTTAACCATTACCGAAAGATGGCGGGAGACATTTGATTGCTCTGAGCCGATATGCACAGCAATATCACAAACACACTTTTCTCCGCCTTTTAGGAAATCGATAATCGCAATCCGCAAAGGATGTGCCATCGCCTTTGCAACCTCTGCCTGCTTCTCAAATAATAACTGTTTTTTCAAATCCGGCATTTTTCACCTTTCATAGGATAAGTAACTATATGATTATATACTCATATAGTAATATTAAGTTCGGTTAGGTCAAATATTTTTCTGAAAAAATTTCGGGTGTTGGTTACTGAGGAAAGATGTTGACTTTTTGTTTTTTTGATGCGAATAATAATGCGAAGTGTCAAGGAATACATAAAAGAGATGGAAAAACTAATTGAAGTAAAAATCTAAACTTCTAATAGGGGCCATATAAAATGATAAAAATATTCATAGTTTTTACTGTGCTGATTTCGAGCATTTTAGCTTCAGCAAAGGGAGAGTCGGTAGACAGATTTGAGGATGTTGCAAACAGGATGGTCAAAGCCATCAATGAGAAAGATTACAAGGGCACTGGAAAAGATTTTGCCCAGAGTATGGAAGATTTTTTCCCGTTGGAGAAGAGAAGACCATTTTTTGAAAACCTGTTAGCTCAATATGGCAACATCCAGAAGCTTGATGAG
>CAZMSP010000063.1:0-12666 GCA_964568985.1 uncultured Pirellulales bacterium
AGGCAGGAGCTGGTTGTGCCTGCCCGGAAGGTGCATTTTTAAAGGCGCTACTTACACATACGATTCTGCAAAGACAGGAAATGGTCTTGGTGGATTTGGCAGCCGGCGTTGAATTTATGGGCAGGGCAAGTGTTCGGGGTATCGATGCACTTGTAATAGTTGTTGAACCAGGGGGCAGGAGCATTGAAACGGCTAACAATATGGCAAAAATGGCCGGGGAGCTGGGGATAAGAAGCGTAGCAGCGATTGCTAATAAAATTACGGAGGATTCTGAGACGGATGTGATAAAATCTCAATTGAAAGATATAATTATGTTAGGGACCCTTCGGTATAGCCGGTCCATACAAGAAGCAGACCTAAAACGTACGCCGGTGATTGGAGCGGATGAAGAATTTATAAAGCAATTACGAGAAGCAAAGAATGTATTGGTAGATTTAATTGTTCCAGACGTTAGCTCTGAGGTTGGTGATAAACGGTTTGTCTGATTGTTTCGGAGATGATGATGGGTAAAACCATAATAATAAATATTGAAAAATGTTTAGCGTGTAAAAGTTGTGAGATAGCATGTGCCTTAGCACATTCAAAAGCAAAAGTGCTTGAAGAGGCGGTGACAGAGTCACCCAGACCACAAAAAAGAGTAACAGTCGAAGCAGCTGGAGAATTTGGTGTGCCCATGCAGTGCAGACACTGCGAGGATGCGCCGTGTATTATAGTTTGTCCAACTAAGGCTATTCATCGCCAGCATGCCGAAGGTCCTGTATTGATTGACCAGGATTTGTGTATTGGTTGTAAGTTTTGTCTTGTGGTTTGCCCGTTTGGCGTTATTGACTTATCGAGCGACGGTAAAGTGATGGTAAAATGCGACCTCTGCTTTGAGCGTGCAAAGCAGGGACAAGAGCCTGCTTGTGTTGAGGCATGTCCTACAAAAGCACTGAAATTTGCAGACGAAAGAGAACTGGTAAATAGCAAGCGCCAAAAGGCTGCTGGTGAATTTGTCTTATCAATTAAAGAGAATCTTAGTAAAGAAAAACTCAAAGAGAGTACTCAATGATAACCGTGACTGTATGTGTAGGCAGCTCTTGTCATATCAAGGGTGCCCGTGAGATGATAGCTCGTTTCAACGACTTCCTGAGTAAAGAAGGCCTTCAGGATAAAGTCGAGTTGAAGGGTTCGTTTTGCATGGAGCGCTGCGGGGAGGGGATTAATTGGAAAATCAACGATGAGATTTTAAGCAGCTCCAGCGTCGAAGAGGGGGCAGAGGTGTTCAGAAAAAAGGTAATGGAAGCTCTAAAGACAGGATCACCGTAAGGTTCTGCTAAGGAGCCTGGCGATAGGAGAGTTTAACGTGGAAATTCCCGAGAGTGAAGTAAAAGCACATACCAGTGCCATCTTGCGACACACGCCCAATGGGGTTCTTCTTGTTGACAAACAGACGAGGATTCGTTTTGTCAATCCTGCTTTTCGCATTATGTTCGAATGTCCCGACGATGAGCTTTTAGGTAAGCCAGCCAGGGAATTCGTTCATTCTGGCTGTTTTGAACGGGCAATTGCCGCGGGCGGGTCACTTTTGGTCAAAGAAAGCATTCCTGAGCATGGGGTCAGCTTTCGCGTGGGTATTTTTCCCATAGGAGGCGAGGACCTCTACTGCGGGATTTTCATTGATATTTCTGAGGAGGAAAAGGCCAGAAAGGACTTTCTTGAACTAAAAGCGCAAACTCTGAAACGGGCGCAGGAGGTGATCTCACGACAAATGCAAACGGCACAGGAGATAGCGAGACTTCTGGGTGAGACGACAGCGGAGACCAAAGTACTTTTGATGAAACTTATGTCCCTTTACGAAGGAGAAGGTTAGTAATGAGGTTATTTTACGAGTGGGGCAAAAAACAACTCCAAAAACATGGCGAAGAACTTTGCGGTGACAACATAGCGATTGCCCGTCATGCCGATTCTGTCACACTTGCACTTTCTGATGGGTTGGGAAGCGGCGTTAAGGCCAACATTCTGTCCATTTTGACTACTCGAATTGTTATGCATATGTTGGAGAATCAACTATCGCTCGGCGAAGTGGTGGAGACATTGGGTAAGACGTTGCCGGTGTGTGAGGAGCGAAAGCTCGCTTATAGCACATTTTCCATCGGACAATTCTTCTCTGAGGGCCGTGCGCGAGTAGTGGAATTTGACACTCCATCGGTTATCATTTTGCGGCAGCGAAAATCCATCCCTGTGATTTATGAGGAACGCCAGATCGAAGGCAAGACCATTCGTGAATCTGAACTAAAACTGAGGATCGGAGATTGGATTATCTTTGTCTCCGATGGTGTGGTAAATGCTGGAATCGGTGGCCTCTACCCTCTTGGATGGGGTCTTGACCAGGCAGTGCGATACCTCGAAGAACATTGCCACCCGGATATTTCCGCGCAGGAACTGGCGGATAAGCTGGCACAGGCCGTCTGGGAGCTATATTGTAATAAGCCCGGGGATGATGTTAGCGTGGTTGTGATAAAGGTTCGGCAAAAGCTTATGGCCACTGTATTAACAGGCCCACCTACAGACAGAAACGCCGATAAGTCAGTAGTTGATAAATTCTCGCAACGGACCGGGTTTTTGGCAGTTTGTGGCGGAACTACAGCAAAAATTGTTGCTCGTTATCTGGGCGATAAGTCATTAGAGGTAGATTTAGCCACGATGAAACCTGATGTTCCACCAGTGGCCAGAATGGAGGGTGTTGACCTGACAACAGAGGGTGTACTAACCCTTACAAGGACTAATAACCTGCTTCATTCAGGTGCCGATAAGGAAACAGTAAAGTTTCACACCGACGGTGCTTCAGCGTTGGTTCGTTTGTGCTTAGATGTTGACCATATTCATTTCATAGTGGGCCAAAGCGTAAATCCTGCCCATCAAAATCCTGATTTGCCGCGGCAGCTTGGTATGAAATTAGCTGTTGTGCGGGAAATTGCAGAGGAGTTGCGCAAGAAAGGCAAGGAAGTGACGATAGAAACCGTTTAACTTAAAACAGATTATCGCTTAAAAGACCCTGAAAGTTGGGGCATAGTTGCTGTTAACAGCAGGAGTTTTTAGAATATTTTGAGAAGTTTACCTTTATGCGAGTCCATTAAGCAATAACAGACATGACGAAAGACAATGAGCACATAGAACAGATTGTTGATAATTACGATGGTGATGCTGGAATGCTCATACCCATGATGCAGGACCTGCAGGCAGACTGTGGGTATCTGCAAACGGAGCATTTGCGTTGTTTGTCAAAGCGGCTTGGTGTTCCCTTGAGCCGTATATATGCAGTGGCGACATTTTATTCGTCTTTTCGGTTTACACCTAAGGGTGCTCATGAAGTAACTCTTTGCATGGGGACGGTTTGCTATCTTAAGGGCGCAGGACAAATTTGCGAGGCGATAACTAAAGAATTCCGAGTGGAACCCGGGGGTACTACTCACGACAGACTTTTTAGCTTTCAGGCGGTAAACTGTGTAGGGGCTTGTGCTGTGGCACCTGTGATGTTGGTAGACGGCAAGTATTATGAAAATGTGACACCAGCATCAGCATTGGAGATACTTCATGGGCTTTGCCCTGATGAAGATACTTCAGAGAAGGAGAGTGAGGCGTGACCAGTTTTTGCGACAAGCGGCTTAACAGCCCTGATGAACTTGAACGGGTTCGTGAAGATCTATCAGAGCATCGCAACTCAGACACAAAGTCGGTGTGTGTTTGTATAGGTCCGGGCTGTGCAGCCAAAGGAGCGAACAGAATATATGAGCTTTTTTGTGAGGCTGTCGAGCAATCTGGTGCACAAGTTAAAGTCAAAGCTAAAGGTGTTGGCTGTCATGGATTATGTGAGTGTGGGCCGATTGTTATTATCCAGCCAGGTGATATCTTTTATCAGCGGGTTGAGGAGCCAGATGTCGCAGAAATTTTCCGTGAAACTGTTCTTAGCGACAGGATAGTTGAGAGACTATTGTATGAGGACCCCAGCACTGGTAAAAAAGTAAAAAGTCCAAATGAAATACCTTTCTATAAGGCTCAAAAGCGAATTGCACTGGCCTATAATGGAGTGATTGACCCGGCGAGTATAGAGGATTATATTGCAGCTGGAGGATACACAGCTTTACCCAGAGCACTAACCTCGATGACTTCTGAAGAGATTATCGCAGAAGTAGATGTTGCGGGGTTACGTGGACGCGGTGGAGGGGGTTTTCCTACCGCACGAAAATGGCGTTCCTGTCGTGCCGCTGAAGGTTTCCCCAAGTATGTTATCTGTAACGGCGATGAGGGTGACCCTGGAGCTTTTATGGACCGAGCGATTATGGAGGGAAATCCACATTCTGTTCTTGAGGGGATGATAATCGGTGCTTATGCTATCGGTTCTTCACAAGGCTATATCTATGTGCGAAATGAATATCCTCTTTCGGTAGAACGCTTGAAGGAAGCTATAAAGCAGGCACGGCAATGGGGATTTCTTGGCGAGGATATCCTTGGTAGTTCATTTTCGTTTGATATCAGGATTAACCGTGGTGGCGGTGCATTTGTTTGTGGCGAATCCACGGCGTTAATGGCATCGCTGGAAGGTCGACCGGGGGAACCGAGGGCGAAATATATTCATACTGTTGAAAGTGGTCTTTGGGGGAGACCCACCAATCTCAATAATGTGGAGACGTGGGCAAACGTCCCCGCTATTATCAACAATGGTGGAGAATGGTTTGCCAAAATGGGCACGGAAAAGTCCAAAGGAACAAAAGTATTCAGTTTAGTTGGAAAAATAACAAATACTGGGCTGGTGGAGGTTCCAATGGGCATTACACTGCGGCAGATTGTTGAAGAAATCGGTGGCGGGATACCTGACGGAAAAAGTTTCAAGGCAGTTCAGACAGGAGGACCATCTGGTGGATGTATACCTGCTCAGCATCTGGATACTCGTGTAGACTTCGATGAACTCACAAAGCTTGGCTCTATGATGGGCTCTGGTGGTATGATAGTTATGGATGAGGACACCTGCATGGTTAACGTGGCGAAATATTTCACTGCCTTTCTTCAAAAGGAGTCCTGCGGCAAATGTACGCCCTGCAGGGAAGGCTTATCCCAAATGCTGGATATTCTTGACCGCATAACCGACGGAGAGGGAAAAGTTGGTGATATAGAAAGTCTTGAGGTCTTAGCGGAGCTATTAGAAGGAGCCGCTCTGTGTGCCCTTGGTAAAACAGCCGCAAACCCTGTTCTCTCTACTATTCGCTATTTTCGCGATGAATACGATGCGCACATCCTGGAGCGACACTGTCCGGCCAAGGAATGCAGGGGACTATTTCGTTATGAGATTGACCCTGAGACCTGCAAAGCCTGTGGGATTTGTCTGAAGAATTGTCCTGCAGATGCGATAAGCGGTGAAAAGAAGGTTCCGCATGTAATTAATCAGGAAAAATGCACGCTCTGCGGAACGTGTTGGGAGAAATGTCCCTTCACAGCGGTATTAAAAGTATAAATAAGAGGTAAATAAGTGCCAACGGTAACTATAGATGGCTGTAAGGTTGAGGTTGAAAAGGGCGCAACGATTCTTGATGCTGCGAAAAAGGCCGGTATCTGGATACCAACGCTGTGTTATCATCAAGCCGTTTCGAGTGATGCGTCGTGTCGAATTTGTATGGTGGAGCTTGACCGTGGTGATTGGAAGCAACTGGTTACCTCCTGTAACTATCCCGTGCGACGAGATATTGTCGTTTATGTCTCCAGCGAACGGGCTAAGCTTGCGCGAAATGGCGTTATGGAGTTATTGCTTGCCAGGTCTCCGGAAAGCGAGGAGCTAAAAGCATTGGCCGAACGTATGGGAGTAAAAGAAACGCGTTACCCGAAGGTTACAGAAAGTCAACGAAATTGTATCCTATGTGGCTTATGTGTTAGCGTATGTGAGCAGATAATCGGTCAATCGGCCATTGGATTTGCCGGTCGTGGCGTTGAGCGAGTTGTGGCGGCTCCCTTTAGGCAGCCATCCGAGGATTGCATTGGTTGTGGGGCCTGTGCCGCTGTTTGCCCGGTTGGTACTATAAAGGTGAGGATTCATCATGACCAGCAGGAGGTGGAGATATCACCATTTAAATCACGGGCGAAATTACTTGTATGTAAGCAATGTGGGGCGCCTGTGGTCAGTGAGAAGGTAGGTGAGCTGGCTTTGGATAAATTGAAAATCAGCAGTGAAGAGTTCCGTGAGCTTATGCGGCTGTGCCCGAAATGCAGGAAATCAAAAACTGTAGAACAGATAAGGACTGTTGTGTTTGAAGAAAAGTAAATGGGGCGTAAACTGCGATGTAGGAGTGAGTTAGTAGTGTTACTTGAAATTTAAAGTTAAATGTAATATAAATTATTTTTATTCTTAGAGTTAACTGAGTATAGGGGTATTGTTTATGGATTCGAAAAAACGGAGCAGTGATAAAGCGTCACAGGAAATGCTCGAGTATATGTCTGAGGCGGGCATAGAAAACGCTTGGGACAGATTTGAGCAGCAGGAACCTCAATGTGGATTTGGCAAACTTGGTATATGCTGCCGAAATTGCTCGATGGGGCCTTGCCGGATAGACCCATTTGAAGATGGCCCGCAGGCAGGTGTATGTGGTGCTACTGCTGATACCATTGCAGCGAGAAACTTGGTGCGGATGGTTGCCGCAGGTGCTGCGGCCCATTCCGACCACGGCAGGGACATCGCCCATACATTCAAAATGGCGATCGAGAACGAAGGTTCTGATTATATGATAAAGGACGAGCTAAAATTGAGAGAAGTTGCGGCAAGATACGGCATCAAGGTGGAAGGCAGAGAAATAAAGGAAATTGCTTCTGATTTGGCTGATGCGGTGCTGGCTGAATTCGGCAAGCAGGAAGGGACACTTGTCAGCGCCGCGGCTTATGCACCGCCAGCGAGGCAAAAGGTCTGGGAACAGTTCGGGATAACCCCTCGTTCCATCGACCGCGAAATCGTTGAAATTATGCACAGGACACACATAGGCGTGGGTTCAGACTACAAGAATCTTGTAAAGCAGGGCCTGCGAGCGTGTCTGTCCGATGGATGGGGTGGCTCGCTTGTAGCGACGGAGCTTTCCGACATCTTGTTTGGCAGCCCTCAGCCAATTCGGTTCGGTTCTAATCTGGGCGTGCTTGACGCCAAGCAGGTCAATATAGTTGTTCATGGCCACGAGCCGACGTTGTCAGACATAATTGTGGCGGTATCCCAGGAACCCGAACTGGTAAAAATGGCAAAGGATAAGGGGGCCGAGGGTATCAATCTTGCCGGTATATGCTGCACAGCTAATGAGATACTAATGCGCCATGGAATACCTGTTGCGGGCAACTTCTTACAACAGGAATTAGCTATAATGACCGGCGCGGTGGAGGTTATGTTAGTGGATGTGCAATGTATTATGCCTGCGCTGGGTTCGCTGTCCGGCTGTTTTCATACCAAGCTGATTACTACCTCGCCCAAGTGTAAGATCGCTGGCGCGGAGCATATTGAATTCCACGAAGACAGAGCCGCGGAAACTGCACGGCAGATAATTAGGATAGCTATTGAGAATTTTAAAAATAGAAAAAGTAAGACGTGTGTTCCGAAGATGATGGAGCGTGGAATCGCTGGCTTTACGACAGAAAACATTTTTTATCATCTTGGCGGCAGGTTTCGTGCAAGTTATCGACCCCTGAATGATAATATTATTAACGGGCGAATTCGCGGTGCTGCCGGTGTTGTGGGTTGTAACAATCCCAAGCAGGTGCATGACTACGGTCACCTGGCAATGATAAAGGAGCTTATCAAAAATGATGTTTTGGTAGTAAGCACTGGTTGCGGCGCAATTGCTGCTGCTAAAGCCGGACTGATGAGACCAGAAGCAGCGGCTAAATATTGCGGCAAAGGGCTGGCTGAAGTTTGTGAGACGGTGGGTATTCCTCCTGTACTTCACGTGGGCTCCTGCGTTGATAACAGCCGAATTTTGACAATTCTGGCAAATGTTGTGGCCGAAGGCGGGCTTGGCGAGGATATTTCTGATTTGCCCGTTGCCGGCGCTGCACCCGAATGGATGTCGGAAAAAGCCGTTTCCATCGGGATGTACTTTGTCGCTTCCGGAGTCTATACCGTCATTGCTGAGCCACTGCCCATCCTTGGTGCTCCAAATCTGACGCGTTATTTGACCGACGAAATTGAAAATGATGTAGGCGGAAAATGGGCCTTTGAACGAGACCCAATTAAGGCCGCTGGTATGATGATAGAACATATCGAAAGCAAACGCGATGCTCTGGGAATTAATGTGGAGAAAGAACGCAAGCTTTACGATATGGAGGACCGGCGAGCATTGGCTGTGGAATAAAGGCATACGACTTACGAGAGATGTAATATGAGAAGAAAGGCAGGTTAGTGAATGTCAAAAATTATTGCATCAGCAGCGATACGTGGCGCTCATAAGATAGCCAAACAGGCGGAAGATATTTTGGCGAAAGCTATCAAGGAAAAAGGCAAAGATAGCCGAGTCGAATTTCCAAATACTGGTTATTACCTGCCGATTATTTACTCGATGACGGGAATAGCGGTAGAAAAGCTATCCGACTTCGAGGAAGTAATAAAAGAAATCAAGAATTTGCTGCCTCGGCTTGTTGATGATGAGTTGTGGACACCATATCTGGGGCCTGCTCTGGATGCAGGTATGGCGACGCTTTTTGCGGAAGAGATTATCGAAGCGTGCAAATATCTGATTGGTCCTAATCCGGTGAATGGTATCTGGTTAGGTGCAGCAGACGATGTAATCTTGCGTGAGCGCGGTATTCAGTTTGTTGACGGAACGGCGCCAGGATTTGCAGCAATTGTTGGTGCGGCACCTAATGTGGAAACTGCGGTTAATATTGCTCGTAAACTGCAGGAGCGGTGCCTTTATGTTTTTATGCATGCCCACCATAATGGAACTACTTTCGCCGAGCAGCTTGTCGAGGGTGGTGTTCAGTTAGGATGGGAAACGCGTCTGGTGCCTTTCGGCAGGGAAATTACTTCAGCGATATATGCCGCGGGTTTTGCCAGCCGGGCGGCGCTTACTTTCGGTGGTGTTCAGCCTGGTGATTATAAGCGCAACCTGCTTTACAACAAAAACAGGATTTTTGCATTTGTTATGCCGCTGGGGACGGTCACCGATGAATGGTATGCTAACGCCGCCGGCGCGATTAATTATGGTTTTCCCACTATCGCTGATTCCGATATTCCGGAGATTCTTCCAACCGGTGTATGCACGTACGAGCACGTTGTGTCTAATGTTCCGCATAGTGAGATTGTAGAAAAAGCTATTGAGGTTCGCGGCTTGAAGATAAAGGTGGCGAAAGTTGATATTCCGGTGGCACATAGTCCGGCTTTTGAGGGTGAACGTATTCGCAAGGAAGATATGTACTGCGAGTTTGGCGGCCAGAGGACGCCGGCGTTTGAATGGCTGCGAATGTTGGATATTGGTGAGGTTGAAGACGGCAAGGTGGAAATACAAGGGCCTGATGTCGATTCTGTCGAGGCGGGAGGCAAGATGCCGCTGGCAATTTTGGTTGAGGTGGCTGGTCGAAAAATGCAGGCCGATTTTGAGCCGGTGCTGGAGCGCCAGGTTCATACATTTATGAATGAGGCCCAAGGGCTGTGGCATATGGGCCAGCGGGATATTATCTGGGTGCGGATTAGCAAAGACGCTGCGAAGGCAGGATTTAAACTTGAACATATCGGCAAGCTACTGCATGCTCTATACCATGACCAGTATTCGAATATTCTGGATAAGGTTCAAGTTAAGATATTCACGGATGAAAAGCAGGTTCTAAAATTGCGTGAGCAGGCGACGAAGGTATATGCTGAGCGCGATGCGCGTCTGGCTGGTATGGCGGATGAGGATATAGAAACATTTTACTCGTGTACACTGTGCCAGAGTTTTGCTCCGAACCATGTATGTGTAGTTTCGCCGGAACGTCCCGGTTTGTGCGGTGCTTATAGCTGGCTGGACTGCCGGGCCGCATACGAGATAATTCCAACCGGGCCAAATCAGCCCATATCGAAAGGTAAGTGCATCGAGCCGACCATAGGGCAGTGGGACAAGGTAAACGCTTTTGTTCTCAAGGCCAGCGGTGGTAACATCGAACGAATGAGCCAGTATAGTATGATTACCGACCCAATGACCTCCTGTGGATGTTTCGAATGCATCGCTGCGGTTCTGCCCAGTACAGGCGGGATAATGATTGTAAACAGAGAATTTCCTGAGATGACGCCTTGCGGGATGAAATTTTCAACGCTCGCCGGCACTGTCGGCGGCGGACAGCAAACGCCCGGGTTCATCGGGCATTCAAAGCACTACATCCTCTCAAGAAAATTCATTGCTGCTGAAGGTGGGATTAGACGGATTGTGTGGATGCCTACTATGCTCAAGGAAGAAATTAAAGATGCTTTTATCAAAAGAGCGGAGGAGCTTGAACTTGGCGGAGAAGAATTCCTTGCCAAAATTGCTGATGAGAAAACAGCTGCCACGGAGGAAGAGGTTCTGGAATTTATCACCAAAGCTGAGCATCCTGTAACTACTTTAGAACCAATGTTCTAAAAAAGGATTAATAATAAATGATTTATCATTTATTATTTATCACTTATCATTTACAAAGGAGATTTTATGGCACTAACCGGATTAGAAATTTTCAAGCTCTTACCTAAAACCAACTGCAAAAAATGCGGTATGCCTACATGTTTGGCCTTTGCGATGGCCCTTGCTCAGAAGCGTGCCAAGCTCGAAGACTGTCCCGATGTCTCAGAAGAAGCTAAAGAAAAGCTTGCAGCGGCTGCAGCTCCACCAATTCGCATGGTTACGTTCGGCAGCGGTGATAATCAAGTGGCAGTTGGGCAAGAGACAGTAATGTTTCGGCATGAGGAGAAATTTCATAATCCTACAGTCATAGGTGTAAGTGTCTCGGATAAACTGACCGGTGAGGATTTAGCCAAACGCATCGAATCCATAAATGCACTGAAGTTTGAGCGAGTCGGGACTAAGCTCGCAGTTCAGGCCATAGCGGTTATCAATGAAAGCGGGCAAGCTGGTGCTTTTGTGCAGGTTGCTGAAACGGTAAAAAATGCCACCTGTGGTGCAGGCAGCAATCTTGCCCTAATTTTGGTTTCTGACTTGGCTGATGCAATGGCTGCTGCAGTTGCCAAAACCAAGGAAGCTGTACCTTTGCTTGCGTCGGCAAAAGCCGATACAGCTGAGGCAATGGCGAAAATCGCCAAGGAAAACAACTGTCCACTGGTTGCAAAAGCCGAATCAATTGAGGCCCTTGCAGAGCTGAGCGAGAAAATTAAAGCTCAGGGGGTTGAGGATATTGTGTTAAACCTTGATGGCCTAAGTTTACGTGATAAGTTATATAACCTCTCGAAGATGCGGGCTCTGTCACTGAAAAAGCTTTTCAGACCTTTAGGTTATCCAACCATATCCTTTATTACAGAAGGCGATACGGACCAACAGGCTGCCGTTGGCATTAGTCTGATTGGCAAGTATTCCAGTATCGTTGTTGTCGATACTATCGAGCCATACGCCTTTTTGCCAATGCTAACGACGGTGATGAATGTCTTCAGTGACCCACAGAAACCAGTCCAGGTAGAGCCAAAGGTATATCCTATTGGCGAACCTGATGAAAACTCGCCGTTTTTGTTTACAACAAACTTTTCACTTACATATTACACGGTAGAATCAGATGTTGAGGCCAGCAGGGTACCAAGCTATATCCTTGTGGTTGATACCGAAGGTACAAGTGTGTTGACGGCTTATTCGGGAGATAAGCTCAACGAAAAGACGGTATCTGATGCTATGGCCAAACATGATGTCCAAAAGCTGGTTAAGCACCGTAAACTAATAATACCCGGTTATGTGGCGGTGATGAGCGGCAAGCTTGAAGAGGCCACTAACTGGGAAGTTGTGGTAGGGCCGAGGGAAAGCTCGATGATACCTAAATTTCTGCAGGAAGTCTGGAAATAAACTCGTCGTTTGTGACTCGTGACTCGTCGCTCGTACTGCACACGGGACACGAGACACGGGTCACGGTACACAAGAATGGAAGAGAGTAAAAAGAAAGAATACACGGTACATTTTGAGCCGAGCGGCTTGAAAGTAAAAGTCCGCAGCGGAACAATTCTTCTTAAAGCGGCTCGTAAAGCAGGTATTTATTTAAGTAGTATCTGCGGGGGAGACGGATACTGCGGCAAGTGCAAGGTAATAATCGACGAGGGTCAGTTCGAAAGCAGGCCTACCACCTTACTTACCCCTGATGAAACAAGAGAGAATATTGTTTTGGCCTGCCAGACGAAGGTGCTCTCTGATATGACCGTCACGGTTCCGAAGTTTCACAGCTTGGAAACAAGCCAAATACTTATGGATACAGACGCTCACCGATTCAGCGAGCTGGTCGGTGAGCCGACAGCAGGGGTATTTGAGTACGACCCATTGGTTCAGAAACTCTGTCTTGAAATGACACCACCCAGTGTTCAGGACCATACCGCAGACCACGAACGTCTGTATCTTGCTATAAGAGAACAAATCGACGCACCTATAATGCAAACCGGCTTTCGCATTTTGCAGCAGCTTTCAGAGGTTCTTATCAGGGCTAATTACAAGGTTGCGGCAACAATAGGCC
>CAZMSP010000064.1:0-12476 GCA_964568985.1 uncultured Pirellulales bacterium
GCGAGCTGGAACTAGTAGCCGTCAATGACCTATCAGATGCCAAGAGCTTGGCACATCTATTCAAATACGACACGGTGATGGGCAAATGGAATGGAACGGTCGAAGCGGGAGACGGCAAGCTGGTCATTAACGGCAAAGAAATAAAAGTCTTGGCTGTTAAGAATCCGGCTGAGCTGCCCTGGAAGGATATGGGGGTGAAGATTGTTGTTGAATCAACCGGTATCTTCCGCACCAAGGAATCACCCAAAGGCGGTTACGGCGACCACCTCAAGGCAGGTGCGGATAAAGTATTGCTGTCTGTACCGGCAAAAGATGATATCGATGCCACGATTGTTTTAGGGGTTAATGATGATATACTTACCGGCGATATCAAATGCGTATCGAATGCAAGCTGTACGACAAACTGCCTTGCGCCTATAGCCAAAGTTCTCAACGATTCGTTCGGTATTGAGCAGGGGCTTATGACCACTATCCACGCTTATACCAACGACCAAAAAGTTGCAGATATGATACACACGGATTTACGTCGTGCAAGAGCTGCAGCAGCGAATATTATTCCTACAACAACCGGTGCGGCCAAGGCCATCGGCAAAGTTATCCCTGAACTTGACGGTAAGCTTGATGGATTTGCCATTCGTGTACCTGTGCCGGTCGGAAGCGTGGTTGACCTGGTCGTTAACGTCAAAAAGGACGTTACCGTCGATGCGGTAAACGCAGCAATGAAGAAAGCAGCAGAAGGGCCTATGAAGGGTATCCTGGTTTACTGTGATGAGCCTATCGTAAGCAGCGACATCATTAATAATCCTGCTTCGAGTATCTTTGATTCTCTGTTGACAATAGTCAAGGCCAGGGTTGTCAAGGTTGTCAGCTGGTATGACAACGAGTGGGGCTATTCGAACCGCAGCGTTGATATTATGGAAAAAATGGCAGCATTGTAAAGACAAGGCACAGGGAAACAGAAATCTGACCCTTCGACTTGGTTCGACCCTTTCGACTACGCTCCCTTCGACAGGCTCAGGACAGGCAAGACGGGCTTGCTCGCCACAGGTCGCTCAGAGCAGGCTTCTGACTTCTTATTTAGATAGGTAAGCAAATGGCTAAAAAAACCGTAGCTGATATTAATGTAAAGGATAAGCGTGTTTTGATGCGGTGCGACTTTAATGTGCCGTTAGATGAGAACAGCAATATCACCAGCGATGACCGGATTGTAAAGGCCTTGCCGACCATAAAGGACATCTTGGAGCGTGGCGGTGCGGTGGTTCTTATGAGCCATCTTGGCAGGCCCGAGGGTGAGCGGGACGATAAGTATAGTCTTGCGCCGGTGGCGAAACGTCTATCAGAGCTGCTCGGTAAGAAGGTAATTTTTACCAGCGATTGCATCGGCCCCGAAGTTAAAGCAAAGGCAAAAGCCCTCAAAAGCGGCGATTGTATGCTGCTTGAGAATGTCCGTTTTCATAGAGAAGAGGTAATTAAGGATAAAGCGGCGAAAGAAGATAAGCAGCTTCGAGAGGCTAAGGACAATTTTGCAAAACAACTGGCGGAGCTGGCGGATATTTACGTTAACGATGCCTTTGGCACCGCCCACCGAGACAACGCCTCGATGTACACCGTGCCGCAAATGATGGAAGCAAAGCCACGGGTTATCGGTTTTTTGATTGAAAAAGAATTAAAGTTCCTGGGTGATACGGTAAGTAATCCTGAAAAGCCGTTCGTAGCCATATTAGGTGGCGCTAAAGTTTCTGACAAAATACGTGTGATTGAGAATCTGCTGGATAAAGTTGACCGGCTGCTGATTGGTGGGGCGATGGCCTATACCTTCTTTAAGGCCCAAAATCAGACGGTCGGCAAAAGCTTGTGCGAGGATGATTTTCTCGATAAAGCGACTGAACTTCTGGAGCGAGCGAAGGATGTCGGCTGCGAAATGGTCCTGCCGGTTGATACAGTGGTGGCTAAGGAATTTAAGGCTGGTGCCGAGAGTAAGGTCATCAGCGGCGATATCGAAGCCGACTGGCAGGGAATGGATATCGGGCCGGATACCAGAAAGCTCTTTGCAGAGAAGCTCGCCGATGCCAAAACGATTGTCTGGAATGGGCCGATGGGTGTTTTTGAGATGCCGCCTTTCGATGAAGGGACAAAAGCCGTCGCTCTGGCGGTAGCCAAGGCTACTGACAATGGCGCACGCAGCGTCATCGGAGGCGGTGACAGCGCAAGTGCGGTAGAGAAGCTCGGCCTCGAAGACAGAATCAGTCATATTTCTACCGGCGGGGGGGCTTCTCTTGAATTTCTTGAAGGCAAAAAATTCGTCTGCCTCGAAATCCTCGATGAAAAATAAATTTTACAGTTGAGAATTTAGGGCATTGCAAACAAAATAATTTTTTTATGTCTGATTTACGGTTACCCAAGGCAGGGATAATTGAGGTTGTGCCGTCGATATTGAGTGCTGATTTCGCACAACTGGCTGATGAGCTGGCGGTTATAGAGTCAGCCGGTGTGAGTATGGTGCACCTCGATATTATGGATGGGCACTTCGTCCCGAATATTACAATCGGCCCGCCCGTTGTTGCAAAGCTTCGTCAGCACAGCAAATTATTTTTCGACTGCCACCTGATGATAAGTGAGCCGGACAAGTATATCGAGCATTTTGTTGAAGCCGGCGCTAATCATATAACATTTCACATCGAAGTAGTTGATGAGCCGCAGAAGCTCATCGACAAGCTGCACAAGCTCGGCTGTACCGCCGGAATATGTGTCAATCCGGACACGCCTGTGCAGCGAATCGAAAAAATTGCTCCGCTTTGTGATATGGTTCTGGTGATGACGGTTCATCCGGGTTTTGGCGCACAGAAATTTATGTCGGAGGTGGCTAAAAAAGTTATTAAAGTACGAAAAATTGTCGGCCCTGATATACGGGTAGAGGTCGATGGCGGGATAAATCCTCAGAACACGCCGACCGTAGTGTCTTACGGTGCTGATACCCTTGTGGCGGGCAACGCAATATTCGCAAAAACCGACCGTATCGCTGCAATAAACGCCATTCGAGACGCCGCTAAGTAATTTTTATAGCAATTCTTTGAATTTTTGGTAGAATTTTCAAAACGCGCAGAAACCCCACGTGAAACGTGGGGCTAAATAAAGATTGATATGGCTCAGGAAGCAAAATCAAAGTGGAACGGCTTCTCACTGAAGCCGCGTAAAGAGATGCCCGATGGCCTCTGGATGAGGTGCCCGGGCTGCGAGCACATGCTCTACAGAGAAGCCGTCGAGAAAAATCTCAACGTCTGCCCGGAATGCAACCATCACTTCCGAATCAGTGCCGAGACCAGAATCAAATATCTTACCGATGAAGATTCTTTTCAGCAGATTCTTGGCGACTTGACAACCAGCGACCCCTTGGGCTTTAAGTTCAGGGGCACTACCTATAAACAGCGTGTAAAAGACGATGAGAAAAAATCCGGTGCAAAGGAGGCAATGCTTATCGGCAAGGCCTTTATCAAGGGTAGAGGCATTATACTTGGTGTAATGGAGCCGAATTTCCTGATGGGCTCGATGGGTTTCGTGGTTGGCGAAAAACTCTGCACCGCTGTCGATAAGGCAATGCAGGATAACCTGCCCTTGGTGGTGGTCAGTTGCTCCGGCGGGGCAAGGATGCACGAAGGAGTGGTGTCATTAGGACAGATGGCCAAAACTTCAGCAGCGCTTGCTAAATTTGATGATGCAGGAGGACTTTTCATCTCGGTTTTGACCGACCCGACTACCGGCGGGGTGACCGCCAGCTTTGCGATGTTGGGCGATTGTATAATTGCCGAACCTGGTGCCTTGATCGGCTTTGCCGGGCCTCGAACAATCGCCGAGACCATAAAAGTGGAGTTGCCGGAAGGATTTCAGACATCTGAATTTATGCTTGAGCACGGCTTTGTGGATATGATTGTCCACCGCATAGACCTCCGCAGCGAAATCGCCCGCCTTATTGACTACTGCCGGAAATAACTCGTGGTTTGTCATTCATAATCTCTGAGCAGTACCTTTTAAAAAGCAGACAATATAATCAAACTTTAAGTTTGATAGTCAGCAAGTCCCTTAGAAATGTTAACTATTTCCTGAAGCTGGCCTGATAGTCCAATAAAATAAACATTTTATTATCTTATGAGATACAAATAAAAGAATTAAAGGTTGATATTACTTTTACAAAATTGGCATCTTTGTTTAGCCGATTTATGACGTATACTTTAAATAGGAGCTTTTTATATTTCGATATTGGTTTTTATGAGATGCCTCAGCTATGTTTAGGGCAAAGAATAAAAAAAGAAATATCCATGAGCAAATAGTTATTGCACTGGCCTTGATATTAGTAGTGGTGTGTACCATTAAGGTACAATTATGCCTGGAGCATCACATAGTATCTAATACAGTAACTGGTATAAATAAGTTGAACCATCAGGAAAGTTTATTTGATATGTCTATTGAGGAGTTGATGCAGGTAACCGTCGTCTCTCGGTCTTAGCAAGGATACTACCAGGTTTTCATCTGTTAAATTTTCCATTGTTATAATCCTATTTTTGTTCAAAGGCCTACCTGACGTAAGCACATCGATTTTTACAAAATCATCCTTTCACTTCCGGCCCAATATGCGTATAATCTGAAGCAGATAGCGTTTAGCGTACAGCGCGTAGCGGATAGGCGATGTGATTATTTGTACGCAATACGCACAACGCAATACGAGAGCGAAGTGGATATGGGCTATTTTCGTCGAAATATTGAAAGTGCAAAAGGTTATGAGCCGGGGTATCAGCCGGCCGAAACCGATGTGATAAAGCTTAATACCAATGAGAATCCTTATCCGCCCTCGCCTAATGTAATGAAGGTGCTTTCGCAGATAAGCTCCGAGCAGCTTCGCCGATACCCCGACCCGATGGCAAACGCATTTCGAGAGGCGGCTGCTGATGTTAATGCTGTCCAACCCGACAATATTATGTGCTGCAATGGCGGAGATGAGCTGCTGAAGATGGCTTTCCAGGCATTTTGTGACAAGGACAGGCCTGTCGCCTATCCTGTCCCGACTTATTCGCTTTATCCGGTTTTAGCTAAATTGCTAAATTGCAAAGCGATTGAAATTCCCTTTGATACTGAATTTAATCTGCCGGCTAAACTGGCTGACACAAGTGCAGCTCTGACGATTGTTTGCAATCCAAACGCTCCGAGTGGGACTTTTATAAACATCGAAGAACTTGCCTCTTTAGCTGATGAGTTGTCTGGTGTGCTGCTGATTGACGAAGCATACGTGGATTTTGCTGAAAATAATTGCACATCGCTGGTAAAAGATTTTGATAATGTGCTCATTCTTCGCTCGATGAGCAAGGGATATTCACTTGCGGGGCTTCGGTTCGGCTATGCAATTGCCCAGCCGGGTTTGATAGCCGGCCTTATGAAGGTCAAGGACTCCTACAATGTCAATACCATTGCTGTCGCTGTTGCGACAGCAGCGATAAAAGACCAGCAATATTTTGAAGAAAATATCGAGAAAGTTAAAACCGAGCGTACAAAACTGACCGAGCAACTCAGAAACCTCGGTTTTGATGTTCCTGATAGCCAGGCAAATTTCGTACTGGCAAAATGTAAAAACGAACTCGTCAGGGCGGAGCCCTCCGCAGCCCGAAAGGCAGCCGAAGTTTATGAAAAATTAACGCAGCAGAATATATATGTCCGATACTTCAATTATCCGAAATTGAAGGATAAATTGAGAATTACAATCGGCACAGCCGAACAGAATGACAAGCTGCTTTCCGCCTTGGAAAAAATCTTATCAGAATTTGGTTAAATGGTTATTGGTTAAATAATAACCATTTACCAAATAAGGATGTTCTTATGAAAGAGAGAATCGCCAAAACCCATAGAAAGACGAAAGAAACCGATATTGCCGTAGAGCTTAATCTGGATGGCCCCGGCAAATATGAGATTGATACAGGCATCGGCTTTTTAGACCATATGCTCACCCACCTCAGTAAGCACGGAAAAATCGATATGATTGTAAAAGCCAAAGGTGATTTGAAGGTTGATGCGCACCATACGGTTGAGGATATTGCGATATGTCTGGGTGAGTCTTTACTCAAGGCGCTCGGCGACAAAAAAGGCATTAACAGGTACGGGCACAGTTCTGTTCCGATGGAGGACGCTCTGGCGAATGTATCTGTGGATTTGTCCGGCAGGGCGAGTTGTGTGTATAATGTTGAGTATCGTACTGATAAAATCGGCGATTTTGATGTCCAGTGCCTTGAGGAGATGCTGCGGAGCTTTTCAAACAATGGCAGGTTTAATCTTCATATAAATGTGCCATACGGAACGAACAGCCATCACATAGCCGAGGCGATTTTCAAGGGTTTGGGTAAGGCCCTGGCGATGGCTGTAGCGATTGTCGGGACGGATGTCCCGAGTACGAAGGGACAATTGTGATTGAGCAACGCCCTCCAGAATACAGATGTGGTATCGGCACCGATATCCACAGGATAGTCGAGGGCAGAAAGCTAATGCTTGGCGGTGTTTATGTGCCGTACCCCGCAGGACTGGCCGGCTATAGCGATGGTGACGTCGCTCTGCACGCTATAATCGATGCACTGCTTGGGGCAAGCGGAATGGGTGATATAGGGGCGATGTTCCCAGATACCGACCCAAAATTCAAAGATGCAGACAGCAAGCAGCTTTTATTTATTGTAAAGGAGAAGCTCGAAGAAAAACAATGGGAAGTGGTTAATGTTGATTTAATAATACACACGGAGCAGCCGAACTTAAAGCCGGTCAAAGGGCAGATTAAACGATGCATTGCCGAGCTTTTAGGGATTGATTTTACGGCGGTGAACGTCAAAGCAAAGACAAATGAGCAACTCGGTGATATCGGGGCTGGCGAAGCAATGGCCGCTACGGCTATAGCACTGTTGAAAAAGAAACAAAAACGAACTTTATAACGTTTAATATAACACGGATAAAATATGAGACCGGAAAACCGGTGAAAAAGGGCAAAAACCTTCAAATTGACTACTTAAGAAAATTGCTAAAAAAATTAAAAAAGTGTTTGTAGATGTGCCCTTAAGAAGGTATCATACCCGCCAATATACTAAAAACGTAGATAATAGCCTGTGTCAACTCTTGCTAATGGGATTTATTGCAGGGTTGCGAAACTAATTCCTAATTCAATTTAGGGAGGTAAAACAAGTGAGTGTTGATGAGATAGATGCTCAGGCAATTGAAAAAAAAGTTATCGAAATAATTAGTGAGCAAATGGGCGTCGACAAAGCTGAGATAACACGTGAGACCTCGTTTATTAACGATTTGAACGCTGACTCTTTGGATACTGTTGAGCTTGTTATGGAGTTCGAAGACGAGTTTGATATGAGTATTCCGGACGAGGAAGCCGAAAAAATCCAGACCGTCGGTGCCTCAATCGATTACATTATCAATATCGCACAATCCAAAAACAAAGAGTAGCGAATAGCTTTAGCATGAAAAGACGCCGAGTTGTTATTACAGGCTTGGGCTGTATTACCGCTTTAGCCGAATCCGTCAATGGACTTTTCGCCTCTCTTTGCGAGGGTAGAAGCGGAGTTTCTACAATAGAATCCTTTGACACCGGCACATACCCCGTGAAGTTCGGCGGCGAAGTAAAAGCTTTCGATGTGACCAAATACATCGACCATAGAGAAGGCAGGCGGATGGACCGCTTCTCACAGTTTGCCATCGCTGCCGCCATCCAGGCCGTAGAGGATAGTGCTCTGGATTTCTCAAAAGAGGATGTTCATCGAGTCGGTGCCATCGTAGGAACGGGCATAGGGGGCATCAAGGAAATAGAAGACCAGCACATAAGGCTGCGGGACAAAGGTATAAGGCAGGTTTCGCCTTTCACTGTTCCGAAGCTTATGGCTAACGCCGCCAGTGGCAATATTGCCATTCGTTATGGCCTGAAGGGACCCAATTTTGCTGTAACCAGCGCCTGCGCTTCTGGTAATCACGCTATCGGTGAAGCTTTTTGCAATATTATTGCCGGCCGAAGTGACATTGTCATAACCGGTGGTGCAGAGGCCGCTCTTACGCCGATAGGACTCGCTTCATTTTGCGCCGCAAGGTCTCTAAGTACTCGAAACGACAATCCCCCGGTTGCCTCAAGGCCGTTTGATAAAGACAGAGACGGCTTCGTACTTTCTGAAGGCGCCGGCATTCTGGTTTTAGAGGAATATGAACACGCAAAAAAACGCAACGCAAACATATATGCGGAGTTGCTCGGTTACAGCGCAACCGATGATGGCCATCACATCACCGCGCCGCTGCCGGACGGTGCTGGTGCTGCAAAAGCAATGGAACTGGCCTTAATCGACGCGGCTGTAGAGAAGGAAAAAATTGATTATATCAACGCCCACGGCACCGGCACCGAGCTAAATGACATAGCTGAAAGTATAGCCATTACATCCGTCTTTGGCGACATCGCATATAAAATATTAGTAAGTTCAACTAAAAGCAGTCTCGGTCATCTGCTTGGGGCCAGCGGTGCCGTTGAGCTTATTGTATGCGTAAAAGTCATCAATGAATCGATTATTCCACCCACTATCAACCTCGAGAATCAGGATGAACGGTGCGACCTGAAAATGGATTATGTGCCGTTGCAGGCCCGTCAGGCAAAGGTCGATATTGCGATGAGCAATTCTTTCGGCTTTGGCGGTCATAATGCCTGTCTGGTTGTCGGAAAGGTGTAGCGGATAATTCAACACAGGTTTTACAAAGCTTGCGAAGTCTTAAATCGACCTGTTTTCCTTCCCCTGCCGAATCTTCGGAAATCAATTTCAATGGTAAATTACGCCAAACTTAAAAAATTTTCTATGATTTGTATCGCAGCAAATCTATTCGCTCGCTGAATATCCACGATTTCCCAGCGGAATTGCCGTTTTCCGATGATAGCAATTTTGCTAAGGCATTAAGTACACTTAAGTTATGGAATTCAGTTAAAGAGGCCACAGAAAGACTAAAACCAGAAAAACAATCAATCGGCGGGGAGTTTGGGTAGTTTGTAAAAATTTTTCTTGAACTTAAGCCCTCTAATATGGTATAAATAACAGGGGTGAAGCCTGTGCCCGCGTAGGCGGGTATATGTAGGTCTTCACGTTTATAATTTGTTAATTTTTTGAGTTTTTTGGTTGATGAGGCATTGTTATGCGAGGTACAGGGTCTTGATAAGAACTCTATGCCTCGCAATTCTGACTATACATACCTTTATTAACAGCTCAATTTGGGCTTTTGAAGGAAGGAGATAGGGCAGGGTCGGAGAGAAGTTGTGCTGAACAATCACATAATTTGGCGAGGATGAAATTATTATAGGTCTTTTTGTGAAGACAACAAGGTGTTTTTGGTGTGTGGTTAGTTAAATGTTGTAAGGTAATATGACTCGATTTTCAAAGGAGAATTATTATGTATAAAAGAGTATGTTTTTTAATTTCTTTTGTTTTGGTGCTGTCTCTGGCGTCCACAACCTATGGCATCCAGCTGGGTAATTTTGAAAACCCCGCAGACCCTAACCATGATGGTTGGAGTGTCGTCGATCCCAATGACCCCAATGTCTTGGTAGACTACGACGACACGAATGGGGTTACTTTAGGAAGCTATAGTCTCAGGGTTGACTCGAACATGTTCGACCCTAATAACGGCTTTCGATCAGCTCTCCAGTACAGCCTGACAGACCACAACATGGTTGATGACTTCAGGCACAATCTCAAGGTCTCGTTAGACGTTACGCGGCTGGCTTCCGAGTGGGTTGCGGAAGATGGCGGCCAGTATTGCGAGATCTTCCTGGTTGTCCAGGCAGGTAGGGATGGGGACCCTAACGAACCTAACGACCCTAACGAATGGGATTTGTGGTTGCAGTTGAGTGAAAACGCAGGTTGGAGCCCTGCCGAGGGGAATGAACCGATGAGCGTTACCTACGACTACTCTTTGACTCTCAATCAGATTGACTTTAACAACCTCGGGTATTTGAATTTTATCTTATGCACAAATTGGGGTGAGTACAACCCCGGCGGTATTTACTATATTGATAATATACAAATGTTCGGCGGTGGGCCGGCTTACGATCCGAACCCAGCTGACCGTGCGATAAATATGCCGAGTGAGATTACTCTTAGCTGGACGCCGGGATGCTATGCTGACAAACACGATGTATATTTCGGAACTAATTTTAATGATGTAAGCGACGCCAACAGAGCTTCGCACCCTGGCTTACTGTATTACAGTGAGAACTATGCCGCTAATACCTATGTTCTCCCCGACCTTCTCGATTTCGACCGGACTTACTACTGGCGGATTGATGAGGTCAATGATGCCTGTGCTCCCTACCTGTGGAAAGGTGAGGTCTGGACTTTTGCGACTTCGTATCTTGGTGGGGGCCTTGTGTTAGGCGACTGGGAAGACGATATGGACGGATGGACGAAAGTCGTCCCCCGTGTCTCGCTAAGCTATAGCACAATTGGGGTTACGTTGAATGATAAGAGCCTCAGGATACAGTATCCGAGTGGTGAAGATGGCTGGGAGCAGGCTATAGAAATCGAAATTACCAATTTGGGGTTGGTCGATGAGTTATTAAACCATGACACCTTCACATTGGACGTGACTTGGCTTACTTCCGACTGGACAGGAGGCGACTGGGCCAAGATCGAGCAGCTGGTTGTCCTTGGCGAGGGGATTGGTTGGAACGAGTTGGGCTTTCCTGATACTGATACGAGTAATCCTGGTGCTCCTGGTAACTGGAATCTGTCCGGTTTCGGGCGATCTGATACAAGGACAATCACTTGGGACTACAAAAAACCTGAAGATGTTAATTGGGCTGCTCTTCCTCCAGATCCTGACTACATGCGGTTGATTATCGTCACGAATTTTGATACGGCTTTCCCTACCGGGACTTTTTACTTCGACAATGCGCGATTGCTCGATAGCAGACTTGCTCTTAACCCGAAACCACCACATAATGCGACGGATGTAGAGTGTAACCCTACTCTGAGCTGGAAATCTGGAAAGTATGCTGACAAACACGATGTATATTTAGGCGACGACTTTTTTGATGTAAGTGACGCCAACACAGATAATCATAGTCAGCCCGGCTTACTGTATTATAGTGGGGACCAGGATGCTAACAGTTATCCTGTTTCTATTCTTACTCCGGGAAAAACCTATTACTGGCGGGTCGATGAGGTCAATGAAGCTGGTCCAGACCCAAAATTCTGGCAGGGAGACATCTGGAGCTTCACGGTTGGTATACCAAGAGCTTCTAATCCCGTCCCCCCTGATGATGCTAATTTTGTGAGCCCGGTTGTCCAGCTAAGCTGGAGAGAGGACCCCTATACTGACAAGCACGATGTATATTTCGGCATCGATTTTAACGATGTAAACGACGCCGACAGAGATAATCATACTCAGCCCGGCTTACTGTATTACAGTGAAGCCCAGGATGCTAACTATTATCCTGTAGGCGGGGCTCTTTATTTAGATTTCAACCAAGTTTACTACTGGCGGATTGATGAGGTCAATACAGCCGACCCCTGCGTCTGGAAAGGCAGTGTTTGGAGCTTTACGACGGCCCCCTATCTTCTTATTGACGATTTTGAGTCGTATAATCCGAGTCTCGCGGGTACATGGATAGCTGGCGGCAATGCGACGGCAAGTCTTTCGGTGAAACCAATTCACGAAGGCGAGCAGGCGATGGAGATTGATTACAGCAATGCGGGCGCACCCTATTTTTCAGAGGCCTCTGCCATTGCCAATACGCTAAATAGTCTTCTTGGCAACAACTGGAGAGCACAAGATGTTAAGGCATTGTCACTATGGTTCCATGGTATTCCAGACCTTTCAGGCAGCTACACCTACGCTGGTGGCAAATACACGCTCACCGCTGACGGCATAGGCATACCGGCCACGGGCAAAGCAGATTCCTTCCACTTTGTCTACGGGCTGACCACTAATGCTACCGGGTCGATCTATGCGAGGGTGCTAAACGTCAAGAACACAGACCCCTATGCCAAGGCCGGTGTGATGATACGCGATACGTTAGACCAGGACGCCAGATTCGGCGCGGTAGTTGTTACACCGGAAAAAGGAGTTATGTTCCAGTATCGCGCTACCGCGGGCGGTTCTGCCGCGTCCGTAACTAAAACTGGAATCACTGCTCCGTGCTGGGTAAAGGTGGAATATGTGAAGCAGGGTCCAACAGCTTTTGTTAAAGGCTACTATGCAACTACGGAAGGTGTACCCACGAGCTGGACGGCGATTGGCCAAGCTCAAGTAACGCTGGGCACGCTAAATCTTGGTCTGTGCGCTACCAGTAGTTCTTATGATAAGATGTGTACAGCCAGAATATCTGACGTTACCACGCTTCCAGTTACCGCTCTAACTAACAATCAGGACATCGGCAGGGTTTACAATGACGCTGCGCCGATGTATGTGGTTCTGGAAGA
>CAZMSP010000065.1:0-12426 GCA_964568985.1 uncultured Pirellulales bacterium
ATTGATTTTTTACAATTTTAGGCACTTTACCCGCCTTCGCAGAAAGCCACGGGCTCTGCCCGTGGATGAATGTGAAAAGGGTATCCGCCGTAGCTTTAGCGTAGGTGGATGTGCTTCGGCGGGTTCCGCCGAAGATGGAGGTGCCACGGGCTTTGCCCGTGGGGCTCCACACTTTAGTCACTTTTAACTTCTTTCCCCATCTCCTTATTTCACAAGTACTTATATTAGTACCATTCCGCGAAAAAATATTGAGATTTTTTCAAAAAAACCCTTGATATATTGTTTGAAATATAGTAAATTAAAATAAAAATTAAATAAATATCTAACATTTTAACAGGCAATCCATTTCTAAATAAATCCGCGTTAATCCGTGCAAACCTGTCCCGAGCGCAGTCGAATGGATCCGTGGTTCAGATTAGATTTTCCAATGCCGAGATTCAGCATTACATTTTCTATTCCAATATACGTTCCTCAGAAGCTATACGCTCTATTTGTCGCCTTAAAGCTTATTTATCGCGACCTGATATACGGCCATACCTTTAAAAAAATCCCCCTTACCAGAGGAAAATACGCTATCGTTGATGTCGAAGATTTTGAAAAAGTGAATAAGTATAAATGGCATATCAGAGGCAGCAGCAAGAGTAAGACCTGTTACGCAGCAAGGACAGTGACCATATCAAGTAAGAATCGCAAAGCAGTTGCCATGCACCGCGTTATTATCAACGCGCCGGATGGGATGGTTGTTGACCATATAAATGGTAATGGCCTGGATAACAGAAAGGCCAATCTTCGCTTGGCGACTAATGCACAAAATGCAAGGAACAAGGCCAAGAGAAAAAACACGTCGCAGTCGAAATATAAGGGTGTTAAGAGAAACAGAGGTAGAAAAAAATGGTATGCAGTAGTATGTCATAATCGCAAGAAAATATATTTGGGCAGTTTCGATACCGAGAAAGAGGCCGCACTTGCTTATGACGCGGCAGCGAGGAAATATCACGGAGAATTCGCGAGAACAAATTTTTAGACGCATCCATGCTTCGCTCCTAAGGGGCTACCTATGGCACAAGCTACGCAGGACAAGGAGGGCACCCATCCTCCGCCCCTTAGGGGCTACGGAGGACAGGCAGAGAACACAGAGAAAAGGAATTCTTGGACGATATACGAAATACGAGATGCGAGATACGAATTACTGCCGCAAAGTCAACTGATTTTGAGGGAAATTTACGGTCTAATACAGCCACTTATCGACAAAATGTGGCCCTTCAGCGCAGATAGCCTAATTACCTACATTGACCATCGTATGGGCGATGAGGGTGTTGTGAATAAGGCTGTTCGTTCCAACCGTCAGCCCGTTTACATCACCGTAAATATTCAAGCCTATTGGACGCAAGTCGATTTTGGAAACGATGGCCTTTTTTTCTGAAACTTTGATCACTTCTAGTATTACAACGTTTGCTACTTTTACGATAGTCGAATTATTCTTGGTAGAGATGATGACTTTTATAGCTTCATTCAATGAATTATTCTTCTCAACAAGCTCTTGGAATTGTTTTCCTTCCTTTATAACTAGCCCGGATAGCCAGATAAGAGGCTGTGCTCCACGGCCCATTAATACAACAGCATGCTCATAAGCCTTGATAGGTATTGTCCCCTTGAACAGATTACTGCAAATTTCCAATTCATCAAATGGCGAATATTCTTCTGGTAATTTACTAGCTAGCATTAGTATCTCCTCGACCACCCTTTATTTCTCTACGTGCTTCAATGACTCTTTCTTCGCTGTCCAGATATTTTCGTATTTTCTTAAGCAATTTGTTTCTTTCGGTTGGAAGATGGCAAACAACAACAAAACCCAAGATAGCGATAACCAGCGATGCTACAAGCACATATATTTTCCAAGATTCAAATTCCAATTTTGTCTGAGAGCGAACTGCTTCATAAATTTTAGCTGTGAGTTCAAATATGTAAGCTATAAATACTCCCAAACAACTAGCAACAACGGTCGTGGGGATAGACGATGATGTTTTTGTCAGATTTTGATAGTCTGCTTTGTCAATCGGAAACGCAAGTCGATTCGAGCGTATGATAACTTTATCGTCAGGAAAATTCCAAGTGCTATTGAATGCCTTATTCTTTACAATATCGACTTGTTTTCTATCCGATTCCATCGTGCTTTAAAAGATTCTACCCATTACGCCAAAAACTACAACATTTATCGACCGCAGCATTTCTTGTACTTTTTGCCGCTCCTTTCAAAAACTCCGTGTCCTCGGTGTTCTCTGTGGTTCAATCTTTTCTTTCAATAGAGTCAGATAATTTCTCTATAGAATCGGCTACTTTCTGAATTTCTTTACCAATACCTGCCATCAGCTCGTCGTAAATGTCGCCATTAGCTACATACAGGTCATTACGTCTTTTCAGTTCTAATACTTTATGTGCTTCAATAACATCTGCCACACTAACTTTATGCTTTTTGACTAATTCTGATACCTCGTTTAAAAACCCACCAACATGTTCTATAGAAACAGGCTTATAGTCCCGTGGTTGTTGATCATACAGAGTTCCCATTATTTCATTCCTTTCAAATTTTCTTTGTTTACAAAACCACCATCACCTTATTACTCAACCCGCCTTCGGCGGAATACCAATACCTGTCCTGAGTAGTTCGACTTCGCTCACTATAAATTCAATCGAAGGAATCAATTAACTTGTCGCCCCAGTTGTCAGACCCCGTTGTTAGCTGGTTCCCCGCACCAAATGACGCAAGCTTGCTATTTTGTGCGGGGCAAGTGTAATTATACCCTTTTGGTCGAAAACTGCAAGATTTAATCCGCCCTAATCGAAATCAGTGTAAATCCTTCGACTCGGTTTTAGCTCGCTCAGGACAGGTCCGCGTGAATCTGAAGTGTTTTTTACGACATTTGTTGCCAAATGCACCAAAATCCAAAAATATATTCTAATAACAATAAACCGGACCCCAACATTTCGGAGCCCGGTTTTGTATGCTTAAGCATTAGTTGAATTTGACGACTTATTAGTAGCGTCTTCCGCCACCACCTCCGCCTCTTGGGCCTCTGTCACCAGAGCGACCGCCGCCGCCATAACCACCTCGTCCTCCGCCGCCACCACGGTCGGTCTTCGGCTTTGCCTCGTTGACGCTAACGGCTTTGCCTTTAATGTCTTTGCCGTTCATGCCAGCGAGAGCCGCTGTGGCCTCGTTCTTTGAAGGCATCTCGACAAAGCCGAATCCTCTCGATTCACCGCTAAACTTGTCCGTTATAACATTGGCGGATTCGACCTGGCCAAATGCTCCAAAAGCCTGACGTAAATCGTCGCCGGTAACGTCAGAGGACAAATTGCCTACATAAATGTTCATTCCAATCTCCTTTCAAGAAAAATAGATTACACCGGACTCCCGATGTTTATTTAATTCCTTTACCATGCTTTGGCGGGTTCGTATGATGCTATCTGGGGACCATTCAATCAAACCGTAAAGCTACAGTATAGTACATTAATTACTTTTTCTTATAAATAACCTAAATTATCTGCCGCACCTGTGCTGAGCTTGTCGAAGCAGGCGGATAAAACGCCTGACTACGCAACTCCATTCTCCGTAGTTGCTACGCTACGACCTGTCCTCCGCAGTAAGCCCTGCTACAGAGGGTGGAAGTACGCTACGAAGCACGAGACTACGAAGGACGAACAAGCCTTTCGATTTCACATTGTAACCTCACAACGCCACGATGTAAAGCGAAGTCGCTACTTCGCAGAGTAGCCCCCCCAAGCGGGCTTGGGGGCTAAATAAAATCCCCCGAAAGAAAATCCCCCCCCGAAGCAGGCTTCGGGGCTAAATATATGGTAAAAATCGGGAAAATAAAAAAATGGGGAAGAAACAACGACCTTAATATTTATTTGTCGTGGTCATTAATATAGGTGATATAAGCGCTAAAATGGTCATTGTCGAAACAGAATCTTTTATCAAATCCTCTTGTCCATATCCGTCCCAACCTGCCATTATTCTTCAGTGCGGATGTAGAGATATTTTTGAACCTGCTTATTAAACGTCCTATCGGTATTAGAGAAAACCATAATAATAAATGGACGTGATTACTGCACACGGCCAGTGCACCTACTTTAAGATTGATACGCTCGGCCTCGTTTAAAATGGCACGACGAACAATTTGTTTTTCGTCACTCCGTAGTTTGACTGTTGGACCTCTTTGCAGGAACCTGCATAGTTCAAAAAGTTCTTCGTCACCATCAAGTACCTTACCGTTCTTTACATATCTGCGCTTGTCACCTTGCAGCCAGCTTCCATACGTCGTCCATGTCAACATATACCCAAGAGTTTTTGCCATGGTTGAGATGATAATAGTGACAATAAATTTACGCAACATTCTATTTAGCCCCCAGGCCTGCCTGGCGGGGTAAGTATAACGAATTAACTTTCTCTGCTCAATTTTTCGTTGCTTTTTTCAGCGATTGGGATACACTGATAAGATACAATGGAGGTATTGTTGTGGTACCGGATTGGATTTGGTTTTTATTTATTTTTGTGTTCGGCTGCTGTATCGGCAGCTTTTTGAACGTTGTGATTTACCGGCTGCCTCTCGATAAATCCATTATAACTCCGCCATCTGCCTGTCCTGCGTGCGGCAAACACATTCATTTTTACGATAATATTCCGCTTCTGTCGTGGCTTGTTTTGGGCCGAAAGTGCCGGTATTGTAAAGCTCCGATTTCAGTGCGTTATTTTATTATTGAGCTATTGACCGGCCTGGTTTTTCTCGGTCTTTTTATCCTGTACTTTCGCACCGAATTGCGGGCCGGCATCAGGCCTTTTTTAAGCGGTGGATGGCTTATTTATCTTATGTCTATCATTATGTTAGCTGCTTTTATTGCTGTTTCGGCGATTGACTTGGAGCTCTGGGTTATCCCGCTTTCCATTTGCTGGTTTGTTACCGCAGTCGGATTGATTGGCTCGACAATAGGAATTTATGTAATTGACCCTGCATTGGTTCGTGCATATTCGCTTTTGCCAGTCGCTACAGCAAAGACCGGCTCATTGGCAGCTGGTGCAGCGATAGGATTAGCCATATCCTTAGTGCTTCTGGTAACTGGTTTAATTAAAAGAAGTTACGAAACAGAAGATGCTCAGGACTCACCTGAAAAACCGGAGCAATCAAACGAGAAGCAATTCAATCACCGTTTAGAGGTGTGTAAGGAAATTGTTTTTTTACTGCCGATTATCGTCTGCTCAGTGGCTGCCTTGTGGGTTATCAGCGAACGTACGTGGTGGGTGGATTTTTCACAACATCCTGCTATTGCAGGACTTCTAGGCAGTATGTGGGGCTATTTTGCCGGCTGCTCAATCGTCTGGGCTGTACGCATCTTCGGCACCTTTGCATTTGGAAAAGAGGCGATGGGCCTGGGTGATGTGCATTTGATGGGAGCTGCGGGGGCTGTGACAGGTCCGATTTTCGTGGTTGTGGCATTTTTTATAGCACCATTTTTTGGGCTGGCCTGGGCGGGCTTTCAGATGTTTTTTAAAAAAATTCGGCAAATTCCTTACGGCCCGTTCTTGTCTTTGGGTGTATTTACTGTTATGATTTTACATGACCGGATTCAAGATTATGTGAAATTCATCCTTGAACCTCTGACCGGAAATTGGTGAGGTGAACCATAAAAGGAAATTATAAGCCGTAAATTAAGGAGATACGAAAATGCAAACCGCCAACAAAAAAACAATCGCACTGGTAATTTGTCTTATTTTGGTCACTATATTTTCAGGATGCACTAACTGGAAGAAAAAATATCAGGCCCTGAATGTTGAGCATCAAAATACCTTAGGTCTGCTCGAACGCGAAAGAGCAGAAAAGGGCCAGCTCGGTGATCAACTTACACAAAATCAGCAAACAATCGAAGAACTGCAAAGACAGATAGCAGAACGTAGTAAAACACCCGCAGAAGCAACCGGATTCGGAGAGGGCTATGATGTTTCCTTCGATGCATCTGCAGGGACAATTACGGTAACGCTCTCGGACGAAATATTGTTCGATTCCGGAAAAGCCGCCCTTAAAAAAGCGACCAGTGCCGAACTTGACCATATTCAAACAGTATTGAAGAGTAAATACTCCGGTAAAGAAATAGATGTTGTCGGGCATACCGATACGGACCCAATCAAAAAATCTCCCTGGAAAGACAACTGGGAACTTTCAGCTCAACGCGCACTTACGGTGACCAGGTATCTTATCAAACGTGGAGTCCCCGAAGACCAGATTCGAGCGGCTGGCTGCGGCGAGGCCCGGCCTATCGCCTCCAACGCAACGACCAGCGGCAAGGCAAGAAACCGCAGGGTCGAAATCATCGTGCATATGAAGTAGACGCGTATATGCGTAAACGGGTTGACGAGTTGGCCCAACCACGCATTTACTCATCTACTCGTTTACGCATTTACTTGCTATCGTGCCATCTTCATCGATGTAGATAGTGATTGCTCCATCTTTGGGTGTGTAAAATACCTTTGAATTATCTTTGTTTTTGATAATAGGTTCGACAAGCTCACTATTTACCTGTTGTTTTTCATATTGGCTTCTGCCACAACTGCAAACAAAAATATCCGCATCAAAGTTTTCGAGAAAATTCGGCTCTGCTGTTTTAGCTGAACCGTGATGAGGGACAACGACGACATCAGCTCTTAGCCTGGGATAAAGTCGAAGAATCTCTCTTTGGGCGAATTTTTCGATATCAGAGCATAAAAGAATTTTCTTATCTGCAAATTCAATCAGGCAAACCATCGATTTGTCATTGTCACTTAATTTATCATTCCGACATATTTGTTCGCTTGGCCAAAGTACCCTTATCTTTGCTTTGCTGCCAAGCTTTAGATCTTTACCTAAGCGTTGTATTTTATGGTCTTGTTCGAGCAGGCGGTCTGTGAGAAATTTTGCCGTACCCCATTGGTCAGCATTGTTGAAAAACGATTCATTCGCACAAACATCATTGACTTCGCAGTGCTCGACAATCTCCGGAATCCCGTTAATATGGTCTATGTCATTATGGCTTATGATAACAGCATTGATTTTACTCAATCCGCTGTAGTCTAAAAATGGCACAACGATTCGTCTGCCGACATCACTTTTATGCAGTGAGCCGGCATCGAATAAAATATTCGCTCCGCCCGGAAGCTGGGCCAATATCGCCTGGCCATGACTGACATCAAGACAAGTGATAACCAGATTATCACGATGTGTCCTTTGCCATTTGGTTACGCCCAGAAAAATAAATGCTGCCGAAAACATTGTTGTGAGGATTATTTTCTTTGTCAGAGGACGTCGAAAATAAACATAAAAAGCAAAAGCAATTGAGCAATAATATAAAATTACAGGTGTAATTGGTATGTGACCTATAAGAATATGTGAAATATCCAGATGGGCGATGAGTTTCACAACCAATATAAGTAAACCAGCTAATCCTGTTACAAATATCCCCAATACCGATGCTACGCTCGGCAGCAGGAAAGATAAAACCATCTTCAAATATCCAATAGTCAAAATCCCAGCTACCAATGGAAAAACAATCACCGTCCAGACACTTGTAAGCAGATTAATCGTGTAAAAATGATATAGCAATATACCAGCGCCGCCCAGCCATGCAGCGAGACCAACAGAAAATAATCCCAGTATATATGACCTAAGTTTTGAAATTATACGATAAAACGGTTTAGTTTTTGTCTTATCCTTGAACCAAGAAATGTCAGTTATTTTTTCGTATATAAAAAAGTATATTCTGTCTGAAAAAAGTATAATGCCAAGCACCGAGGCGAATGAGAGTTGCCAGCCGGCGGCGAATAAATCTGTTGGTCTTATAAGCAACAGGATTATTGCTGCTAATGATAGTGTGTTGATGGGATTGGAATGTCGGCGAAAGAAAAACGATAAACAGAAAACCCAGGCGATAATAGCAGCACGCAGCGTTGGCGCCCTCGGCGGGACAATCAGCAAAAAGACACCTATTGAAATTATGCAGACAACCGCCCTACCGCGTTTTGCCAAACCCATTGTCTTACACAGCCACCATATAATCCCAACCAGAATACCAAGATGCATACCGGAGAGACTGATAAAGTGCAATAATCCTGTTTTAGCGAAGGCCTGGTAGGTCGCACTATCGATATCTCGTCTATAACCCAACAAAAGCGCCTGCAACAGACCCTCGTTCTGGTCTTCCGGAAATGGGCCGCCCAGCAGGGCCTGTGTAGCTGCACTTTTGAACCTGCTTTTGAATTTTGTAAAAAAGTCCGCAGGCCTACTTTTGAGTAATTCAATACTATCTCGCGATTCGATTGATGCTGCGATAAATACATTTTTTCGAGCCAGATATTTAGCAGTATCAAATTGGCCGGGGTTAGTCGGTGGTTTGAATCTGTCCAGCCAGCAATATGCCTGAATAAAATCGCCGGCTTTTAAGTCCAGTACCGGCTCACCGACCTGCACACGTATGGTGCCGGTTATATTTGCCCAGCCATCGACGGTTTTTATTTCGCCGAGTTTAAGATAGAAACTCGTGTCGGGGTCGGCAAACTTAAAACGTGCGAACTTCCAGTTTTCATTTCTGTTAACATACGGGTCAGTGACAATCAGGCCACGAATCGTTGCTAATTTCCGCTCATCTATTATTTTAGCCACAGATTTCACAGATTTTAATTCTTTATTTTTTATTTTCTCTGTGCTCTCTGTGTCCTCTGTGGCCAATTCTTTTTCACTTCCTACAAAATTGCGGATGTCATTCGGCTTTGGTTGATGAAAAATATTCAGCCGAATCGCTCCGAGACAGGCAAAGCATATAAGAGCCAAGTACGCTATGGCGTATTGGTAATTGGTGACTGGTAATGGTTCGACTTTGCTCACCATCTTGAGCTCGTCGAAAGACTGGTGATTGGTGACTGGTAATCGGTTATTGGTAGAGGAAAAATTCTGGACGATAAAGAAAAAAACAGTTGCTGCTGCAAAGAAGACAAGCAGTATTAGCCAAAAAAGTTGTGAAGCGTGAAACGTGAAGCGTGAAGCGAGTGGTGTACTTTGGATTAAAATGCCGAGGATTAAACCAATGGCTGCAAAGATAAGTGGACAGGTGCTTATGGCTTGTTTATACGAATTGACAAAACCGCCGGTGAGCTGCTTATCAATCAGAGCCAACTTCCGCTGGATGTCATCCATAGCGGAACAGACTACAGACTCAAGAGGCAAGACTCAAGGGTAATTTTTGCCGCAGATAGCACAGAGAAGATTGTATCAGAAATCAAAAAATTAAAAAAAAGGCCGCAAGCCATGATACAATCGTAACCCACAGCCCTAATTAACTAATTCGCTAATCCACTGCGCTTTCTTAACAGTGCCAAGCCGCCCAGGCCGAGCAGCAAAACCGTAGCCGGCTCTGGGATTGCCGCAACCCAGGCCTCGGTATTTCCTTGTGGATTAACTCCATAACCAACAACCGTTAAACCGTTATCAGATACACCATATGCTGAGTTTAATGTCCAATCCTTTAGGTCTAGCCATTGTAGATCATCTTCAGGAATTTTTTCTAACAGAAAGTCCTTTAAATTATATATGTTATTGTTTATGTCCCAGAAGACAGCCTGTCCATCGCTGCTACCTACAACGATTGAGCCATCAGATGAAACGTCCATTGCCGCACTTTCAAATACGCCACCCGGCAAATCACCCAGGGGAATCATTCCATCACCTTCCGTCCAACGAAATGCCTCAATTCCCAAGGTCGAGGTGCCACATCCTACAATGACTGAGCCATCATCCGAAACACTCTGGGCAGTGCTTTCGAAAACGCCGCCTAGCAGGTCGTCCAGGCCAATCATTCCGTCATCTTCCGTACGGCGAAATGCTTCGGGACCCTTATTCGATTCACTCTGTCCTACGATGGTTGTCCCGTCCCCAGAAATCCCATAAGCAAAACTGGAAACAATTCCACCTGGAAGATCACCCAGTCCCACCATCCCGGTGGATGATGTCCAGCGAAAGGCTTCCCAGTCGTTAGAAATCGAATGACTACCACCAACTACTATAGAACCATCTGAAGAGACGCCTGTCGCATGGCTGTAGAATAATCCACCTGGTAAATCGCCCAGAGCATACTCCGGATGGTAATCAAGCTTCTCGTCCTCTTCAACTCGTCCATTTTTATTAATGTCTTCCCATCGGTAAGCTTCAAAATGAGTATCTGCCTCCTCGGAAGCGCCGAGTCCTACGATGAACCAGCCATTGGACGAAGCATCATTAGCTCCGCTATGGGTCCTGCCACCAGGAAGGTCACCAATACTGTCGATTCCGTATAAGGAAGTCCAATGAAAGGCTTCATATCCCGCAGCGGAGTCGCTGGTTCCAACAACAACAGTTCCATCACCGCTGATACCATAAGCCCAGCTCTCAGAACCACCGCCCGGCAAATGCCCTATGCCACGGAAACTGTACGAAGCGTAGCTTTCTGGTATACAAGTGAACATCAGAACTACTATTACGAATGTTAAAAGATTTGTTTTTCTCATTTTACCTCCTCCTACATAGTGTTTAAATTTAAGGATAACTGTTTTCTTGTGAGTGGAAAGTCGAAGTGAGACTCCGCTCAGCTTCCACACCCATCCTCCTTGAACTTCCTAAAGCATATATCAGATTGCGAGGGAAATGTCAAGGGAAAAATAAAAAAATTAACAAAGAAGTGACACCAATTATATAGAAAAAAACAAGAAAAATTCTTGGAGATTCGTGACTGAAAAATAGATTCTTCGCTTCCTCCTTCGCAGATGCTACGTAGGACAAGTCGCTCAGAATGACAAAGAGGAGTTATCTCTTGTCCCTGTTCATGCAGGGACGATTTTTTCTTTTCCGGCCATGTATTGCCGAAGCACCTTTGGTATAGTAACAGAGCCGTCGGAATTTTGATACAGTTCCAGGATAGGGATGAGTATTCTTGGGCTTGCGATGACGGTGTTATTGAGCGTATGGCAGAATCGTGTCCCGTGTCCCGTGCCTCGTGACCCGGATTTGTCTTTGTAGCGGAGGTTCAGGCGGCGGGCCTGGAATTCATATAATTTACTTGCGCTGTGCGTTTCACAGTAATTGCCCCGCGAAGGCATCCAGGCCTCTATATCATATTTTTTCGCCTGGCCCCGGCCTAAATCGCCGGTACAAACAATTACCACCCGATACGGCAATCCCAATGCCTGCATAACGGCCTCGGCGTTGGCCAAAATCTCCTCGTGAAATTTATTACTCTCCTCGACGCTGTTTTCACAGATAACGACTTGCTCAATCTTATCAAACTGATGAATTCTGTATAGGCCATACGTATCCTTGCCGGCTGCGCCTGCCTCACGCCGAAAGCAAGTTGATAAAGCAACATATTTTAAGGGCAATTCTTCCGCCTTTAAGATTTCATCCATTCGATAAGCCGTCAGCGGCACCTCGGCTGTGCCTGCCAGATTGAGATTGTCCCTTTCCATTTGATATGTTTGGTCCTCGGAGCCGGGGAAGAAGCCGGTGCCTGTCATTGCTTCATCCTTTACCAGCACAGGCACCGACATCGGCACATATCCTTTGCCGACCATAAAGTCCATCGCAAACCGCAAGACAGCCCAGTGAAGTAAAGCACCATCGCCTTTTAAGATATAGTTTCTCGTCCCTGCTAATTTGACGCCCCGCTCGATATCTATGATACCAAGAGCCGTGCCCAACTGAACATGGTCTTTCGGCTCGAAATCGAACTTTCGAATTTCACCCTCTTTTCTTATCTCAACATTTTCCGTATCATCCTTGCCGACAGGCACATCATCGTCAGCCGGCTGGGGTACAAGCATCATAAGCTCATCAAATTCCGGCTGAAGCTTTTTAAGATTTTCATTATGCTCAGCTTCCTGCCGCTTCAGGTTCGAAAGCTGCGATAGTGCGGATTGTTTTTCCTGCCCTGATAAATTCGCAATGGTTTTGCCAATTTTATTTTTTTCGGTGGAAATATCCTGTAATTTCTGCTTTGCCTGCTTTAAGGCTGAATCCACTTCAAGTAATCTGTCAATGTCCGCCGTGAAGTGCTTTGTTTTGCAGGCGGCTTTGAACTTTTCCGGGTTATCACGAATTTGTTTAATATCGAACATAACTTAATTTTCTACGAAACGCTTGATAATTACAACATTATTCTGCCCGCCGAAACCGAATGATTCGTTCATTGCGATATTGACCGGCGCCTTTCTCGGCTCATTGGGGACATAATCCAAATCAAGCTCAGGTTCACGGTCAATTAGATTTATTGTCGGCGGTAAAATATTATCCCGTATCGCCAAGACACAGGTAATCAATTCGGCAGCACCGGTTGCAGCGATTAAATGGCCGAACATACTTTTGACACTGCTGGCAG
>CAZMSP010000066.1:0-10564 GCA_964568985.1 uncultured Pirellulales bacterium
GTAGCCGATGCCGAAACAGGCATAATAATTGACTGTAACCCTGCAGCAATGAAATTGGTTGGCCGAGAAAAATCGGAACTGATTGGTCAACACCAGCGGATTCTCCATCCTCCAGATAAAATAGACGGAGGATTTAGCAAGACTTATAAGGAGCATTTTAAAACTAAGCAAGGCCAGACGTTAGAAACACAGATTATTACCAAAAAAGGAGAAATAAAAGATGTTGCGGTAAAGGCCAGTCTGCTTGAAGTTGGGGGCAAAAAAGTAATGCAGGGTATATTCCGGGATATAACCATACGCAAGAAGGCAGAGTTACGTCAGGCTCAGCTTCTTGAACAGTTGGAAAATGCTAATAATGAGCTCAAGGACTTTGCATACGTAGTCTCGCATGATTTGAAGGCACCGCTGCGCGGAATTAAAACACTGGCCGATTGGATATCAACCGATTATGCAGACAAGCTTGATGAAAGTGGCAAAGAGCAATTAGATTTGCTTGTAAGCAGAGTAGGCCGAATGCACAACCTTATTGACGGCATCTTGCAATACTCGAGAGTTGGACGTGTAAGAGAAGAGCAGCTCGATGTGAATCTAAATGAGCTTGCCTCAGAAGTCATTGATATGGTTTCATTGCCGGAAAATATCACGATTGAGGTTGAAAGTAGTTTGCCTACTATTAAGTGTGAGCGAACACGCATTATGCAGGTTTTCCAGAATCTGCTGAGTAACGCTGTGAAATATATGGATAAACCGCAAGGCCATATAAAAATCGGTTGCGTTGAAGAAAAGGGCTTCTGGAAATTTAGTATCGCTGATAACGGCCCCGGGATTGAGGAAAAATTCTTCGAAAAAATCTTCCAAATGTTCCAGACATTGTCACCGCGTGACGAGTTCGAAAGCACTGGTATCGGCCTTACTGTAGTAAAGAAAATTGTAGAAATGTATGGCGGTAAGATTTGGCTTGAGTCAAAGCTCGGTGAAGGAAGCACATTCTTCTTCACACTGTCAGAAAAAGAAATGGGGGTTAAAAATGAGAACCTCAAGACCAGTTTTATTAGTTGAAGATGATAGCGTTGATGCAATGACGGTCAAAAGAGCGCTTAAAGATTTGAATGTGGTAAATCCCCTAATCCACAAAATCAACGGTGAGGAGGCATTAGAGTATTTAAGAGCTCATCAAAGCAACGGCAGGCCCTGTTTGGTCTTGTTGGACTTGAATATGCCGAAGATGAACGGAATCGAATTTCTAAAAATAGTAAAAGACAATGAGGAACTGAAAAGTATTCCAGTTGTGGTCTTAACGACGTCCAGGGAACAGCAGGATAAAGTTGAGAGCTTTAGACTCAGTGTTGCCGGTTATATGCTCAAAAGCGTTGATTATCAAAGGTTCGTAGACACAATCAGGACCATTGACCTTTATTGGACTTTAAGTGAGTTGCCACAAAATGGGGAGTAAGATTATGGAAAATTCAAGACACAAAATTTTGTTTGTTGAAGATGATAAAACGGACCAGATGGCCTTCCAACGGTTGGTAAAAGAGCAGGAGCTTCCGTATGATTGCACAATAGCCGGTTCTGTTTCGAAGGCCAGGAGCGCATTGGGCTTTGGCCAGTTTGATATTATAATTTGCGATTACGCACTTGGGGATGGCACGGCATTTGATGTCTTGGATTTGGTAAAGAATACCCCCATTATAATTGTCACCGGAACAGGCAATGAGGAAATAGCTGTCAAAGCCTGGAGAGCCGGAGCCTATGATTATCTGATAAAAGATATCGACCGAAACTATCTCAAAGCTGTCCCGATAACAGTCGAAAATGTCATTAAGCACAAGGGAATCGAAGAGAAACTGCACTTGTTATCAGGTGCTATTATGAGCACCGACGATAGCGTCTATATTACCGATATGGAGGACAGGATTACCTTCGTCAATAAGGCGTTTCGAGAGACTTACGGATATAAAGAGGAAGAAATTGTTGGACAATACAGCAATATCTTGTGGATAGGAAAACCTCAAAGCAGCAAAACCAGAAGTGTCTTTCAAAGTCGAGCCGTCGGAAGCACTTGGGAAGTTGGGTTTTACCATAAACGTAAAAACGGCAGCATATTTCCGGTTTCCCTGTCAAGGTCAATCATAAAAGACTCAAAGGGCGATGAAATCGCTGTTGTTTCTGTGGCTCACGATATCTCGGAACGGATTCTTATAGAAGATGAGCTCAGAACTGAAAATCTAAAGTTGGATAGACAAAATCAGCTGAAAAGTGAGATGTCTATTATAGTTGCAGAAACATTGAAGGCATCTTTTAAAAACGGGGACATTAACAAGGCTAAAAAGCTGATTAACGATTTTCTTGACATTTCAAAAATAGAGGCAGGCAAAATACAGTTGGATCTGAGCGACTTTGATCTTCGTGAGGTCATTTCAGAAGTTGTAGAATCTATGTCTTCACTTGCATCTGAGAAAAATATTAAAATTGAAAGCTTTATTCCTGAATCCAAGCTGAGTGTCAGTGCAGACCGCAGCAGAGTAATAAAGGTTTTAGATAGTCTTGTTAACAATGCGATAAAGTCGGTTCCCGCGGGGGGCCATATTAAGGTCCTGGTAAAGGAGACTGATAATCGAATTCGATTAGAAGTACAAGACGATAGGCCAGCTATGGATAGCAGTGAGATGTACAAGCTTTTCAATCACTTCGCTGTGGTTAAAGAACAGCTCCATAAACAGCGTGAACAACCCACAAACCTGACAGATGACACAGGTGCAGGTTCGCCAGTGGACAGTTGTGATTTGCTTATACAAGCTTTATCATTACCAACAGCTAAAGTGCTGGTGGAATTACACGGTGGGCGTTTATGGGTTGAAATCACTAAAGAAGGGGAAAACAGCTTCTGTTTCACCCTGCGGAAAGAAACTTCTGTGGATGTAGCTCCGCCAGATGTAAAATAGTGCATTTGCAGACCATAGTAAAAACGGAGGAAACATATCGCGGAGGCAGAACGGCATAAATGATGTATTATGTAATCAGATTTGCTGCGCAATAAATATTTTCATAAGAAAAACGAAAAGGTAAATAGTCTGGAATGAAAATAGGACAGAGGTTAGCTTTGGCATTTGTAGGTGTTGCTCTGTTGATAGGGGTTGCAGGGTACGTTTCTCTCGATATAAGTCAAGAAGCGTTGCAGGAATCTATCGGTGAAAGCTCTGCATCTTTAGCTGCTGGAATTTTGAATAATATTGATAGAGCTATTTACAGCAGGATTGAAGAATTTCAAATTTACTCTGAAAGTTCAGAAGTGCAGGAAATTGTTAAAGAATCAAATGAGGAATTTGAAAAGTTGGATGATATTCAAAGTTATATCAATCAAAAAGACAAAGAGTGGACTTCTGCGCCAAAAGGAACTGTAACGGCCTTTATGCAGAAATTGTTAAGCAATGAGTCTTCAAAGGAGTTAAACCAGCGGCTGAAATTCTATGAAGAAAAATATGGCTACAGAGTTTTTGGGGAAGTTTTTATAACGAACAAATATGGAGCGAATGTTGCCCAAACAGGAAAAACCACCGACTATTACCAAACGGATGAACAATGGTGGCAAATGACAAAGGAAGACGGCTTGTATGTAGCAGACGTTGAATATGACAGAAGCGCCAATGTTTATTCGACCGACATCGGAATAAGAATTAACGACGAAAATGGAAATTTCATAGGTGTAATAAAGGCTGTTTTGAACATTGAAGGTATTATTGACATAATGGAAAAAGCAAAGAAGGCTTCGCCGTATGAAACTACTGAGCTTAAGTTGTTCTATAAAAAGGGCAAAGTAATTTTCGACACAGCGGGGGAGCTTAAACCTTTCGAAGATATACTTGATGAAAGAATTCTTAGTCAGGTAAGACAGGATGCGGGACATCTATTAAAAACTGGAGAACATGGTGAAGGTAAAGAGCTATTTGTCCATGCTCATTCAAAAGGACATAGAGATTATCAACCTTTAGGATGGATTTTAGCAATAGAGTATGAGACAGAGGAAATATTTGCACCTGTTGCTGAATTAAAAAGAATAATGTTAACTGTTCCCATTACTCTAACAATAGCTGCTGTTCTAATTGGCCTTTCTGTCTCTCGGACCGTTTCAAAACCGGTAAAGATGCTTAGGAATGCAGCGGTTGAGATAAGCAAAGGCAAGTTCGACACCAAAATAGAGATTAAGTCGAAAGATGAAATCGGAGAGCTGGCAAATTCCTTCAACGAAATGACCATACACTTGAAGGAGACGGTAGATAATCTCAACCGGGAAATTGGCGAACATAGAAGAACAGAGAAGGCACTGCGGGAAAGCGAGAATAAGTATAGGACGCTTCTTAAAAATATCCCACAAAAAATATTTTATAAGGATTTAAATTCAGTTTATATCCTGTGCAACGAAAGTTACGCTAAAGACTTGAAACTGAAAACCGTCCAGCTTAAGGGAAAAACGGATTATGATTTTTATCCTAAAGAGTTAGCTGATAAGTACAGAGCGGACGACAAAAGAATAATGCAATATGGTAAAGCAGAAATGATAGAAGAAAAATATATGAAGGACGGTCAGGAGTATATTGTCCAAACATTTAAGTCGCCTGTAAGAGGCGAGTATGGGAATGTCATTGGTATTTTTGGCATCTTCTGGGACATTACTGATAGCAAAAGGGCAAAGGAATCACTTGAAAGGCTCAACGAAGACTTGGAATCAACCGTTCAAGAGCTGTACCGGTCAAACAGAGATCTTCAGGAGTTTGCCTACATAGCAGCCCACGACTTAAAGGCACCGCTGCGGGCGATAGGGACTTTGGCAGATTGGTTATCAACAGATTATAGTGATAAGTTTGACCAGCTCGGTAAAGAGCGGCTTGACTTGCTCGTGGGAAGGGCAAAGCGAATAGATAAACAAATTGATAGTATCCTGCAGTATTCTGAGGTGGGGCGTATAGGGCAAAAAGAACAAGAAGTGGATTTGAACATAGTGTTATCGGATGTGATTTATAAAATCGGACCGCCGGACAATATTGAAATAACTGTCGAGGGAGAATTGCCCACAATAATATGCAGTAAAAAATGGATTGTGCAGGTATTCCAGAATCTGCTAAGCAACGCTGTAAGATATATGGATAAAACGAAAGGTCAAATTAAAGTCGGCTGTAGCGAAGAAAATGGTTTCTGGGAGTTCAGTGTTTGTGATAATGGACCCGGAATTGAAAAGAAGTACTTTGAAAAGATATTCAGGATATTCCAGACGCTTTCGACTCGCGATGAAGTTGAAGCTATTGGAATGGGCCTTCCGCTGACAAAAAAAATCGTAGAATTATATGGTGGAAGGATTTGGGTTCAGTCGGAACCTGGGCAGGGAAGCACTTTCTACTTCACATTACCTATGCAAGAAACGAGGGTTAAAGATGGACTGCATAAAGCCAATATTACTTGTTGAAGATGACCGTGTCGATGCGATGATGGTTGAGCGGGCACTTAAAGATTTGAAGGTTACAAATCCCCTGGTCCATTCAAACAACGGCAAAGAGGCTCTGGAGTATTTGAGAGATGATGCTAATATACAGCCGTGCGTTATTCTTTCGGACTTGAATATGCCAAAAGTCAATGGCGTCGAGTTCCTGAAAGGTATTAAGGCCGACGAGAGGTTGAAAAGGATTCCCGTTGTTATTTTAACTGTATCGACCGAGGAACAAGATATCATCGAAACCTTCAACTTAAGTATAGGCGGTTATATTGTTAAGCCCGTTGAATATATGAAGTTTGTGGATGCAATCAGGACAGTTGCTTTGTACTGGACATTGAGTGAATTACCGCGTGATAAGGAATAAAAAACTAAAAAATTTTGGATACAGACTTGCCCGGCTACGATACGCTCCGCCGTGACGAGTTATCCTATCATCTCAAGGGTTGCTAAAGCAGTAAACCTATCGTCAGCAGTCTCAAAAACCCTGTCAAGGCCGGTTACCTTAAAAATACCTTTGATTGAGGGGTCTACACTGCAGAGAACAAGCCGGCGGCCATTCTTGGTTACCGGCTTGTGTAACGCCAGCAGCTTTGAAAGATTCGAGGAAGTTACAATATCCACACCTGAAAAATCAATTACTACGTCATAGTCATTTCTATCACCTAACATTTCGATGACAGTATTGAGCTCATAGTTCATTTCCTGCTCTTGGGATAAATCCACAAGAATGATATTTTCTGACCAATGTTGGATCGTCATTTTGAATCTCCTTTTTTAAGCTCAGTACAGCTTTATAGTGAGCTTGTCGAACCTATCAAAAGGTTTCAAATGTCGTATCGACATAAGTTTGAATCAAGTTTAGCAAAACGCATTGGATATTGTTTACAACTCAATAGCATCAGTCAATAATTCCCGGATTTTCTCTTGTTTTCGCTTGACATTATTTGACCTCTATATATTATGCCGTTTTTTAGAGCTTGAAAATAAGCCTGTCCTGAGCGAAGTCGAAGGGTTAGGAATTTTTCCTGGAGAAAAAATTGTGAAGAAGAGATTTTTATTTGTTGCCTTAATCCGCCTTACGTGTGGCGGATTAATGTTGTTACCTGCAATTAAGACAAACGCTTAAGAAGAATCCTGCTGTCAGCCACCACACATCCTTGGCCTTCGGGATATGCAATAAGTGGATTGATATCCAGTTCGGCGATCTCTGGGTGGTCGGTGAGCATCTGAGAAAGTCTAAGAATACAATCTTTAATAGCATCAACGTCACAGGGTGGTGCGCCACGGACTCCCTTAAGAATGTCGTATGCCTTGATGGTTCTTATCATAATCTCTGCGCTTATCTCCCACATCGGGGCTAATCGAAAAGTCACATCCTTCATAGCCTCCACAAATGTCCCACCAAGGCCAAACATACAGATCGGACCAAACTGCGAGTCCCTAACAGCACCAAGGATAACCTCTACTCCGCCCTTGGCCATCCTCTCCATAATAACACCATCTATTTTTGCTGAGGGTTTGAACTTCTTTGCATTTGCAATGATATCTTCAAAGGCCTTTCGTGCCTCTTCTTTAGTCTTGATTTTCAACTGGACCCCTCCAGCATCAAATTTGTGGACTATGTCTGGTGAAGAAATCTTCATAGCCACAGGAAAAACAAACTCCTCTGCTACTGTATCCACCTGGGACACACTTTTCAGCAAAATACTTTTTAAAACAGGAAACCCGTAACATTGAAGGATTTCATTTGCCTCTCTTTCGCACATATAATATCTGTCCCTGTTGGCAAGCTTCCTTTTTATAACCGCGGCAGCAGTGTCTCGGTCCGCAGCTACTTTTCGTACCTGTCTTCTCTCAAGAGTCAGCAGGTTGCCATAAAACGCCATCGCCGCCATTGACCTGACTGCCGCTTCAGGAAAAGAGTAATTGGGGATACCGTTTTTTTCCAGATATTTGATACCCTCAGAAACATCGACAATTCCCATAAATGAGCACAATACCGGTTTATCAATATCTTTTGCCACGTGTGGGACTATCTCCGCCGTCTCAATGATATCGGTCATTGCTTGAGGGGTGAGTATGACAATGGCACCGTCCACGTTCTTGTCCTTCAGGACGTGACGGATGGCCGCCTCGTAACGCTCGTGAGTGGCATCTCCAATCACATCCACCGGATTCTCAATATTCGCTGTTGGGGGAAGCTCCTTTCTTAACTTCTGTTTTGTTTCTTCTGAGAAAGTAGCCATTTTTAGGTTGTGCCGAATCGCAGCATCGGTAGCCATAATGCCGGGACCGCCGGCGTTGGTGATAATAGCTATACGGTTGCCTTTTGGTATCGGCTGTTTGGAAAAAGCAATAGCACGATTAAAAAGTTCAGCTACACCCTCGACCCTTAAGATACCGCTTTGGTAAAAAATAGCGTCATAGGCATCGTTAGATCCAACCAAAGCACCAGTATGAGAGGCGGCAGCACGAGCGCCCTCAGCAGAACGGCCTGATTTTACAGCCAGTATAGGTTTGTGGGCCTGCCAAGTGATTTCCCTCGCCGTTTCAAGGAACTCCCGACCGTTGGTAATGTCTTCCAGATACATCAGAATCACATCCGTATCCGGGTCATCTCTGAGATAACGCAAAAGGTCTATCTCGTTTACATCGGCTTTATTACCAAAGCTGACGAATTTGGAGAACCCGATGTTCCTACCTTCTGCATAATCAAGCACCGCAGTACAAAGGGCTCCAGACTGCGAGATGAAGGCTATGTTTCCGGCTTTTGGCATCTTCGTTGCGAAACTTGCGTTCATCTGAATGTCTTCATTATTATTGATGACACCAAGGCAGTTAGGCCCCACCAGGCGGATACCGTATTTCGCAATCACTTCTTTCACGCGGTTCTCTAATTCTACGCCGTGGCCTCCTACTTCCTTAAATCCGGCACTGACGACAATTGCTCCTTTGACCTGCTTTTGACCGGCCTCTTCCAGTATAGAGCAAACCCTTTCAGCCGGAACAATGATAACAGTTAAGTCCACTTCATCAGGAATGTCCATCAATTTTGGATAGGCCTTGACACTTTGCACAGATTTCCGATTGGGATTGACCGGATAAAGAACCCCCTGAAAACCAGCGGTAAGGATATTTCGAAACACTGCCGACCCTACGCTATTAGGCCGGTTGGTAGCACCCACCACCGCAATTGAACGTGGGTTCATAATGAATTCTATATTATTCTTCGTCATAACAACCTCGTAGTAAGTACACCTGTGTTATCTAAAAGATGATAATCTTTAATAAATCAATGGTCAAGACTTTACTCAAAAGACGGCAAAGCAATATGCAATTTGGGAAATGGGTGAGCCGGATACGCGGAAATTTCGTCCATTTGGTCTTGTTTTATATATACATTTCAGAAAATCAGAGGCCGTGGATTGGAAATACCTTTAGTTTAATTGCATCTATTGTGGCCTCCACTGTGGGCATCACCGCATTTTGTTGTTGGTCGGTTATTACCAGAGTTCTGTCTCTTAATCCACCTTGCCGGTCTGTACTGTCTAAAAAGACGTTCTTGATGGCAGGACTGTCCGTATTAGCACCACACAAAACACTCCAGGCAAGCGCCCAGGCCCGTACGGTATTTTCAATGTTGTATCCGCCGCCACCGACCATAAGGATGGGCTTTTGAAAACTTAAAAGATGATTTATGACTTCGGCATAAACATTATTTGTCAGATGTAAATGTGCGAGCGGGTCGCCTGCGAGGGCATCGGTTCCTGATTGAAGGACGAATACATCAGGTTTGAATGAGCCGATTAATGGCAAAGCTATTGTCTCAAATGCCTTCATATACGCCTCATCGTAAGTTCCAATCGGAAGCGGTACATTTACGCAGTAGCCCTTTCCCTTGCCCTCACCAATTTCATTTGTAAATCCTGTCCCTGGAAATAGCACTCTCGGGTTTTCATGAAACGATATGGTCATCACATCGCAGCGGTCATAAAATGCGTATGCTACGCCGTCTCCGTGATGAACGTCCACATCGAGATATAAAACCCGTTTTCCTTGCTCAGCTAACACAGTACAGCCAAGGGCCACATCATTGATATAGCAAAAACCGGATGCCTGTTCAGGCCCCGCGTGATGAAGCCCACCGGATGGATTAAAAGCCACATCAGCTTCATTGGTTAAAATGAGTTTCGCCCCGACCAGTGTTCCGCCGGCTGCCAGAACCGAATATTCATACATCCCGGCAAAGATGGGGCAATCCGGTGTCCCTATTCCCATACTGAGTGCCTGTGGCACGGCCATCTTGGCCGTGTCTTCACGGGCTGGAAGCCCGTGCCGCCGCTCGGAAGCTGTTTTTAGTGCATGCAGATAACGAGCTGTGTGAAACTTTTTAAGTTCTACTCGTGTAGCAGGTTCCGGTGGTACTTCTCTTCTGCCATTACCCGATAGCAGGCCCAATTTATTGACAATCTCTCGCACTTTTTGTGCGCGAATTGTATTAAAAGGATGCTCCGGCGGATAACGGTACTTCTCAAGCTCCTTTGAATATATAAAAACAGCTTTTCTCATCGTTAAAGATGCCTATTCTTACTTCCTTATTAAATCGTATGTAATGCTATAGACTTCACCATCGAATACCTTAATAGCCGGAGTTATGAAATATTGCAAGCATAGGTTTATTATTGGCAGCGCTTTTGCATAGAACCGCTTGATGCCGCGTCGCCTGGCAATTTAAGTAATATATTTTGGCAGAAATGTCTCGGTGGCATAGCCAAATGTATAGCCCTTGCTAGGCAAGATGGTCTAACAGGGATTTTTGGGGCCAATACCATCTACCGTTCTCGCATCGGCATCCGGCAAATACGGTTGCCATTTAGCCGTTGTAACATATGGAGAAAACAAGCAGTTCGTAATCATTGACGGCCAGGCGAGGCCGGGGTCGGACGGGATTCGCGAAGGCAGGCCGACATTCCGGACGGGCGGAACGCTCAAGTATCTGGCCAAAAAAGGGCGTGACCCATACGGCTTCAAACACCTGCCTTACGTAGTTTGTTTATCCGGGCAAATCGCCTCAAA
>CAZMSP010000066.1:10664-12261 GCA_964568985.1 uncultured Pirellulales bacterium
ATCAGTCTTTTTCTTTGTTAGAGGCCATTTGTACTGTATTTAATCAATTAACGCATTGTGCGAGTTTCTGTTCGTAAGATAATATTGTCATTTCGACCGAAGTGAAACCGCCGAAAGGCGGTTGAACGAAGCGGAGAAATCTATGAAACTCGCAACTTTTGTTAGATTTCTCGACTTCAGCCCTGCGGGCTTCCGCTCGAAATGACCATTTTTGAGATTTTCAGCAGCCTTTAGTAAAACTTACGCAATGCGTTAGCTATTAATAACAAGGGCTGATTATGCAACCTACTCGTCTCTGCGAAGTGCTCCACCGAAGCAGGAAGCGAGCCGTAGCCGGACAGGCAAAGCAAGAATCTAACAGCCGGCTTGTGTTAATTGAGCCGTTTATGTTCTGTGACGACGCAGAAAATAAAATTTTTCAGGACCTGCGAGTCTACATTCGGATAGTTTATCAGTTGGTGGAAGAATTTGATGCTGTTTTAGTGCCGTTGCAAAATTGGATTGACGGACAAATTAAGCAGGTACCGCCTGAAAAATGGTCGGAAGATTCGGTGCATCCCTACATTTAGGCGCGCGTCTGGATTGCCTGGCGATGGCTTGAGGCCACGGGTCTTTAAAAATTTTATCTATCTAAAAAATTTTTTCTCACTATAGAGTCAGTAGCTACAAGGACTAATAAAAAGAATTACAAATTTATCAAAAAAAATCTGACTTTGGTCTTTACACATTATCAAATTGTCATTAATCTGCCGATATAGACTTTGCAGCGTGTGTTACTATATCTGGAGTAATTCCTGATTTTTCTTACTACATGTTGTGGTATCGATGACTTTCGTTGTTGAGCCGGGAGATACACAAATGTCTTATGAGTACAAGCCGGAAAACCCCTTTAAGAACCCAGAATCACAGTCCGAAACCTCTGTCAAAAACGGCCAATCAAAAGGTTTGGAAATAAAGCATTTCTTTTCAACTCCCGGCGTGCACCCATTCGAGCAGCTCGAATGGGAAATGCGTTCGGCCAAGATTATGAACGATAGTGGCCAGGCAATCTTTGAGCAAGACAACATAGAAGTTCCGGTATCCTGGAGCCATTTAGCAACGAAAGTTGTGGCGAGCAAATACTTTTATGGCGATATTGGCTCCGGGCAGCGGGAACATTCGGTAAAACAGCTTGTCCATCGGGTTTGTAAGGCCATCGCTGAACGCGGCAAAAGGGACGGTTACTTCGCTACCTGCGAAGATGCCGAGACCTTCTACAATGAGTTGACCTGGCTGTGTGTAAATCAATATGGAGCATTTAATTCGCCTGTGTGGTTTAACGTAGGCCTTTTTGATGTCTATGGTATAGCTGGCGGTAGACATAATTACCATTGGGACCCCTCCGCCGCAGGCGGACAAACCGTAGTTGCCTGTGAAAACAGCTACGAATACCCACAGGCAGCCGCCTGTTTTATCCAGTCGCTTAAAGATTCAATGGAAGATATAATGCGCTTGGCGACAAGTGAGGCGATGCTCTTTAAGCATGGTTCCGGTACCGGAACTGACCTTTCTACGCTGCGAAGCAGCAGAGAGAAGCTCTCCGGCGGAGGCAAACCAT
>CAZMSP010000067.1:0-11937 GCA_964568985.1 uncultured Pirellulales bacterium
TTGTACTTGGTACAGCAACCGAGGTTATAGGCGATGAGGTTTACGGCTTCGGGCATAGCTTACTCAGCTATGGTCCTGTGGATTTACCGATGGCAACAGGGCAGGTGTATACTGTGATGTCGAGTATGTATCGTTCTTTTAAGCTTGGCGGTATGCTTGAAATAGTTGGTGCATTGACGGCGGATGAGTCGGCGGCGGTCTTTGGGCGGATTGGTGCAAAGGCAAGGATGATACCACTTACGGTAAAAGTAGACCGTTATAATGACCCTGAGACAAGAGTATATAACTGCCAGATTGTTAATAATCAGCTGCTTACTCCGCTAATCCTTCGCTCAGCCGTAGCTGGAGCAGCTTTTTATCTCGGTGATTTTCCGCCGGAACATATGATTGTGTATAAAGTGGCTATCGCAGTGGAGGGCGCTGAAACGATTACCTTTGAAAATGCTTCAACCGGTATAGGTTTAAATGAGATGATAATGGAAAGTGTCGGTTCGGTTGCACTTCTTATGAATAATCCATATAAGAGGGCTGATATAGAATCGATAGATTTCGATATTCGTGTAGTGCCAAAAAGCATTATTTCACATATATGGTCAGTGGATATATCTGATTCGGAAGTTAAAGCAGGCGACCAGGTCGATATTGAGGTAGTTGTGGAATCCTTCTTGGGTGGGAAAGAGGAATACCAGTTCAGCCTCAAAATACCAGAAGCTCTGACTCCAGGAAGATATGAGTTGATTGTGTGCGGCTCGAATGACTACAGGCGGTTTCTTATGAAAGCTGTACCGCACAAATTTACTGCACAGAGTTTCTCGGATTTGATTGAGGCTTTAAATCATTCTTTACAAATCAAACGAGATAAATTGTATTGTCTTTTGACCTTGCCGCCAGGTGGTGTTACTGTGGAGAAGGCGGAACTGCCTGATTTGCCGGCGACAAAGGCGTTAGTCCTGCAAAATACGAAAAGGGCACTGAGAACTCGGCCATATCAACATTGGCTCGAAAAAAGCTTGGAAACCAGCACAATTGTTATTGACAGAAAAATTATGAGCATAACAGTAGAAAAATGACCACTAGGACAAGTTTTATCCGCCTGCGGCGGATTAATTTGGAGAGAACTTATGAGAGGTAAATCCCACTTTAATTGTTTATTAGCGATTTTAGCAACGGTTTTGGTTTTTAGTTCAGCCAGTCTGGCGGTTAGCAGTAAGGTTACGCGTCAGACAAGCGGTTCTGACTTATTAAAGGGTGAAATCAAAGATGTTGTGGTCGGTTCACGAGGAACTATTCAACTTGGCCGGGCAGCCGAGGTGCTGATTGAGGACTTTGAAGATGTTTGGTCGATAAACAGCATCGTTGCAAGTGGTGGAACGATTTATTTCGGCACAAGCCCTAATGGTGGTATTTATAAGTACAGTCTGAACCAGCTGAAAAAGATTTATCCGGTCGAATCAGAGCTTGGCGAACCCAGTCGAGCTGAGAAAGACTTGTCCAGCGAGCAACCTCTCCGTAAGGAGTTCCAGGGACAATCGCTAAACGATATAAATGCACCTGAGACAAATAAATCCGCCCAGCGTATGGCGGATAAATCTGAGGCCGAGGAGTATCTATTGAACGAACATATTTTCGCAATGGCAACTGATGTTTCCGGCAGGCTTTTAGCCGGTATAAGTGGTCAGCAATGTAGACTATATCGATTTGAAGCGGACAAGGCAGAAATCATTTTTGAGCCGAATGACGCCAAAGGGAGCCCGCCTTGCGGGGGTACCAAATATATCTTTGCAATAGCAACCGATGATGCAGGCAATATCTATTTGGGTACAGGGCCGCAGGGTAAGGTTTACATGCTTGACCCCTTTGGCAAAGAAGCTCGGCTTATTTATGAGAGCCGGGATAAAAACATACTTTCGTTGGTTGTTGGAGACAGTGGCTTTGTTTATGCCGGAAGTGACGATAGAGGGCTGGTGTATAAGATAAACCCGCGTACTAAAAAAGCTACAGTTTTATATGATAGTGACCAGCCGGAGATTACGGCGCTATTATTTACCTCCTATGACGATTTACACGCGGCGGCGACATCGGCTCAGATTGTTCAAACTCAAACGAAGTTTGCTTCACAACTGCCTTTGGCTGGTCGGCCTGAAGTTGAGGAGCCGGAGGAGGAAGAAGAAGAGAGTGCCGGCGAGAGCGAGGGTGGTATCTCACTTAAAATTGCAAATACGAAAGAGAAAGCCGATGATAAACCAAACCAAAGACAAGTACCGGTCCACAAATTAACCAAACCGGCTAAGGCTAGTTACGTATACAAGATAAACAAAGAGGGATTTGTGAATAGCATATTCAATGAGACTGCAGTTTTTTTCTGTTTGGCAGAGCAGGACAAAAAGTTGCTTGTCGGCACCGGAAACAAAGCTCAGCTTTTTATGGTCGACCCGGCTTCAGAGCAGCATGCGATTATCTATGAAGATGAGGAGGCATCTCAGATAACGGCGGTAACCGCAATCAGAGGGGATGTATATCTTGGGACGGCGAATCCTGCAAAGTTGATAAAGTTAGGCACCGGCTTTGCTTCCGAGGGGACTTATAGTTCTGACCTTATTGATGCTGGTCAGCCGGCGACGTGGGGCAAGCTGCAAATCGAGGCAGATATTCCAAAAGGATGCAAGGTTCTGGTAGCTTCTCGCAGTGGAAATGTTAAGGATGTAAACGACCCTACCTTTTCAGACTGGACTGAACAGGTGGAAATTACAGAGCCGATACAACTGCGTTGTCCTCCGGGCAGGTTCTGTCAGTACAAACTTGTATTGCAGAGTGAAGGTAGCGATAAAAGCCCACTTGTCAGGGAGGTTGCTGTTGCCAGCAGCGTACCGAATTTGGCGCCGAAGGTCATATCGGTCAGCGTTGAAAGAATAGCCCAAAAGCAAGGGGTGTTCAAAATCAGCTATAAGGTTGAAGACGAGAACGATGACAAGCTGATTTACAAGATAGACTTTAGAAAAGTCGGAAGGGCAAACTGGATTGAACTCAAAGACGAGCTTGAAGAGGACAGTTTTGAATGGGACGGTAAGACTGTTGAGGATGGACGGTACGAGGTCAGAGTAACTGCAAGTGATGAGAGAAGCAATACTACCGCCACCAAGCTGACTGGCAGCAGAATAAGTGAATCAGTTGTGGCAGATAATACCGGGCCGGTTATTACAAAGCATGCTATCGAGAAAGAAGGCAAAACCTTAATGTTGAGGCTGCAGGGGACTGATGAGTTCAGCGTGATAGGTAAGCTGGATTATACCATTGATAGCAATGCCCAGTGGATAGGTGCTGTACCTGATGACCAGATTTACGATACTACGGAGGAGGATTTTACGATTGTGATTGAAAAATTACAGATTGGTGAGCATATAATCACCGTTAGAATCAGTGATGACGTTGGTAATGCAACATATAAAACTTTTGAGGTCAATGTGAACGGCCGATAGTATTTATCCGCTTCAAACCAGATACTAAATAGTCGTGCGATATATTAAGTTTGAAAAGATATCTGAGACAGTCGAATCGCTTTGTGTAGCAGCTGCTTATGAGCTTGGCGATGATGTTTTAACTGCTCTCGAACAAGCAGCGCAAAAAGAATCCAAACCTGCAGCGGTCAAAATTCTGAATCAGCTTATCGAAAATGCCCGGGCGGCAAAGGCCGAATCAATACCACTGTGTCAAGATACCGGCCTTGCTGTAGTCTTTGTGGACTGTGGGGCTGATGTAGCTGTCAAATCTCCTGCCGGGCAGAAGCAGGCGACGCTGGTTGATGCAATCAATGCCGGCGTCGAAGCCGGTTTTCAAAAGGGGTATTTGCGAGCAAGCGTTGTTGCCGACCCAATAAAAACCCGCAAGAATACCGATTCGAACACACCCGCTATAATTCATCATTCGATTGTGCCGGGCGAAAAGTTAAAGATAACCATTATGCTCAAGGGCGGGGGAAGCGAAAACAAGAGCCGGTTCAAGATGTTCAGGCCTACGGCAGAAAGGCAGCAGATAATTGACTGGATTGTCGATGTGGTAAAAGATGCCGGTGCCGATGCCTGTCCGCCATTTATCGTTGGGGTAGGTATTGGCGGCGATTTTGAACTAAGCTGTTTGCTGAGTAAAAAGGCACTTCTCAGGAATCTAAATCAGAAAAATAGCGACAAGTTTTACGCTGAGCTTGAGACAGATTTACTTTCTCAAATCAATTCACTTGGTCTCGGCCCACAGGGCCTCGGCGGTGATACCACCGCCCTGGCTTGTTTAGTCGAGGCCGCACCCTGCCATATAGCATCGCTGCCGGTAGCGATTAATATCGAGTGCCATAGCCACAGGCACAAAACAGCGATTATTTAATTTCCGAGTCATTGTAGGATAGTTGGCATAGATTTGCGATGGTGACATAATCCTGTGGTGAGAGCTGTTCGGGGCGCTTGTGGGGGTCGATGGATGCACGATTAAAAATATCCTGCCAGTTTTTAATTTCTGAGAAGTTACCTTTCGCTAATTTGCTGCAGGCCAGAAGGGTTTTACGCCGATGGCCCATAAAGAGCCCCACGACCTCGCTGAAGAGCTTCATATCTTTGATTCGGCGGACTTTTTCTTTGTCGCGAACAAACCTGACGATTGCGGAGTCAACCTTCGGGGCAGGCCAAAAGACCGTCGGCTTCAGAACTCTGAGCAATTTTACATCACCTGTTGCGCACAGTAAGATACTCAGGATGCCATAATCCTTGCTGCCCCTTCGACTGCGCTCAGGGCAGGCGGGCACTGCTGTCATTCGGTCAGCAACCTGCTTTTGGACCGTAACACACATGCTGTCTGCTACCATCGGCCCCGTAACCAGATTTAGCATTACGGGCGAGGCGACATTGTAAGGCAGGTTCGCCACTAACAGGATTCGGCCGGTATATTTTTTACGGGCAAGGGCCAGCACATTTGAAACGAGCGGGCTGATAGTGTTTTTATTCTTAAGGATATCGGTATTGATAATCTCAACATTTAGGGCTTTTGCGAGCTGTCTTTTTGTGATTTCAGTTAGAGTCCGGTCGTACTCGACGGCGATACAGTAGCCGGCGTGTTCAGCTAAGCCCTCAGTTAAAGAACCTGTGCCGCAGCCGACCTCGAGCACAATATCGTTGTCGCCGATATTTGCAGAATCTATGAGCAATCGCATCAGGTTCAGGTCGATTAGAAAGTGCTGGCCAAGCCGTTTGATAACTTTGGCGCTGGCTGATGTAAGCAACTGCTGGATTTGCCGCTTGGTTTGCATTATCTCGTGGCTCGCTGCTCGCAACTCGATTCTCGTTTTTGAATCAACGATTCTTATTTTTTTCTACGAGCATCGGGGTTTATCCGCCGGATGCGGAATCCAGTATCGAGAATCTAAATCAACTGACTCTCAATTCTACATTCTTTTTTATTTTTGCCATTTGTATTGCAGTGGTTATGGCCGATTTCATACCGGCTGGGTCGGCAAAGTTTTCACCGGCAATATCAAAAGCTGTTCCGTGAGCGGGTGATGTTCTTATTATTGGTATGCCGATGGTTATATTAACTGCTTTTTTGAAATCGAGTAATTTTACAGGTATCATACCCTGGTCGTGATACATTGCGACGACGCCGTCGAATTCTCCGCCAGCGGCCCGTAGAAAGAGCGTGTCGGCCGGGAATGGGCCGTCGCAGTTTATGCCCTGCTCTTGTGCCAGCAGGATGGCAGGAGATATAATTCGCTGCTCTTCATCGCCGAATTGGCCGGACTCACCTGCGTGTGGGTTCAGTGCCGCAATGCCAATCTTCGGGTTCGGAATGTTGAAATATTCTTTTAATGCGTCATTTAGCAGGTCTATCGGCTCGAAAACACAGCCGATGGTAAACTTGTGCCTTACTTCAAACAGCGGCTCGTGAATTGTCGCAAGAGCGACTTTTAACGGCCCGGCGACAAACATCATCGCCTTTCGTTTGGATTTACACTGCTTGGCTAACATTTCGGTATGTCCCGGCCAGGCTGCACCGGCTAATTTCCAGCTTGTTTTACTAATTGGTGCTGTTACTATCGCATCTATTATTCCGTCTTTGGCGGCGTCGATAGCGTCGCGGCAGAATCTTATAGATGCTTCACCGGCTGCCTTGCTTGGAGCTTTTATCCACGCCGGCACTGAGTAATCATCGTAATCGGCTACCATAACTTTATGTGGATAATCTCTGCTTATTTTTTCGTGTTGATGCCGACCCCAGAAGGGCTCGATCTCAGCTTTATCGGCGGCGTAACAGAGCTGCTCGTTCATGCCGAAGACGATAAATTTCGCAGCCCGGCGGATTTCCGGGTCAGCCAGGGCTTTTACAATAATCTCCGGTCCGATACCGGCAGCATCGCCCATCGTTATGCCTATAAACGGCTGCTCGGCGATCGAGTTGTTGTTGATTTTATCCATGTCAATCGTGGTTTATATCACATTTCGCGATGTACGAGTTAAAAGCCCAGTTGTTTTAATTTCTCAACAGTTAGCTTCTTTTCCTGTGGCAAAATCTTATCAAGCTGCTTTCTTACTATTTTTACGATTATATCGGTTTCTATATTTACCGTATCGCCGGTTTTCGCTTTGCCAAGCGTAGTTTTTTTAAGCGTTTCGGGGATTAAAGCGACGGCAAACCTGCTATTATCGACACTTGATATCGTCAGAGAAATTCCGTCAACGGCAACCGAACCCTTGATGACCATCTGGTCAAGCAGTTCAGGCTCGGCTGAAAAGCTTATATCGGCAAAATCGCCGTGCCTGTCAACCTGCTTTATAGCGGCTGTCCCATCAATATGGCCGGCAACGAAGTGTCCGCCGAATCTTTCGGTAGCTTTCATAGAGCGCTCGACGTTAACCTGCGATGATGGGCCTAATTTGCCCAGCGTTGATTTTGCCAGAGTTTCAGCGCCGACGTCAAATGTTGCAGAATTACCATCGAGCCGAGTAATTGTAAGACATACACCGTTTATAGCAATGCTATCGCCGACTTTGCTGTCGTTAGCTAACCTGCCCAAATCTACGGTCAGCACCATCGCGTTAGAGCTTCGCCGAACCGACATAACCTGACAAATTGCCTCTATAAGCCCTGTAAACATTTAGCACCGTAAGGTGTCCTGCGGAATACTGCCAATTCGTGTGAAGTTGACTATTTCCTATTTCTTATTTATAATTGACGAAAGAACACTAATTTCTTAAGTCAATTATACACAATTAGTTGGCAATAATCAATAGTTGCCGTTAGAAGGAAAGGATACTATTATGAATGCTTTCTGGCTGAAAATAAGGAATTTGGCGGTAGTAATTGCGGGTTTGATTTTTCTGATGACTGCAATTTCGAGTTGCAAGAAGGAGCCGGCACCCGAGCCTGAGCCGGAGGCCAAGCCAAGGACTTACGAGGAACAGATACGGGCAGATGATAAGAGATTGCGTGCCGAGCCAGTGCCGAAACAATTACCGAGCGCTAAACAAGCGGTGGAAAAACCTCAGCCGATACCTCAGTTTAAGGAGCTTGGCCCTGAGGATATGGTTGAGGCGGAAAGACTCTTCGAGATGGCCCTGGCCGAAAGAAAAATGGGCCGACTGCCTGGTGTTAAGTTGGGATACAAAAATATGGTTGAGCACTGTCGGGGAATAATCCGGAGTTGGCCCGAAAGTGAATATGCTTTTAAGGCCAAGAGAATGCTCCGTGACATACCGCAGCGATACAAGGAAATGTACAATATCACCGAAGAAGAAACCGACCTTGGGAATCTAAAATGAAAGCGACACAAAATAGTCTTATGGAGAAATGTATAGATGTCCCCTGCTGTGTCAACTGCTAATATACCTGTGATTTCGATAACTGCGGATTGTTTACCGGAGGCGTGGGAGAAGGCCGTTCTTGCGGTCTGGGATAATGGGCTGGATGTCAAGACACAATATGACAAGCCCGAAGACCCGCCCAGCAAAGATGCAACCGTTATCGTTACTATAACAGAGCCCTTCAGCGAGCCAAGGATACATAAAAACTTTCCCGGTGGTCCTGAAGAGCTTGAGTCATACAGGCAGGAAGTGGTCAATGGTATTCACGACCACTGGATTGATGCAGCTGCGGGTAAGTGGACTTATACGTATCACGAACGATTATTCTCGTATTGTCCGGTGGAAAATATCCGGGCTGCTGACTCACCAAGGCCTTTCAATAAAGTCGACCAGGTTCAGTATATTATAGATTGTCTGTCAAAGGTTAATCACACGCGGCGAGCGCAGGCGATAACCTGGATGCCGACCGCGGACCCGGCGACTGATGACCCACCCTGCCTGCAGAGAATCTGGTGTCGACTGGTGGAAAACGAAACGGGTGGGCTTACACTTAATATGAACACGCACTGGAGAAGCCGTGACCTTTACAAAGCGTGGTTTATGAATGTCTATGCCCTGACGGACCTTCAAAGGATAATCGCCGAGCGGATTTCTGATAAAATAAATCAGCCGGTCAAGGTTGGCAGATATGTCGATATTAGCGATTCGCTGCATATCTACGGAAGCTATTTTAACGAGGTAGCTGTAGAGGTCCAGAAGATGCGGCGAAGTCCTTTTACTGAGCGGTCCTGGGAAAGTACACACCCGGCTTTTGAGATGATGACCCGCGAGGCCAGAGAAAAACTGGCCCAGGACCCTGACTGGTTCGCAAGAGCAAAAGGTTAGATGTGGGATATAAGACAGATATGAGTTATAGCTATAATTATTAGCAGATAAAAAATCGAGGAAGTATGGCGCAGGGAAGAATTGGGATTTTCTGTAATAAAAAGTTGGCGTTTTCATTTGGCTTTTGATGGTTTTCATATTAGACTTTAATAGGAGGTGGGTAGATAAAGCAGGTAAGGTCAGCCCAATAATTTTTGGGCCGTGGCCACCTGAATATCAAAAAGATTTGCCCCATTTTCCTGTATGGGCCTTACTATGCGGGAAAAGACTCCTGTACATTGTTGTAGGATATAAGGGGGGCTGTATAAGTTTCTTTCCGAGTTGACCCCCACGCTTGTCTTCGCCAAGCGGGCGTGGGGGCTTTTTTTGGAAATAATCACCAAAAAGGGCTATTGGTTTTTCAACCCATTTTCCTTTAGTGCTTATAAACCCTCAAATTAAGAGTCCTCAAAAGAAAATTTAACTACCCCGGCTCAATTCATTTAACAGCATTCTTGCAAATTTTTTTGACATACTATACTATATATTGTCTTTAAAATATTGACACTGACTATATGTAGTATTATCTTAGGAATGGCAGACAAGTTACGAGGCGCCAAATGAGATGTCCCTTTTGTAAGGAAGATGAGGATAGGGTCATTGATTCACGTTCAAGTGATGCCGGCAGAATAATCAGGCGTCGGCGTCAGTGCCTGAAGTGCGAAAGGCGCTTTACTACATATGAGAAGGTAGGTGAGAGTTTTAGGCTTTACGTGGTGAAGAAAGACAAATCTCGCGTTCCTTACGACAGAGAAAAAATCATCGCTGGTGTGCAGAAGGCCTGTTACAAGAGGCCTGTTTCGGCAGAGCAGATTCAGCACATGGCCGACAGTGTGGAAGAAAGCGTATTTCGCAACTTTGACAAGGAGGTAACATCTACGTTTATCGGCGAAAGCATAATGAAGCACCTTCGTGCAGTTGACAAAGTTGCGTATATTCGTTTTGCGAGTGTCTATCGTGACTTTACGGATGCAGGAGAATTGATTGAGGAAGTAAGCAACGCTATCAGCAAAGCTGAGCCAATTGGTCAGCCGACACTTTTTGATGAATAAGGGATATTGAAACGAGATTGAAGGGTTGGTGTGGTTGTTGAATCTTGATTGTCGCGTGCCCCTGCGCCCCCCCACGTCTTCTTGTCGAAGGCAAAAGTGGGGGGCAGCGGGTCAGACAAGTTTTACAGGGAGACAAAAATGGCGGGGGTGAAAATTCAGCTTAGAGTTATTAAAGCAGATGGCAGTGTCGAAGAATACCTGCACACAAAAGTCATAGGGGCTATCAGTAGCGCTCTGGCATGGGTGGGTGAGCCAGATATTGAAGTTGCAGAACAGCTCGCTGAAGTGGTAACATATTTTCTCTATCACAAACAAAATCGTTACGGTGTAACGAGCGGCGAGATACTCTCTATGATTAAGGTGGTCCTGACAGCCACCAGGTTTGAAGAAGCTGCTATCGCTCTAAGTGAGCATCATTTCGAGCGCAAGCTCAAACGCTGCCGAGTAGAAGTTGTCTCGATGGATATCCGGGAACTGGCGGATGTTGAGATGCTTTGTAAGGCCGAGCAGTTGGACGGCAAGTGCCGGTGGGACAAGTCCAGAATAGTGGATGATTTGATGGCCAAACACGGCCTATCACGTCAAACGGCAAGGGCTATCGCTTCAATGGTTGAGGAAAAAATCTTCAATATTGGAATTACTTTGGTGCCGGTTAGTTTAATAAAGCAGCTTGTCCTCGGTGATGCTGCTGCAGTACTGCGTGCCCAACGCCAATTGCAAACTGTCTGAATCGTGATTCGCCGTTCGATACTTGATGTCGGTCTTTTTCCCAAATGAGCGTACGCCTTATTCTTTTGGAGGGATAAAGACCGGCTTTAATATGTAGAAAATAGAACTCGATAATCTCACGGTATTTGAGGCTGAGCTTAAATAAGCTGCCAGCTTGGCAGGAGGATGGAGGGGTAACTGCAATTTTGCCAGCCCGCCTTAGGCAGGCCAGAATAGGCACGGCACACCTTTTTAATATAAGCACATTTGCTATAAGCACTTACGTAAGGACCGTCTGAGATGAGATATCTGGCACGATATTTGCGAAGTAAAATAAATAAAATATGGTTCCGAATTTGTCAAAATTAGAGGAAATTAACATCCTGGCCAGTGGGGCAAGCTGGGCCTGGCCAGAGGCGCTTCGCCATATTTTTCGACCAAGAGGCATAAATTTGCTGGTTGCTGACAACACAAGCGAGTTTGTCAACATTATCGAGCGAAGACGAATCCATACAACAATTGTTGATACGGACCCGGAAGAATCAAATGCTCTGACAACCATAAAGGTTATTCGGATGCACTACCCGTTGCTGCCGTGTATTTTGCTCTCAAGCGCAATGGACCAAACAATGCTCAGTCAGGCATTAGAGCTTGATGTCTTCAGCGTTATCGACAAACCAGTCAAAATGGGTATTCTTCTGGAACAACTAAACAGATTGTTCAAAAAAAGGTATAATAGCGACATCTTCGCTGAGTAATTGTCGGGACTACGGCAGGGCCTCGGGCTACGGTGGGCTTCGCCCTGACGAGAAAGAAAAGGCAAAAAAGAAGATTAAGAAGTTTTTTGATTCGTCCTTCGTAGTAATACTACGGAGAAGGAAAGGAGTAAGGACAAATGAAGATTCGACCATTGGCAGATAAGGTACTTGTTCAACGTCTCGAGGCGGAAACCAAGACGACGGGCGGAATAGTCCTGCCGGACAGCGCCAAAGAAAAACCGCAAAGAGGCAAAGTTGTAAGCGTTGGCGATGGCAAGGTGCTCGACGACGGAACATTAAGAAAAGTGCAGGTGAAAAAGGGAGATATGGTGCTTTTCACAAGCTACGCCGGAACAGAAGTAAAAATAGACGGCAAAGAGTATCTAATTATGAGTGAATCAGATATTATGGCAGTAATTGAAAAGTAAGAAGGAAAATAATTAGCCACAGATTACACAGATTGATACGGATTAAAAAATTAAAGGAGAAAGAGAAATATGGCAGCTAAAAAGATAGCTTTTGGTACTGACGCGCGGGCAGCTATTCGAGAAGGTGTTAAGAAGCTGGCCAAGGCGGTAAAAATTACACTTGGGCCGTGCGGAAGGAATGTAGTTTTAGAAAAATCGTTTGGGTCTCCGACCGTAACCAAAGACGGCG
>CAZMSP010000068.1:0-11421 GCA_964568985.1 uncultured Pirellulales bacterium
TTGCCTGCTAAGTTGCGTACTTGAATTGGCGCCGGCGTCTTAACACTATTGCCCTTACGGCGGGCGGTATTGATATCTGCCTTTTGCTGTGATGTTGACATTTTCTTACGTTTGTCCCCCGAAGAATGGAACCCTGTAAATCTAATCGTTCTTCCTCAGGACAGCAATCAAGATTTGTGACCGCTCGGAAATCAAGCTGTTTTCACTCACCCACAGACCTCCGGGCCCAGCTCCCCACGAGTAAATAGGCCATTGGGGCTCTGTCGGTAAGATACCGCGCAGAAAATCCGAGACTGCCTGGGCTCGTTTGGCCGACAGTATCCACTGCTCTTTCTCACCATTTACATCTCTGGCCAGACCAAGTACGTAAAGCTTGACCGTCTTTAGACGGTCGTTCGTCTGTAAATCCAGGGAGAAGTGCGTTAAAAACTTTTTGGCTGGTTCATTCAAGCCTGCTCCGCCGGCCGGAAAACTAATATCGGCAACGGAAAAGTTTGTCTGTTTTGCGACAATCTGCGAAGGCATGGTTGTCATAGACCGGCTAACTTCTTTAAAAAGACGACGGGCATTTTCTTCTCTCGCATCTATACTCCTGACTTCTAACGACTCGTCGGGGCTGCTTATGAAATATTTCACCTTGTACCCGCCGAGGTCCAAAGCCATATTTTTGCCGAGGAGCATTCCAAGTCCGAAATGCCGCATTGATTTTATAAAAGAATCCCGACCTATATGGTAAAGCTCCGGGTCTTGTACCTGAGCTAAAGTCAGCAGCATCACAAAGAATGTCAGCAAAAGCGTCACCATATCCGAGAAGGTAACAATATATGCAGGCACTTTAGAGCCTTCTGCCTCAGTTGTCAACCGCCGGCGTATCATTGGTAAATACTCGGTTCCAGTAAAACGACTTCAAGCATACGTTCGGTTTTTGTTCCTGAATAGGCCTGTCCGATGCTTTGCTTTTCTTGAAGAGAACTTGCTGTGATGCTGAATCGCTCTTTGTCGAGGCCTTGTTTTATCGTAAGATACTCCGTTACAGACCACGCCCGTCGCAGGCCAGACTCATCATTTTCATCATCCTGGCCGTTTTCGCTGATAACTACACGGTTTGGCACCTCTTTTAGAAATGATGCCATAGCAGTCAGAGTTCTTTGGCCATGAAGCGAAATGATTGTCCCACCGCCCCAAAATATGTTGTCTGATGAAATTAAAAATACCTTCCGGTTATGAAAATTTGTGGGTTCTGTGTCTTTTTTTAGGTGGTCTTTTTCACCTTTTTCCAACGTGGGTTTCTCACTTCCTTTGTCAATTTCCTGTGTATGTTCGATTTGTTTCACATCCAAAAACGCATTTGTATCCCTCTTGTTTTTCACGCTGACCGAAGGCAAAGAGCCGGTGAAAATCACCTTCAATTTCCGAAAAACCTTATCGCTGAAAGATGAGAAACTCAGAAGCAGCACAAAAAACGTTAGCAGCAGTGTCATACAATCGCTAAAGGTGACCATCCATTCAGGTGCCCCCTGGGCCCCTTCAGGCTCTGGATCTTTTCTTCCTCGCCGCATTAAATAGTCGCCTTTACTTCTTCGCGTTTGCTCTGAGAAACAAATGCCTGCATCTTTTCCCGAACAGCTCTTGGATTATCACCTCGCGCAATTGAACAGATGCCTTCTGTAATCATTTCCATCGCGGTCATTTCGGCCTTGGAATAAATCCCCAGTTTGCCTGCCAGCGGGATAAAAAACAAATTGGCAGCAAAGGCACCGTAAAAAGTGGTAAGTAAGGCCACTGCCATCCCTGCACCAATGCTTTCAGGGGACTCCAGACTCCTGAGCATCTGGACCAGACCAATAAGTGTACCTATCATCCCAAAGGCTGGTGCTGCTGCTCCCATAAACTCCAAAATCTTTTTACCATTCGAGTGCCGGTCCTGAAGGTATTGAATCTCCAAAGACATAATTTCCCGAATTTCCTCGGCCCCCTGACCATCCACGAGCATCTGCAGGGCCTTTACGAAAAACAAATTGTTTACCTTGTGAATCTCCTGCTCCAGGGCCAATGCCCCATCCCGCCTGTTGATAGCGGCATAGTTAACCATTTTCTGAATTAGTTCAGACTGCACCGGTATTTTTGCGACTATAGTTTTCTTGATTATCGAAAATATACTTAAAAACTGAGGCAGCGAAAAATGTATGAGCGTAGCACACAGCATCCCTCCCATGGTTATTGACAATGAAGGAATATGGAGAAACATTCCGGCACCACCGCCGGCAACAATGGCGCCAACAACAACTATAAAACCCAAAAGCGCTCCAATTATTGTTGCAATATCCATAAATTCACTCTCTCTCGACTATTTCTTTTAATCCCTTACAAAAATGTGCTGCAAGTTCGGGCTCAGAAGAAACCAGCTGGGCTAATAATTTAGCTCTGGTCCTGTCGGTCATATAATATAAAATCTTCACGGCGTCATCGTTATTGTTATTCTGCGCCTGGTTCATATTAGTCAATATTTTGCCAGCCGCTTCAGGGTCCATCTTGTCATAAGCAGCTGCAATCGACATCAGGTTGCTTTTCTCTTTTTTCGCAATTTCGACCCTGCTCTTTAGCAGTTTATCCCGTTCTTCCTTGAGACTGGCAACGGTTGAAGCAAGTTCGATTCGCAGATTATCGAGCTGCTTGATGTCCTTTTTTAATGTATCCTGAACCACTTGTAATCTCTGCTCACGGAGTTTAATTTCTTCCAGCTTACCGTCATATTCTTGAACCTTCTCCCGTACCTCATAAACAAGGATCTTGAGCTGATTTTCCGTCATTGCTTTTTTCATTTTGCTGTCGATTGTGCCGTCAGCACCGGCTGTAGTTATTTGTGGTTGTGGCAATTTTGGGGGAGGTTTCTCTGCGGCAGGTGTTGGCTGAATCACTTCGGTGCTTGGACTCTTTACAGATGGTTTAGTGAGCCATGCAAACGCGAACATCCCCGCAAAGCTTATCAGTCCGGCGGCCGCTACTATTATTATCAGTTTTTTACCCACGTTTGTTTCTCCTGTCTTTTTTACTGCTATCGCAATTTTGGTTATCGAATCAGTTTTCGAGCAAAATCAACAGTAGCCCCTTCATCTAACTCTTTCTGCTCGAGTCTTTCCTGCTCCTTTATAAATCTTGTTTTTGCTTCAGTTCGTAATTTCTCCAGACATTCCTTAAACCTTCTGACCTTTAAAAGGTCAGCAATTTTTTGTTTCTGGGTTGATTCAAGTTTGCTTACCTTTTCTTTGAGTTCTTTTATCACCTCATTATTTGTTACCGAACATCTCAAAAAAAACTCTTGTTTGCCGATTCGTTTCTTAGGATGTTGTCCCGTTAAATCATCGATTATAGTATCTAATATCCTTTTCTGCGCAAGCAGTTTACTTCGTGTCTGGGCAATTTTTTGGGTCAGCTTAACTAACTCAGCTTTCTTTGTCTGTTCTTCCTTTGTCTTTATGTCAAGAACACGCTGCAGTCGCCATACAAATCGCTTCATTTAGCCCTATTTCCGATTCTTTCAACATCAACATTAAGCAATTCGTCCCACGATTGAGTAATTGCGGTCATTCGCCTGATGGTTTCATCGAAATCGGTTCTTTCTCGAATAGGTTGAATAAGAAAGTTGCTTATTTTGTCAATTAAAGCAATTGCTCCGTCAATACGACGATTGCTGCCCGGTGAAAACGCGCCAATATTTATCAAATCTTCGGCATCAATGTAGGTGGCACATATCTCCTTGAATTTCTGAGCTGCCAACCTGTGCTCTTCGTTCACCACCGCAGGCATTAACCTGCTTATGCTTGCCAAAATGTCCACAGCAGGAAAATGACCCCTCTCAGCCAACTTTCTTGACAAAACTATATGCCCATCCAACAAGCTTCTGGCACTATCAGCCACAGGGTCGGTCAAATCATCATTTTCAACAAGCACTGTCAAGATTCCTGTAATGCTGCCGTTTGCGGCGCATCCTAAACGCTCTACAAGCCTGGGCATAACTGAAAAAACGCTCGGACAGTAACCTTTTGTTGCTGGCGGCTCCCCGGCAGCAAGTCCGATTTCGCGTTGAGCCTGTGCGAAGCGAGTTAGCGAATCCATCATGAACAAAACATTTTTGCCTTTGTCTCTGAAATATTCAGCAATTGTTACGGCTACAAATGCGGCCTTGACCCTCTGAATCGGAGGCGAATCCGAAGCAGCAACCACAACCACACTGCGAGCCAGACCCTCAGAACCAAGGTCTCCTTCGAGAAATTCTCGAACCTCCCGGCCACGCTCACCTATCAATGCTACAATATTGACGTCTGCATCGCTTGAATTGGCGATATCGCCGAGAAGTACACTTTTGCCTACGCCGCTTCCCGAAAAAATGCCTACTCGCTGGCCTTTACCGCAAGTTAGTACGCTATCTATTGACCTGATTCCTAAGGCCAAAGGCTCGGTAATTCTTTCCCTGCTCAATGCCGGTGGGCTATTGGCATCTAATGCTTTCTTATCAGTTCCTGCCACCAATGGTCCTTTGCCATCGATAGGCTCTCCCAACCCATTTACTACCCTACCAAGCACACTCTCGCTTAAAATAATATAACGCGGGGTGCTTCGAGAGGTTACTGTATCGCCCGGCGATATGCCCTCTATATATTCTAACGGAAGCAGAATAAGCCGGTCTTCATGGAAACCTACCACCTCCGCCAATACACGCCGACCGTCACGAATATTGATGCCGCAAAGTTCACCTAAGCCCACCTTCGGACCACTGGATTCAACCGTCAAACCCGAAACACGAATCACGAAACCCTGGCAATTTAACAGGTTCACTGCACGCAAGGCTGAGTGAAATTTATTAAAATCAATTAAATTGTTTCCGGGGCCCATAAACACATCTTGGTGTGTTTGAAGTTTTTGCCCTTTAATTTCACCTTTGGCCATAAATCATTCCGCCTTTTTGAGTGCTTTACCGATTCGCTCAAGATGTTCGTTAATCAGTAATTCAATTATTCCTTTTGGGCTCTCAAGCACACATTCTGCTCGTCCAATATCGTCGTCCGCAACAAGTTTGATACCGGCCAATGTTCCACTGTCGTCATCCTGCTGAGCTTTCTGGTAGGCTGCCAGGTCCTGGCGATTCAAATGTACGACTAAATCCTTATGCGTAGGAGCACCCTTAAGTGCCTCTCTGACAATTGATTCAATCTCATAGTCGCCATCTTCGACTTTTTGCATTAATATCTTTCTGGCAATTTCCACCGAGAGTTTGGCAATTTCTTCCCTGTGGCCGGCAAATAGTTCATCGTAAAACTGGTTAAGTTTAGCAGCTGTGCCTTGAAGTGTCCGGCAAACCTCGCTATACAAGCTTTTTTGAGCTTTCAAATCTTCTATCAACTTAATTTGCTCGGTGTTAGCTGCTGGATTTGTTACACCTGTAATGGGCGATTCCACATAATCGTGGTAATCATTTAATATTTTTGCCGACTTAATCGGTTTAGCAAGATTGACCGTAAACGTACCTGGCATTGTATTATTCTTCTATAAAGTTGAGTTCACCTTTTTCATTCATTTCGCGCAAAGCCGTAACAATCTCTTCTCTGGCTTGTTCAATATCATCTTTCTTGGGAGCTGACATAAGCGATATTTCTTCGTCTATTGTAGCTGCTGCGCGTTCGGAGATGTTAGACCTGACTTTTTTAATGATTGCTTCATCGGCCTTTACCAATGCTAATGCTAATTTTTTGGAATCAATTCCTCGCAGGATTTCTTGCAGTGACCTGTCAGTAACTTGCGGAATATCCTCCCAGAGTATCATCAGATTAGCTACCTTCTTCCCACCTTCGCTATCTTTTTCGTGTATCGCACCGAGCAAGCCATCTCGAAGTTCTTTGCCCAGGTTTCGCAAAATAACAGCCACTTTTCTTAGAGATTGGCCCTTCCTATCCCGGACAGCACCGCCTTGGCCGGCTGTAGAAGTCTCAAGATGCTTGCAAATCATCTCTGCTATTCGTGCCTTGGCTTCGGCGGTAACAGCATCAGAATCGGTCATTCTGCTGGCAGCACCAAGCCGGGCGCCTTCATTTAAAAGACCAAGAACCCCTGCACTCTTTTTGGCCGGCAATTCTGATAAAACCACCGCAACCGCTTGGGGGTGCTCATTTTCTAAAACTGATGCCAAAGTCTGCGAATCCGCCGAACGAATTGGTATAAAGGGGTCCCGTTTCTGTAGTAAATTTTCAATCTCAGTTTGTATTTGCACCGCCTTTTCGTTACCTACTGCGTTTTTTAGCATCGTGTCCAGAAAGCCCTTAATATGAAATCCCTCCTTAACTTGTAGTGAAGCATAGAACTGACGGACAATATCGTCGCTGTGTTTGGTGTCCCGCAAACCCGCTGCATCCAGATATGCCAATTCAACTGCTAATTCCTGAACCACTTTAGCATCCACACCTTTAAGTAATTCAGCAGCAGTTACAGCATCAAGGTTCATCAGCAGCATTGCAGCTTTTTGTTTACCACTCAATACCACTTATTTAACTCCCTTTTTCCTCAAGCCAGCTTGAAAACAATTTTTGAGCTTGCTCAGGATTACTTCGCAGGATATTGGCTATTTGTCTACGCATCACTGATGAGTCAGGGGCCTCAGCCGGTAGAAGACCAGCGGTTTGGCCACCAGCTGCAGGCAACTGCTCCGTCACAGCCGCTTTTCTCTTCGCTCTTCTGAACATTTTAAGCGCAACAAGTGCACAGATGGCCATAACCCCCAAAGAACTATGCCGGGCAATCGCTACAAAATCAAGTCCACCAGGTTCTTCCTTGCCAATTAACGATTCCACTGGATTATTGAATCTGACATCAACCACTTTAAGGTCCTCCTCCTTTAACTTGGGCCCAAGTGCTTTTTTAATAATTTCTTCCACATCAGATATTGTCATTATTGCTGCAGCTACGGCTTCGCTTTCCGCTTGCTCTGTTTTGCTCTCATCAGTTTCATTTCTCTTCGGTGGCGACAAGTCAACAAATGCGGCTACTGTCAGAGATTTTATTTCGCCCGGCAGTTCAACTGTTTGTTGAACAGTTTTAGGAACTGCGTATTCAGTAACGATTGTTTCACCTTTTTTTGTGCTCCCTGGTGTAGCCACCCCACTTTCAGCGGACGCCTTGGCTGCTTCAGTCTCAGATTCACTTTTGATCTCTTCTTTCTTGGGTACCTTTTTGCCTTCGTCATAGATTTCCTTGGCAATATTGCTGCTGGTCATATCAATCTCGGCACTTACCTCTACCTTTGCCCGCCCCGGACCTAAGACAGCGGTGAGCATGCCTTCGACTTTGTCAGCTAAATTCTGCTCCACCCTTTCCCGGTAGTCAGCAACGGTCCCTGCTCCACCAGCCATAATTTGATCCGATTCACTGGAGAGAAGATGTCCCTGACTGTCCACTACGGTTACGTTTTCACAGCTGAGTCCTTCGACACTGCTTGCCACTAAATGTGTAATCGCCGCTATGTTCAAGGCACTCGGTCTGTAACCGGGTTTTAGCTGAAGAACTACAGAGGCACTTGTCTGCGAACTTCCAGATGTGAAAATCGTTTGCTCGGTACTGACTATATGAACTCGCGCATGACTTACACTGTCTATCATTTGTATACTCTTGGCAAGCTCATCCTGAAGGGCCCGTTTCAAATTAACGTTCTGCACAAACGGGCTGATTCCGATTTTCTCGTTATCGAATATCCCGTAGCCTTTCTGGCCACCTTCAGGCAGGCCTTCTTTTGCCATGTCCAGGCGAAGCTGCGCTATATTTTCTTTCGGAGCATAGATAGTTGTCCCTCCATTTGCTAATTTGTAAACGGTCCCTTTTTCGCTAATCTTTTCTGTAATCTTAGCTGCTTCTTCACGGTCAAGATTAGAATAAAGCAGCCCCATATCCGGTCTGCGAGCCCAATGGATAAGCAAGCCACCGGCGATAATAAATGTAAGGCCTATCGCTATTAATAAAGCTCGCTGAACCAGGCTCACATTTTGCCAAATTGCGTTTAATTTCTGGAAAAAGTTCATTAAGCCCTTTCGTTAATTGCCTTTTTTAATGTTTTTTTCAATAATCAATTACAGAGGCATTCTCATTGTCTGTTGGTAGGCTTCGATTAATTTGTTCCTGACACCGACAAGAAGTTTGAAACTTATGTCAGCCTTAGCCATCGCTGAGACCACCGAGTTAATATCCTCATTTTTGCCGGCCAGCAGCTCTTTTATCGATGTATTTGCGGATTGTTGAAGGTCGTCAGCTTTGGACAGATATTTCTCCACGACCTTAATGGCATCGCCGAAGTCTGATTTCTTGGCATCGGTGTTGTTTAGTTTACCTATTCCGGCGAAATCATGATAGGCCTTTGGCTGTATCGATGTTATATTAGGATTTAAATTAACCATTTTTTTTGACCTCTTATCTGAGAAGTTCAAGTGTGGTTTCTACCATCCGCTGGTAACGTTTCAAAACAGCGGCATTAGCCTGATATACTCGTGTTGCAATAGTCAAATTCATCATCTCGATAGGCAAGTTTACATTGGGCATCATCACATATCCCTGTTCATCCGCATTAGGATGGCCAGGTTTCAAAACCTGTTGAAAATCACTCATATCAGCTGCTATCTCCTCCAAGTTGACACCGCCGATACCTTCTCCATCTGTCTTAAACACCGCCTCGAGTCTGCGGTAAGGCTCACCCTTGCCGTTATCCGTTGTTTGGGCGTTGGCTACATTTGACGAAATTAGCTTTATATTTTTCTCCTGTGCTCGCAGCCCCGAGATTGCTATATCTATAGGGCCAAAGGTATTGTTAACTTCCATCTGGACTTAGCCCTTTCCCTGCTAATCGATTATTTCTCTCAATTTTTTCATATTATCAGTTGTCACCTTACGTTCATTGCCGCTTCTATTTGTTTGTATTTCTTATAAAGCAGCCGGATATATGTCTTGTGGCGAAGAGTATTTTTCACCATCTCACCTACTTCGGCTTCGAGATTAACGTCATTGCCGTTTGATTTTACTGGTGTTTGTTTAGGCTGATAAATCTGCGATTCGATATCGCTGAGGTCAACATCTCCATGTGAATCCAACGCCTTGGCAAGTAGTTCTTCGAACTTGACATCAATCCTGCGGTATCCCGGCGTCTCAAGATTAGCAACATTATTGGCGATTGCCTTCTGGCGAAGGCTTTCAGCCTTTATGCCTGCTTCGAGAAAGTCTACTATGTTGCTTATCTGGGACATCTTCGGCTCCATACTTGGCCGAGCAAAACAGTTTCCCATCTTGTGAATACGACTTCATCAACCACTTGTCAGGGCGGAGCCTGCCGGAGCACGGCAGTCCTACCGGTCCTATTCAATAAAGAAAATAGCAATTATCGTGCCAAATAGTCAAATCTATGCTTTTTCAATTTAATAAGGGACTGTTTTGCCCCAAAAACAGAGCAAAACGCAAATAACTACCTAATTCGAACAGTAACACCGGGCTGCGGCGGCCTTCCTCCGACGGGGCGGTGTTAGGATTCTATACATAGCAGCGCCTTTGTATATCTTTCACTTTCAGGTGGTTGATTCAGCTTGCCCAAACTAATCCGGAAAATTTTTCCTGAATGCAGGAATATTTCGCCGCAGTTGCGGCCGGCAGCAAAATTTTTTCAGTCAACCACTATTATTTGGTGTTTGTAACTGCTTTGCTAACAAGGCCTTACGGTTTATTAGATAGCTGCCTCCCAATGCTGGCACAGCAATTGCAAAAATAACTGCTATATGGATATTGGTTTGCCAACTATAGTTTCAGGTGTTTTAGAACACCAGGGGGACAGTTGTGTAACTTCATCGAAGCACGCAGCAACAGAAAGTGTGGTGAAATTTGATTCCGTGTTAGACGGAAACAAATCTGATAATAATGGTACAAAGGCAACAACGACCGATAAAAATACGTATAATACCCAAAAAAGTTCTGTCAACGATCAGCTACAAGAGTCTTATCACGCAAATTGCGGGGAGACAGCAGACGCAGCCGAGCGTACTACTGCCCAAAACAAAAAATCCAAAAAGCAAAAAGGTTCCTCGATAGGATCCGTCCAGCCTGAAGCAACACAAGTTTGGTCAGCTAAGAATAAGCAGACGGAAGAATGTTGCAAAAAGCTATCTGTGATTCCTAAGTCGAAGGACAGCTCTGACCTCGCCCAGGCGCCTGCGGAATTAAAAGCTTCCAACGCCAAGTGTACCGCTAATTTATCCACAGTTTCCGCAAAGCCGCTTATTGCTAACGGCCAGATTGAAAAAGGCAAAAACTGTAATCAGGCACCAGTATCAAATAAGACGGTTATCATCGGTAGTGATAAAGAAGCTACGGATGGTGAAAAATCAGCAATGACGGACAAACAAGCCGTCTCCGGCAATCAAAAAACACCTACGAATGCCGGCTTACATGCAAATAACAATAAATCCATCGACGATGTTGGGCTGAGCAAATCTGCACAGCTTGCCAAGACACCGACCGACAACAAAACCGCTGCCGACCAACAGGCTGTTTTAGGTACATCAGCACCTTCAGAATCTTCAAGTAACAGTGGCAAATCCCATGCTGCCTACAATATCCTAAATGGTTCCATCCTCAAAAAGTTAAATTCCGAACAAATTATATCTACTGATAGCGGGACAAAAAACAAAGGTAACTCATCCACAACCAGCAGCAATTTCGAAGATAATTCTCCCAAGACTTTCAAACAGATGTTCTCTTCCAACAGTGCTCAAAGCCCTGTTCCACAGGAATCCTCGGCTACTGCTTCGGCTTCAAAGGTGGCGAGTACTGCTTTACCCAGCGAGGTATCCACAAGCATTAGCAAACAAATCCAGGAATCTATCCACAGTTCTTTGAGGCAGGGCAAACAGCAAATTACTATTCGCCTTAACCCTCCGGAACTTGGAAAGGTTTCTATACAATTTCGTGAGCAGGATGGACAAATTATTGGATTGCTGGAAGTCAGCAGAGCACAAACCAGAGTTGAAATTCAGCAGGCGTTACCGCAGATAATTCAAAATCTTGCAGAGAGCGGTGTTCAAGTAAAACGGCTTGAAGTTCTGCTGACAAACCAGCAAGAGCAGCAGGGCTTTAAGAATCAGCCGTCAGCCACCGGTGCGGACGGCTGGTCTGGACAGGGGCAAGCTGGAGCGAATTCCGACCCGCAGGGAAACAATCCCAGTTGGGTTGAGACTAATGAATGGTTGACTAACAGCCAGAGTTACACCAGCTTCATCGAACCAGGAGTACAAATTACTGGTGACTCTATAAACATGCTGGCATAGGAGGTTTCACTGGATAGTAGTGCTGAAACAATAAAAATCGCTGACCAACACTACATGGACGGAGATGTTCAGCAGGCTG
>CAZMSP010000069.1:0-10915 GCA_964568985.1 uncultured Pirellulales bacterium
GAAAAGAGCTGCCGAAGAATTTAGACGGCCAGTTCCTTTTGTTTTCGAAATTGATGCGAGATGCTGATAAGATAGATGTGCTCTATGTGGTAACAGAATACTTCAGACAATACAAGGAAAACCCAGAACACTTCAAGCTGGGGCTGGAGTTCCCGGATGAGCCGGGGTACTCGGACGAAATAGTCGAAAAGGTTCTGCGTGGTCAACAGATAGCTTACAACAGGCTGCGAACACTAAACGATATGAAACTCTGCCAGCTTGGATGGGTTTATGATGTGAACTTCACCGCAACGCTAAAACGAATAAGGCAGCGCAAATTTTTGGAGATGCTGATTGATTTATTACCAAAAACCGGCGATGTCGAACGGGTTAAAGAAAAAATATTTGCGTATATTGATTCGAGAATAGAAAACGAAGAGACTAAATGACTCAATGGAAAGGATTATTATGGAGACGGTTTTGAAGACAAATATAGCCGGAGTTGAGCCGATTCGAGGTAAAGTTCGTGACATATACGACCTTGGCGACAAGCTGCTGATAGTTGCGACCGACAGGATAAGCGCCTTCGATGTAGTTATGGCTAACGGAATACCTTGTAAGGGAATTGTCCTGACGCAGATTTCGCTTTTCTGGTTTGATTTTCTCGGTGATGAGATTGAGCATCATCTGATAAGCGCTGATGTAAGTAATTTTCCAACACCATTTTGCGATTTCGAAGACCGGCTTGCAGGGCGAAGTATGCTGGTTAAAAAGGTCGATGTTTTGCCGATCGAGTGCGTGGTGCGAGGCTACTTGGCCGGCTCGGGCTGGAAGGAATATAAGGCAAGCGGGACGATTTGCGGACAGAAGCTGCCATCTGGCCTGCGCCAGTGCGAAAAATTGCCGGAACCTGTCTTTACGCCGGCTACCAAGGCCGAGAGGGGAACACACGATGAGAATATCAGCCTTGAGAAGTGTGTGGGTATCCTTGGCGCCGAGCGAGCTGAATTCGTGCACGATAACAGCATAATGATTTTTGAAAAAGCAAGCGAGTACGCCAAGAGCAAAGGGATAATCTTGTCTGATACGAAGTTTGAGTGGGGAGTTGTCGATGGCAGGATTATTTTGATTGATGAGGTATTGACGCCGGACTCATCGCGCTTCTGGCCTGCGGACAAATATGAGCCGGGCAGAGACCAGGAAAGCTTCGACAAGCAATTCGTTCGTAATTATTTAGAAAGTATTGACTTTGATAAATCCGGGCCGGGCGTAGAGCTGCCCGACAACATTTGCAAAAAAACAAGCAAAAAATACATCGAGGCCTACGAACGCCTCACGGGTAAAAAGTTCCAATGGGTAAAGTAGGGGACATAAAGTTTCCTGCTGATATAAACTGGCGTAGTTGGATTGAACGCTGGGACAGTATGCAGGAAAGATACATACCACGTCGAGAAGAACGGTTTGCTCTGATGGTACACCTAATAGCCAATACGCAGGAAGTAGTTTCAAAAGTCCTGGATATTGGCTGCGGCACTGGTAGTCTTATGCTGCCGATTTTAGAAAGATTCCCTAAGGCTGATGTTTATGGTATCGATTTTGACGCGACCCTTCTGCCACTTGCAGAAAAAAGGTTAGCGGAGTTCGGTGAGCGTGCTCACCTTATCCAGACCGACATACGTGATGAATCATGGACCAAACTTGTGCCTTCTCCAATAGATGCAGCGGTTTCAGCAACGGCTCTGCACTGGCTTAGCGAGGAACAGTTATCACGATTTTATGGCCAGCTCGCAAAGATGCTTCGTCCAGACGGTATCTTTTTGAATGCAGACCACGTCGGCAGTAAATCTCTATCAATTCAAAAAGGGTGGCAACAGCACAGAGAGCAGATACTCAATCAACAAAGAGATGACAGCGCTGATGACTGGGAAAGTTTCTGGGATGCGTATGGTCGTGCCCTCAAGATAGATATTAAGGAATATCGAAGGAAATTGACCGAGCCGTGGGAAGGTTCGGAAGAGGGTTTGCCCCTTCAGTGGCATTTTGAAAAGCTCACAGAGAGCGGGTTTAAGGCAGTAGATTGCTTTTGGCGCTGCGATTGCGATGCCATCTATGGAGGCATTCTTCGGCGAAACGCTTCTAAAGACTGAGTATAGAGGTATAAATCCAAGGTAGGGGTAAGAGTTTGGCAGAGAAAGTTCGTTGTGAAATTGGCAGTAGTGGGGGCGAAAAAATATCTCGCGACATTGTCGTTTTTTTAGTTTCTATCGTTGTTGTGGGGGTAATTGTTTTAGCAGCTCATTGGCCGGCACTATCGCGAAAGTCCCTCTCGTTCGATGATGAACAGTATCTTCTTGAAAACCAGTTGGTCCAGAATCCAGGTTGGAAGTCCGCTCGTCGTTTTTTAACCGAGGTTCTCTACCCTTCAACAGTCCGTGGTTACTATCAACCTCTGGCTATGATTTCTTTGATGGCCGATTATGCAATGGGAGGAAGACCTGACAATTTAACGCCTTTCCGTATAACCAGTTTGGCCCTGCATCTGGCCAATACAGTCTTGATAATTTTGCTTTTATATCAGCTCTTTGGTGAACCCTGGGCAGCAGCGCTGGTCGGTTTGCTCTTTGGTGTGCATCCCCTGACTATCGAACCAATCCCTTGGTTGTCAGAGCGAAAAACTCTGCTGGCTGCTTTTTTTGTCCTCTGGTCTTTGATTTTTTATGTGCGTTTCTGCCGTAGCCGTGCTCCGGCAGGCTCCGCCCTGACGAGCGGAAACAGAAAAATTTACTTCGTGTGTATGGCATTTTTCATCCTGGCATTAATGTCCAAACCAACGAGCACCCCGCTGCCGCTTCTGATGCTGCTTCTGGACTACTGGCCGCTGAATCGACTCAGTAAAAAAACGTTTGTCGAGAAGATACCGTTTTTCGTCCTTGGCATTATTGCGGCAATTATTACATTTCTATCTCAGAAGAATACCGCTGCGGTTACAATGCCAGGTGAGTATGGCCCGATGCGGATACCGCTGATTGTTTGCCACAACATCATCTTCTATCTTTATAAATTTATTTGGCCTGTGCGCTTGTCGGCGTTCTACCCCTTCCCCGAGCCATTTACTCTACAAAATCCAATTGTCCTGGTCGGTGTAATCGGCACAGCTGTGCTGTTCGCTGCATTGCTGATTTCTCTACGATGGACGCGTTCCTTACTAACAGGGTGGTTGTTTTTCTTCCTGGCTATTTTCCCCACCTTGGGAATCATCGGATTTCATCCTGTCATCGCCGCCGACAGGCATGCTTATTTGCCTATGGTTGGTTTTCTACTGCCTCTGGCAGCACTTTTAACTCACTTTTGTCGCGTTTCGACTGCCACGTTCTCACGCCGACATATACTTGCCTTGGCACTGGTTCTGCTTGTCAGTGTCGCTGAAATTGTTATCCTCCGCCGTTATCTGGTCCACTGGCGAGACACCGTTACTCATTATAAATATATGTTATCCTTGACGCCGGACTATCCCATTTTGCACAACAATCTTGCCCTGGCTTTCGGAAGGATGGATAAAACTGACGAGGCAATTGAAAATTTCTACAGGTCCCTGCAGCTCAAAAACAATTCTCATGAAGTGCACAATAATTTGGGAAATGCCCTGCTGAAAAAAGGCAAGATTGATGAGGCGATTGAGCATTATAGAAAGGCAATATCGCTAACGAAGAATCTGAGGTTAAGGCGAAATCCGCTGCCCGGCTTCGCCGAGGCACATTACAATTTGGCCAATGCCTTGCGTATGCAGGGGCACTTTAACGAGGCAGTTGAACATTATAACCAGGCCTTGACACTCACGCCTGAAGACGCTGATACTCACTATGGGCTTGGCCTGGCTCTGGCTGAGTTGAAAAAATTTAGCCAGGCCATTGAACATTATAAAAAAGCAATTGAGATTAAGCCGAACTTTATAATTGCTCACGGCCATTTGGGCTTGGCGCTGGCCGCCGTAGGCAGAAACGACGAAGCGCTAAAGGAATTTCGAATTGTGCTAAGTGTCCGACCGGAGGACGCCGAGATGCACTTTAATGTGGGCGTTCTTCTGGAGCGGCAAGGCAAAATCGCCGAGGCAATAAACGCATATCAGCAAGCGCTGCAAATCAACCCTGATTATACTCAAGCCCGTGATTATTTGAAAGCTGCTTTAGCAAAAAAACAGGCAGAAAAAAACAACCACAAAAAGGCACATAAGCTCTTCTGATGTGGGAATTTAGTACACAATCACATATTTTCGGAAGAACTTTTACACAAAATGGACCCTCGGCCGTTATTATTATGCGGAAATTGAACGCGTTCAGGTTTTAACAAGATTGGAGCCCTATTGATGAATTTATCTAAGCGAGCAGAGGCCTTCGAGCAGCTCAGAGCAAAATATGCCGGATTTCTGGCATCGGTTCTTTGGAAATTGACGGGCGACCGCGAGCTTTTCACCGAGGCAATGCAAAATGTCCTGTTAGGGATGTGGCAGAACATCGAGAAGCTCAATGGAAAAAAGGCAGGTGCATATATCTATAGAATAGCCCTGACAGCCAATTCAAAGGCGTGGCGGAACAGAATCGGCAGAAATGGAGAGTTTGCCAGAAGCCGAATCGCAATGGACAAAGGGCCGGATGAAACGCTCGCCAGAGACGAGCTAACTTCAATAGTCAGACATCAAATAAGTAATCTGCCGGCCAAGCAGGGGCGGGCAATAGTGATGCGATATTTAGAGCAAAAAGATTACAAAGATATTGCTGAAAAATTGTGTTGTACTGAAGCCGGTGCAAGGTCGCACGTATCCAAGGCAATTGACACATTGAAAAGCAAACTTGCGACTTTGGCAGAGCGAGGATAATAAAAATGAACGAAGAAAGAATAAAAGAAATCCTGAAAAATATCGGCAGTGAAGATGTGCCGGCTGATGTGCAAAAAATTGCAGACCAAACTGCGAGAGATTTTACTAAAACTTTAATGCAAACAAGACAATCTAAGCATCATGTCTTGTGGGAGTATATTATGAAAAGCAAGATAACAAGATTCGCCGCTGCCGCAGTCATCCTCGCCGGCGTGCTTATAGGAACGCACTTTGTTGGCAGTCCAATTGTAGCAACACCAACTTTTGCCCAGGTCATCCAGCCCATCTTCGATGCCCAGACCGCGATATTGGACATCATCATCGGAGAGGAAGAGGCAGGTGGGCCGGTCATTCACGATATGGTACAGGGTTCACGAATCAGAAGAACTTTATCGAATATGAAAGACTCTGTCAGCATTATCGACCTGGAAGCTGGAAAGATTCTCGCACTCGATTCTAAAAAGAAAGACGCGGCATACATTGATTTGGAAGGCCTGCCATCAATGTCAAACTATATAGAAACATTGAGAAACATTATCACAGAATTGCAGCAACACCCTGAATTCACAGTCGAAGAGCTCCCTGAGCAGGTAATTGGTGGCCAGAGGCTAATCGGTTTTCGGGCCAAGCACCCCAGAGCTGAGATTACAATCTGGGCAGACCCTGAAACAGCACTGCCCGTGCGGATAGAACAGGTAGAGGGACAAATGAAGGTTATTTGCAAAAACCTCGTGTTTGATGTGCCAATGGATGAAGAGCTACTTAGTATGGATGTCCCCGAAGGCTACAAGCTGCAGGAAACCAAACTTGATTTGATGGGCTCGACCGAAGAAGATTTCATCGAGGGCCTGCGAATCCGGGCTGAAGTACTCGGAAATGGCTGGTTTCCGGAAGGCGTCGCTGTAGAAGATTACCTCAAGCAGGCCCCCACAATAGCACAGAAAATTCAAGAGCTCGGATTATCCGAAGAGCAGGCAACCGAATTGGGTATGAAATTGAGCCGGCATTTGTTATTCATCCGGTTCTTCAAAGGCGAGGGTGAATGGCACTACGTGGGAAAAGACGTAAAATTCGGTGATGCTGACGCTCTTGTCTTCTGGTATCAGCCGAAAGGCTCAGAAACCTATCGCGTCATCTACGGTGATTTGAGCGTTGAAGACGTGGCACCGGAGAATCTGCCAAAATAATCGCTTAAAAAGGTTTGTTTAGCAAGGCCGAGTTATCTTGGCTCGGCCTTTTTTATTTACAATCCCCAGGCCTTGGCGAAGGCCGTGAAACTGCGGTCGTAGGTTTTTTCAACATCGTCAGGAAAACAGCAAGCGGGCAGCTCCTTTATAGCCAAATGAGACTTTATACATTCGCAGCATACTCCCTTTTTGCTACATGGATATGTACAATTGCAATTTTTAAGATTCTGCTTTTTGTTGCATTCCATTCAGAAACCTCCAGTTTTCAAATCCAAAAGTTGGTTAAATAGTAAATGGTAAATGGCCTAATAACCAGTTACCAATCACCAATTACCAAACCATAGTATCTTATTTCGTGGTTAATTTGTAAAGACTAATGCTAAGCGGCGGAACGTTTAACGTACCAGAGACATCTGAAAGTGATTTTTCTTCGATCACAACTTCAGGTTTTTTGCCGGGCTCGTTGTAGGCCATAGGGTCAGAATGTGCAATCAGCCAGAGCATGCCGGTGCCGACCAATTTGACGCCCTGCAAATCCATCGCCAGTTCGTATTCGCGCTCAGCAGGATTGACAATACCAATTGTAAGTGCCTTTTTGTCGCCCGTCCACGCGGCTGATATATCAAGCGGAGAAACGCCGCCCGTAACCTCAACCGGTATCGTGCCGAAGTGATGCCGATAAAGTTCCAAAGGCAAAGCTGTTGTGGCAAAGGCAGCATCTGTTCTGGAAGTTTTGATACAACCGATGACGTTGACCGTCTGGGCATAATTGGCCATAAAATACATATCGCTGTTTCTAAAGTATTCATGCAAACCAATAGCAACTCCAAGAGCATCTTTGTGATGATAGCGGACTCCCAATTCGCCGTATACATAGTCGCCGTACCAGAAATTCCATTCGTCCATAGCAATTCGAATGTCCTTATCGCTCAACTCTTCGATTTGCCTGCGGTATCTTCTATGTACATTTGCTTTATGTCTAATCTGTCGAGACAACTGTCTTGTATGCTCAATGACATCACGCCTTTCTTTGCAGTAAATATGCTCACTAATGAGGTTCATATGGCCTGAACATTCTTTAAGCATTGTTTCGCTCCATTTGCCTGCCTCGCCGACCGCCACCAGTTTTATACTGCGGTCAACATTCCACATCGCCTCAGCAACGCAATTATGCTTTTTAACATATTCTTCCAGCGGCATGTGCCCCAACTGCCATAAGCCATACATTTCATTACCCACGGCCCACCACTTAACGTTAAACGGCTCCGGATGGCCGTTCCGGCCGCGTTGTTCTCCCATAGCAGTATCAGTTGAGCCGTTACAATATTCGACCTCCTCAGCAGCTTCCCCTACAGTACCAAGGCCGGTATTGACTGCAATAAATGCTTCCGCCCCGAGCAACTCCATCAATTCCATATACTCATGGATGCCGACATCATTATGTTCGATGCCTTTCCATGCAGGATTTTTCCGCGGCGGCCTTTTGTCGCGCGGGCCGATGCCATCCCGCCAGTTATATCCGCTTACAAAATTACCGCCCGGCCAGCGATATATTGGACTATCAAGCTCTTTTAACAACGCAACAACATCTCTGCGCCAGCCCCTGATATTATCCGCTGGCATCAGTGACAGCGTCCCTGTTTTGAATTCGCCTTTGCCTGTGCTGATGATTTCAATTCTCACGTTCTCGCTCGATGCCGGAGCAGTAAATTCTATCGGATAAGTCTGAAATTCGCTGCTTATCTTATCTATCTGCTCAGTTAAAACTTCGCCATTGTCCAGAACCAGTCGAACCGATATCGGCAGGGTCTCAGCATCTCCTGCGAGGATGATTCTGCCTGCGTAATTTTTACCCTTTACAACAGCAAGACCATCCTGGCAAATTCCCGCGGCGCTCCCGTCGCCAGGCAGATGAATAACCGGCGAATGCTCGCCGACATACGCATCGTTGGAATCCATTGTAACGGTACCAGCTGGCCCTATCACCTGCCAGGGTGATGCCTTAAGATATTTGAATGGCCCGGCCTTCCAATTTCGGTCACTTGCCGTAGTCCAGGGTTCAAAATCATCGGTTATCGGGTAGTAAAACTTACGGTCCTCCAGCATCTCCGCCCATATTCCGCCGTAAATGCACCTGCCGAGATGCTCGATAAACTGCCCATAGATATATTTGGAAATCGGCTCGCCGGTTTTACCGGTATCAATCGTAACGGCAATTTCCTGCGCTGCTTTGGTTTGACCGGCCTGCTGCACCTGCGGCTGATGACAGCTGGCCAATATCACAGCCATCAAAAAACCAATGCAAACAAAGCGAACTCCTATCATTTTACATATCCTTTCTATTTTCGTTTTGCCCTATGGAAGGATGGAATTTTAACGGAAATCAAGAAAAGTGCAATTCGATAATGTCTTTATCGTTGAGAACATGGTTTCTCTGTGCGTTTTGGCCGTCATAGACGCCCTTCCCCCAGATTCTTGCGAATTTAAGTTTCTCAACCAACTCCCTATGAATAGCTGTGGCCAAATCCATAACAGTTGAACCCGCCGGCAGCGTAAACGGGTCATCCATATCCGGCTTCTTGCCGGGTGGCTTGGCGTAAATGCGTATGATATTTAGCAAGCTAAAAAGAGTTTCGGGCAGCTTGTCAATCCCTGCTCCTGTTTCTGTCGAGACTTTGACAAATTCAAATTGGTGCTTGCCTGCCCTGAGCGCATTTATACTGAGCGAACCTGTCTTGAGCTTGGTCGAAAGAGTCGAAGTAGCCGAAGGGCACGATTTTTTAAGCGCCTTAAAAGCTCCAGGTTTTGCAATATCAGATTTAGTACAGATGCAAAAGACCCTTTTGCCAAGCAAGTTACCCTGCTGGTCAACAGCCGCAGTCTCGGTATCTATGAGCAGACTTCTGGATTCTAAAAAGTCCAGGCAGATACTCATTTGCTCCGCGACGTCGGCAGACAGGTCAATGACAATAGCAATCAGGTCACAATTGCGGTATGTCCCGACCTGGCCGGGAGCAATATAATCTACAGTAAGCGGCGGCATATCGACAAGCTGAATCTGCACATCCTCGAACTGCACAATTCCCGGCACAGGAGCCGTAGTGGCGAATGGAAAATCAGCAGCGTTGACCTTCGCATTGGTAAGGGCTGCAACAATGGAGCTTTTACCACAGTTTGGTGTGCCAAGAAGAACAATCTGGCCCACGCCGCTTCGCTGAACATGGAAGATATCAACGTGTTTGCCTTTTCCCTTTTTTGCCGGTGCTTCTTTTAGTTTGCTCAGCTTTCTTCGCAGGTCCGCCTTCAGGTGGTCGGTGCCCTTGTGCTTGGGCATCACCGCAAGCATATGCTCGAGCGCAAGAATCTTCTCCTCATTGGTCGTGGCTTCTCGATACCACTGCTCTGCCTTAAAATATTCTGGTGTCAAATTAGCTGGCACGGCTGAAATCTCAAAAATTAAAATTATGGAATCCCTTAGGGATGACTTCCTCAATTTTACATTTTACATTTTGATATTTGATTTTCTATTCAGCGACTTTTCCCACAACGAGGTCTCCGACCTGGCTGGTAGAGTATCCCATTTTGCCCGCCTGAAGCGATTTGAGTTTGTTGGCAGTCACGAACATCACGGCCTTTTCTATTCTTTCCGCTGCCTTCTCTTCACCTAAGGTGGCGAGCATCATCTGCCCGGCGCAAATAGCGGCGAGAGGATTGATAACTCCTTTGCCGGTATATTTCGGAGCACTTCCGCCGATTGGCTCGAACATACTGACGCCCTCGGGGTTGATATTTCCGCCTGCGGCAATACCCATACCGCCCTGCACCATCGCACCGAGGTCCGTGATAATGTCGCCGAACATATTGCCGGTTACAATCACATCGAACCATTCGGGGTTCTTGACCATCCACATACACGTAGCGTCAACGTGATAATATTCACGAACTATATCGGGATATTCTTTTTCGCCCATCTCATGAAACGCCCGTTCCCACAAATCGTAGACGTATGTCAGCACGTTGGTTTTGCCACATAAGGCAAGCGTGTTCTTGTCACCTTTGCCGCGTGCCTTTTTGCCATATTTGCGTGCGTACTCGAATGCGTATTTTAAGCATCGGTCAACCTGAAAGCGATTATAAACAGCCGACTGCACAGCCACTTCGTTGGGCGTCCCTTTCATCGTAAATCCGCCTGTGCCGGTGTAGAGGTCGCCCGTATTTTCGCGAACAACCACGAAATCGATATCGTCAGGCCCCTTATCTTTCAGTGGCGTCTCAACTCCCGGGTATAATTTGACCGGCCGAAGATTTATATACTGGTCAAGCTCGAACCGGGCCTTAAGCAGGATGCCTTTTTCGAGAATACCCGGCGCAACATCCGGATGTCCGATTGCGCCCAATAGAATCGCGTCGAACTTACGAAGCTCTTCGATAGCGCTGTCCGGCAGTGTCTCGCCGGTTCTTTTGTATCGCTGGCCGCCGAAATCAAACTCGGTCAGCTCAACCTTGAAATTAAACTTGTCCGCAGCGGTCTTTAATACCTTCACCGCCTCAGCCGTTACTTCCGGCCCGGTCCCATCCCCGGGAATTACTGCAATCTTATACACGTCACTTTCCTTTCATATTAACTTTTGTAGAAAATCTCACTTTACCTTCTGAGCATGTCGCCAGCCCATTTCAAACCACTTTACATGTTTATTATATTTCATGGCGGACATCTGCAGAATCTTGTCCTCCGCCCATGTTACGCGAAACACCACATCCGAAAAATATATCGAACCCTCATCTGCCTCAACACCCTTAAAATTAGAATATATCCTCGCCTTTTGAATCGCCAGGTCTCCGACTTCCTTCATCTCTGCCGTCGGCTTTGCTCCAT
>CAZMSP010000070.1:0-10903 GCA_964568985.1 uncultured Pirellulales bacterium
CCGGGGCAAGCAAGGTAATAGTCCCTTATACAGGTAGTGCCTGGATTGTTCGGCCAATAAAACTGGCCAGTAACCAAGAGATTATTTTCGAGCCGGGGGTCATAGTCGAGTCAATAAGCAATAAGGTTAAGCCAAGTTCTTTTGTAATTTACTCTCCGAAATCGGTTTGGAACACCAAGAAAAATGAACATAAAAGAGGTGATGCGTTATTCAGGGCGACCTGTAAAAGTAATATCGTCTTGAAAGGTTATGGTGCTATACTTTGTATGAGAAAAAAGGAGTATATGGCAGAGCGAAATACAAGTGAACATCGTCATGTCATTAACCTCAGAAGCTGCCGCAACATAACAATCGAGGGACTCACCTTAAAAGACAGCGGTGGAGATGGAATATTTATTGGCCGCTATCATCAGTATCCAGGGGTAAAATATTACTGTGAGAATATTCTAATCAAGGATGTAACTTGCGACAACAATCTTCGCGATGGAATTTCTGTAATAACCGTTGATGGCTTGATTATTGAAAACTGTGTTCTCAAGAACACTATTGGGACATGGCCGCAAGCTGGCCTTTGTTTTGAGCCTAACTGGGGAGTTGAGAGATTGAAAAGTGTTATTGTGCGGAACACAACGTTCACGAATAACCGTTCAATAGGTATAAATATAAGCATTCGCAACCTAACATCAAAATCCACAGATGTAGATATGATTTTCGAGAATTTACGCATAACAGATATCAAAGGCAGAAAACCGACATCCTATGCCGGCATTAGGATAACTCATAGTGGAGGTGATGATGGCGCGGACGGTTTAATTAAATTCAAAAATGTTACTAGCGAAAATATGGAAAATGGCACCAGGATAGAAAAGTCAAAAAACTCCCCTTTGGTTAGCTTTGAAAACTGCGTGTGGAAGAACATAATGAGGGTGTCGCCAATTATAATCCAAACAAAAGAGAAAAAGAAACATAATGTGAGATATTCAGGTGGAGTAGAGTTTATTAACTGTCAGGTACTTGATAACAAGAATCGGCCCGCTATCAAAGCAAGCGGTGAAATCCGAAGAGGTGGGTATGGTTTGTATGAAATTCACGGTGACTTGTATGTTCAGAACCCTAACCGCATTGGGGATTTATATGACTGGAATGGTGCTATGCTGCACAATGTTGACATAACGGTACACTCTGGATTTGTGAATACTGATATTAATAACATCGACGTAGAGGACCCGAATATTTGAAATGATGTCGATTTTGAGCCTTGGTATAGGAAACAGGATATATTGAAAAGCATTGTAATGCGCAATTGTATCATCAAGGACAATGGCATGTTCGGCGTAGTTATTAATATGGCGCGTATTAAGGCCTTAAGGCGACAATCGACTGGTATGTCAGAAACCGTTCAGGAAATTAACTTATTCACAAATATCTGAAGAAGATGGGAAAGTCCTTTGTTGGATTAGTCAAGCTCGCTAAAAAACGATACGGAAATAATTCCATTTGGGCAAAGGCGGGATGCTGATACGATATAGTTTCATTACCCTTTTAATGTCCGCACTATTCGGCACTGCACTGTCTGCCGAGGTTAATCCGGCGCTGCGCAAGAGTTATACGATCTCACCGAAACCTAACTATCCATCGTGCACGGACAAACTCGATACGATTCAACTTACTGACGGCCAAAAGAGCGGCAGCGACTGGCGAAAGAAGAGCACTGTGGGATGGCGAAGGATGAATTCGCCTCCAGAGATAACTATCGACCTGGAAAAGCTAACTATCTTCGACGAGGTAAGAGTATATACACTCGGAGGTGGCTACAGCGGGATAGAGTATCCCAGGTTCATCATCGTTTTGGCAAGCAAGGACGGCAGTAAGTATGAGTTTACAGGCCTTGTAATGGACGATAATTCGACTGCACGGAGCTTGCTGGCTCGCGGTGAGAGACCGCGAACCTTCCTAATCAAACATCCGAGAACCGAAGCGAGATTTGTGAAGATACTTTTACAGCCCGGCGGCCTAAAGTTTTGTCTTGATGAGATAGAGGTAATACGAGCTTCGGTACGAAGTGACCGGCAAATGACTAAATATAGTGGCGATATTTTTGTCGCAGCAAACGCAACCGAGGCGGTAGAACTGGTAGAAGAGCAATTGCAACTGGCGGCAAACATTGCCTCGACCATCGAATTTTCAAAAAGCCATGCACCTAAAATGCAGGCCTCTATGGTAAATTCGAATCTTAAGCGTTTGCAATATCTCAGCGGAGAGCTATCTGTCGGCGCTGGGTTGCTCAACCGGTCGAAGCTGACTTCTATTCGCAGAGAATTGGGTGTTATCAGAGCCGGCACTTACCAGCAACTATACAAAAAACCGTATGTTTGCCTGCCTGCAAATCCAATGATGATTCTGCAGGAGAAAAAGATGCTGTCGCCGGCAGACACTGCAGAAAGTGAGATAAGATTGAGGTTATGGCAGGGCGAGTACGAGTATGGCGCAGTTAATATTATAAACTGCTCCGATAAAGATTTGATGGTCGGCGCTGAAGTCTCCCAGTTGGCCGGTCCTGGTAACGCGACAATTGACAGCCAAAAAATTATTACACTCAGACGGTCTGTCTTTGTTCATGCTAAGGACTTAGGTATGATAGCCGACCCCTTTGTGTTGCATAACAGTACCAAACCCTTCAGACTGGAACCAGGAGCTGTCGCACAATTCTGGGTTACGGTATTTTCCCCCGCTTTGAAGGCAGGGCAATACAAGGCGGCTCTGGCTTTCCTTGCGAAGGACTCGAACGGCCGCCAGATGCCTATCCAAACAGTGCAGCTTAATATGAAAGTCGAGCCGATCAAACTTAATCCTGATGCTGCTCTGAACACATATTGTTGGGCACATCCTCGGCGGTTGCCTATGACCAGGATGATTTTGCCTGAAGTGGCTCGTGACCTCCGCGAGCACTACATTGACATCTTTGTAGTACATGGTGGCAGCTTGCCATACCCCAAATTCGTATCGCCCTCTGGGATTATTACTGAAAAACCCTCGTACGGTAAATTTGATGAGCTTCTGAGAATCAACAGTTACGCCAGAATGTACCTGCTTCACCTCGGCTTCAACTCTGAAGTCGAAGGCAACGGGCGCTTTGGACGGTGGATGACGAATGCCTGGAAGAAAGCTTTCTCTACTTGGTTGGTTGATTTTGTAACGCATCTCAAACAGAAAGGGGTTGACTACAGTAGATTCGCCATACAGCCGTTCGATGAAACTCTAAACGACAATTTCTTTGAGCTAAGCAAGCTCATCAAAAACGTAGACCATCGCATAAACATTTTTGCGAACTCCTATGGAAAAGGCCAAATGCAAATCTCCCGGCTGAAGGACTTAGTCGATATATGGTGTCTGCCGGAGCGTCAGACCAAGGTGCATAAAGCAAAGTTTATGATTATCAAGAGTTTTGATAAGCAGATGTGGGTATATGATGCGAAAGGTCCCGGCAAGGCCAACCACCCCTACGGTTACTATAGGTTGATGCCTTGGCGCGCCTTTAAGCGAGGGCAGACCGGCGCGGGCTTCTGGGCATACTCGGAGGTTAGGAATGAGATTCGGTGGGATGATACGCTTAAGCCGTTTGGATACTACGCCGTCATCTACGGCGCTGGCAATAGTCCTGTTGACACTCTTGGTGAACCCATAGTGCCTTCTCGGAGATGGGAGGCTTGGCGTGAGGGAGTTGAGGACTATCAGTATTTGTACGAGTTGCGCAAAGCCATCGAATCGAACAAGACGACAGACCCTGCCAAAGCTGCGAAAACGCAGCAGATCCTCGATTCGCAGGTCAATTATGTATTGAGCGCTCCGGACGATTGTAATCGCGTCTATCAGGCCAGAGAAAAGCTGACTGAAGCACTGCTGCAGCTTAAAGGTCCCTCGAACTAAAGTAGTACAGAAGTCACGTTGTTGACTCCAAAATCAATTGTTGGCAGAGCAACATCTAAACTGATAGTTTTGTTCAAATAACTTTGGACCAGTTATTGGCGTGATTACGAAGGGTCGAAGGACTTGCAGGCAAGGCACTACTTCTATGACTTGTCTGAATTAATTCCATGTACTGACCTATTGTCCAGATTCGAGCAAAGGTTTATAGAACCTGACAAGGCAAACTTCTTCTGCTGCAGGCATTATTTACAAGAAGAGGCAGCGATATTGAATAATGGATGGTCGTAATCGGTAGATAAGGTATGCAAAACAAACAATTGGGCATAAATACAATTCTGTTTGGGCTTGGAGTGACAATACCACTGTTTGTGGAAAAGATATTGGTGCATCCATTTTTGATGCGGGAAATGGGAGAATCTGCCTTTGGCGAATTCGTAGTCGCGCTCGCTATAGTTATGATGATAGCGATTATACCAAGCAACAGCACCACACAGACACTGCTCCGTGAGCACGCAAGGCACAGTGGTGACAATAAAGAGCTTTTTTTCCGTACCTGTTTCTTTACCAATATTTTCGTACTGTTGGTATTGTTTGCGATAGCCCTGTTCTTCTCCGATACCATCGGGAAATTAGTATCAAAAACTGATGGAAACACGGGGGGTTATATACGTTCCCTGTCGGTTTATGGTATTTTGTTCGGAAGTATTCCGCTTCTGCAGGGTTTTTTCCGTGTCCGTCTCGAGTTCAAGAACTTTCTTGCGATTGGGACAGGACTCGGCGTTGGTGCACTTGCAGTTATTCCATTGGTTAGTGTATACGGCACAGATGGAATAGGCTTTTTATATTGTCTTTGCGCCCTGGGGGGAGTAGTAGTTGGCATGGTTCTAATGGGAGGTAGAATAGCTGCTCTCCCATTAATAAATATCGCGGAAATCCCCACTATACTGAGAATAAGCATGTTTTTTAGCGGAGGTGCGGTGCTGGCATTGCTGCAGACATATATGGCCAGGATATATCTCGGTGCCGCTGTTGAGCCCGCTCTGATTAGCCAATTCTTCGCTGCCAACAGTATAGCCCTGATTTTTGGTGAGCCGGCATCTGTAGTTGGACGTGTTGCGTTTAGTTACCTGGCAAGATGGAAAAGGATTGAAGACTGTCCAAGAAAATTTTTTCTCAGGCATATAATTATCACGATAGGCATAATCGCAACTATGGGCTTGGCGGCCCTGTTGCTTGGCAAGTTTGTTTTCACGCTGATTTATCCCACCGTAGTGGCAGTTAGTTATCCGCTGTTCTTAGTGCGTATTTTCGGGCGGATGGCCGCTTCGGTTCGGTCGCTATTGTTCGGATGGGTGAGTAAATTTATGGCTCCCTGGACAAATTCTGTTGTCGTTGCCATCTGCTTGGTTGTGAATATGAGCTTGCTTGTTCTTCTGGTTAAGCCGCTTGGTGTTATGGGAGCTGCGGTGGCTTGTACCACCAGTGATATTCTAGTCGGAATTTCCTATGCTTTGCTCATTGCTCCACTTTATTTTAGGACCAACCGGCCTCGCGGCAAACAAGAGCAGCCCCTATGAAAAATGGTTGATTAGTTCCTGCTGCGGAGAGCAAAAATCGACAATATCACCTCTATGGAAGTGGGGATAAAGGCCAAAAAGCTGGATTCACGCCTTCGCGGGAATGACAAATACTGTTTCCGCAACATATTCTGATTAAGGATGTTTCAACTTTTAACCGATATTTAGTAGTGTTGGTGGATATATTGTAAACATCCATCTGCAGCGATCTGATACTGATCATGGGTTAGGAACGTAATATGAGTTTCGAAAGGCTGGTATCTGTACTCGAGACCATTGGGCCGCTTTACCTTTTATTAGGAATTCTGGCCTTTGCTGCCTTTGTAGCAGTGTTGCTGCTTATCAAAGATGCGCGGCTTGCATTTGTACCTTTTTTATTGGCCATTTATGTAATCAATGTTGAGAATACTACGGCATTTATGCTGCTGTGGGTCTTACGTTGGTTATTTCTCATAGTCCTGGCAACTCGTTCACTTCGGTATATACGGACTATTGGCCCATTCTCCGCCGGTCAGATAATTTACCTTATACTGATTTTATGGTCACTGTTTATGGCCTTTCATGCGCCGCACCCAACTCGTGGCTTTGCTATCTTTGCTATTATGTTCCTGACGTTTTTCGGCGTTCTCTTTACAATTATCTCCGAAGTTAAGGATGAATATGCCTTTTTGCGATTTATTCACGTCTTTGTCTACGTTTCTCTGATTATAGTCATTGGTGCAGCGATTGCGTTTGCCGCAAAGGGTTTTCGAGTGGCCAGTACCATGGGGGCCAGACTTTCAGGTATTTTTGCTAATCCCAGCGTGTTTGCAGGCGGATTAGCCATAGCTGTTCCACCTCTTGTCTGGCGGATGCTGCGGGTCAGGAACTGGGCCAAAAAGGCGTTCTACTTTGTATTATTCATAGTGGGCTCGGCCTTGACCTTTCTAACGGGCTCGCGCGGCGCCATAGGTGTTGTGATTGTGGGTGTTACAGTTCTATTTGCGCGGTATAACATTCGACTTGTACTTCCCTTAGTACTATTGCTGTTCTTTGGCGTTTACGCCGTCTTGCCCTTTGTACAAGAAATGCCGGGCAGCTCACGATTTATGGCCCATGTAACTGGAGAGACCGGTCTCACAGGGCGAGGTGAGCTATGGGCAACCGCTTTTGGTTTACTCAAGGAAAACCCGTTTACAGGGCATGGAACCGGCGTTTCTACCGACGAACAGGACCGGACTTGCCCTGTGAGTTCCTTCCATAATGCGTATCTGGATAGCGCCGTAGATTTGGGTATTCTTGGGCCTATCCTTTGGATAACGCTTTACATAATCTATAGTACCAAGGCGTTTAAGCTATGCTTTTCCAAATATATCAGCCCGGAGATGAGAAGCATCAGTTGGCTTTTACTTGGTAACTTGTTAGCTTTGAGTCTCCTGGGAATTTTTGCAGGCGCACCTGTTAGTGTAACCAACCTTGCTTCTTATTGGATTCTGATGAATGTAGCGGTCATTATTTCAGCCGAGCGGATTGTCGAAGCCCAGAAACTTGAGTTGTATGAGGGTACGGCGCCTCTCCAGGAACCTGCCGCTGAATACGGCGAGTCTGCGTATTATTATTGACGCCTTCCGATTGCGTACAGAACTCTTCTACGGTAGTTTTCTCATCCCAACTTTCCAGGGAACCGAATAGTGATTCGGGTAATTTATGTAAATCAGATTGATATTACCGAACCAACAGGTCAGGGGGTGCGCGAAAAGGAAATGGTTACCCGCCTGCTCAGCGACCACCAAATTGAAGGCTATTATATCGGGCAGAAACCTTATTCGCCCTCTCCCATAAATGGTAATAAGCGAGCATGCTTGATACCCCTGCCCAAAAAGAACTTTTACGGTTACAACAGGTTTCAATCAATTTTGTTGAAGCATCTGTGGGCGCTGACAAAAGGGCGTAGCTCAGAAGACACGGTCATGTTTGTGCGCTATGCCCCGGCTATGGTCTGGCCGGCAATTGTCTCGAAGTGGCGTAATATCCCGATGGTGCTCCGCACGGGACCGGCTCTTTACAATCTTGATTTCTACAAGGGGGGCGTCTCACCTGCCACAAGGACACTAGTCAGGTTCTTTTCTGGACTTCATTATCGCAGGGCATCCAGAATACAGACGGTAGCCAAGAAAAGCGCAGAAATCATCTGTAAGATGTATGCCGGCGTTTCTATGGACAAGTTCTCTGTGATTCCGTGTGCGAGCAATCCGGATATCTTCCACATAATAGACAGGCCCACTCTGCCTGTTGCCCTCTCGGAGCTGAAAAATTACCGACTTGTGTGTTTTGCCGGTGCGCTGATTCCGAACATAGGCATCGAGTATATTATCAGAGCGATGGAATTAGTCACCAAAGAGCAGAGATACGACGACGTTGTCACCGTGATAGTAGGCGATGGCAGAGCTATGTCCGGCCTACAGGAAGAAGCACGAATCAGATCAGTCGAGAACAGAGTTATCTTTGTAGGGCCCCAATCCCAGCAATACATAAACCAGTTGCTCAATGTCGCCAGGGCCGCCGTTCTACCTTGGGGCACGAAAGTGTGGGACGAAAAGGGCGCCTCACCTACAAAGCTGTATGAATATCTTGCTGCCGGAACACTCACAGTTGCAACCAGACATAGGGACACCGATTTTATTGAGCAGCAAAATCTTGGTTTGTTGTGTAATAAGGACGACCCGGTGGATATGGCCGAACAGTTAAAAACAGCGGTGGACGCCTCAGAAAATATTGAGGCAAAACAGCGCCGGCGAGATTACATCCTCCGCCACTATACATGGGATATTGTATATCAACGAATGAGAGATTTATGGCTATCCAGCGTTAAGCATAGCCAGCATTAGAGAATATTAAAGAGTTTGCATTCCAGGATATATCTCAAGATGTCTCTTTTTTGTAAATAGTCTTTTAATTTAAGTGATGACTATGAAAAAGCATGCTACAAAAGCCAATCTAACAGATTTATCTATGACTGAGGATGAGGCAGCTAAAAAGGATGCAAGGAGGGTGGCAGCATTACCCTATGTTACCGATGTTATGATGCTGCCGGACTTACATATAAAAAGGGGTATGGAGGCACCATCCAGTCTTGTAACTGCGACGCAGGGAGTTATAGTTCCTCACCTTGCTTCTGCCGCTATTAATGATGGTATGGGTCTTGTTATAACGGATGTTGATGCCGCTGACTTATCTGATGAGCAATTACTGGAGATAGTAAGGCTGATAAACAAAGAAGCAGCTCAGACAAAATTTTCTATGACCAAATACAGTTGGTCTAAGGATCAGCTATTAAAGGTAATGCTTGGGGGGGCTGAGCCAATACTTGCTGACTACGGCCTTAATAACTTATATCTTGAGTCAGTTGAGAATCGAGGCAGAGGAGCCGTAGAGGATATTACGGAACAGGATATTATTGATTCCATTCCTGGTTTCCTTAGAAATAGCAAGTTTACTCGGAGCGAAATCGGGTTGAATTTTGGAGGTAATCATTTTCTTGAGTTTCAATCTGTAGATAAAGTCGTTGAATCAGGCCATGCCAAGAAGTGGGGACTTAGGGAAGACAAGCTTGGTATTATGTATCATCATGGTCCTGGTCCTCTTGGTGGTAATATACTGAATCTATATGCCAGCCGGGCCAAGCCTCCATTTCATCGCAAAGCAGGATATGCGTTTTTCCGGTGCTTATACCAAGCGACAAAGGGATGGGAGCGTTTGAAAACCTTCGGAGGATTCAATCCATGGTTGGTTTTAGCAGAAGGTTCTAAAGTGGGCAGGGTATTTGAAGTTGTTACCTGCATAGTCGATAACTATGGATATGCTTACAGAATGGCGACGATTAAAGCAATTTCGGATGCTCTGGAAAAGGTGTTTAAGGCAAGCCCGACGGAGCTTGGTGTGCGTTTGGTAACGGATATTTCCCACAACAGCTTGCGACCTGAGAACTATGATGGCCAAAGGTTTTGGGTAAGTAGACATAATTGTTGCCGTCCTAAGGAGGGCTTGCCAGGAATTGTCGCAGGTTCCAACAGAGCAAGTTCCTGCATTACCTATGGCCTGAAAGGATGTGAAGATTCTGTGTATGGCTATGACCACGGAATCGGCATGGTGCTGGAGAAAGCAGAAGCAGAAGGAACCGTACAAGAAGATTCGCGAGAGTTGCATTCAATGACAGTTACCATGTTGCCCGGTACGGATAAGGTTGTTAAGAAAGAGCAATTTTCTATATACGACACCTCTATAATCGATAAGGTTGTTGATAAGTTAGCTAACGCCGGCATTATTTCTGGTTTTGCTTATATGCGGCCTTTAATGACACTGAAAATGATAAGATAATACAAAGTAATTCGAGGTTTTTGGGAGAATGCCAAGCAAAACGATACCTCCAATCTCTGAGTTAAGAAAGATATGTCAGAGTTACAAACTCGAGAGGGACAAACGATGGTGGCGTATCTTCTGGAGGAAGATATCCATTTATATAACATGGGTTCTGCTACATACTGAGATAACACCTAACCAAGCTTCGGCTACGTCTGTTTTGCTAGTGATTCTCGGCACTGTCTTATTAGCTTTTTCTTCACCTGTGTTTGCTCTGTGCGGCGCTCTAACCTACTTGATATACCACTTGATAGATAAGGTCGACGGCGAGATCGCAAGATACTATCAGAAATTTTCTATCGTAGGGGTATATCTTGATGAATTGGGGCATAACCTTTCTGATGCGGGGATATTTATTGGTCTCGGTTTGCATTTAGCCTGGCAAAAGGACGATGCAAGCACCTTGATACTTACAACTGCTATGATAGGTGCCTTGTGCATGGTAATGATAAGGAATAATAAGAGCATAAGTTTTCTTCTGTTTGCCCAGAATATATTGGCACAACCTGAACTGTTGCCTGATCGGCAGGATAGTGAAAGTCCAGGAATTCTCTGGAAGGAGTCTGTTCATCAGGATAGACGAAAAGAGAGAAAGGAATCGATTAGCGGAGGCAAAAGATTATTGGTCTGGCTTAGGGACTTTATTTTGGCGGTGTCCCAGAGTATGGTTATGTTTATACTTGTGATTGCCGGGTTGGTAGTCGAAATACTCGCTCAGAGTACAACTTTTCTAGAGGTGCTTATCAAAGCCGAGGCTTTGCTGCAGGGGATGGTACTGGTGGCTTTAGTAGTCATAAATTTGAGGGGGAACATTCAAAATGAATGCTTGAGAATCAATGAACTGGCTGAAAAGAAATTTGATAAACAATAAAAATTACAAGCGCATGCCTTTGTTGGTTACACAGTAGGAACTCTTGCAATGCGAATAATGCACATATCCAGAGCCAGTATAATGGTTTGCCAGTTTTTAATGCCTCTGATAGAGGAGCAAAAAAGGCGGG
>CAZMSP010000071.1:0-10496 GCA_964568985.1 uncultured Pirellulales bacterium
CAAATACTCGCCAAGAATCTGCAGGATTGGCTGGTCAACAAAAAGAAAAAATAGGGGGTGGAGGTTCGACTCCTCTCTCTCGCAGTTTTAAAAGCCACAGAGAAATTTTTTGTTTTTATTAAACAGAGGCGTGTATATCACTTGGAGATTTTGCGGGCCTGCTGGCGTCTTTCCTCTTCTTTCAGGAATTGTTTTCGGATACGAATCGAATTGGGACAAACCTCGACAAACTCGTCGGCCTGAATGTACTCCATCGCCGCTTCAAGACTCATCTTTCTGATGGCTTTGACCCTGGCGGCATCGTCTTTGCCTGCCGCGCGTACATTGGTGAGCTGTTTGGCTCTTACTGCGTTTACGGGTATGTCATTGTCCCTGCAGTGTTCGCCGACTACCTGGCCTTCGTATACTTTTTCGCCCGGCTCAACGAAGAAAGTGCCACGGTCATATAAAGCGTCAAGTGCATAAGCTGTTACCTGCCCGGTAGCGGTCGCAATCATAACGCCGGCCTTGCGCTGCGGAATCGAGCCTCGCATCGGCTCATATCTTTCAAACGAATGATGCATAACCGCTTTGCCCTGTGTCGCATTCATCATCCTTGCGTTAAGGCCGAACAAGCCCCGCGATGGTATCAAAAATTCCATATGAATAAAATCGCTCGCTCCGCTTTTGGTGTCCATTTTAACTATCTCGCTCCGCCGGTCGCCCAAAAGATTCATCACGGAACTCCGGCAGTTCAGCGGGCAATCCACCGCAAGTAATTCTATCGGCTCATGACGTATGCCGTTAACTATTTTCAAAATTACATTCGGTTTGCCGACACAAATCTCGTAGTCCTCTCGCCGCATATTTTCCAGCAGGATGCCGAGATGCATCAGACCCCTTCCCGAGACATTATACTCCTCGGGCGTTTGGCCCTGCTCGACCCTTAACGCAACATTATGCCCAAGCTCCTTTTGGAGTCTTTCGCCAATCTGTCTGCTGGTAACATATTTGCCGTCTCTGCCGGCGAAAGGCCCGTCGTTAACTCTGAATGTCATAGACATCGTCGGCTCATCGACCGAGATGACCGCAAGCTGCGAAGGATTGTCCGCACAGGCAATTGTGCTGCCGATATCAACAGGGTCAAGCCCTGATATCGCGCATATGTCACCCGCCTGAGCGGTTGGAACCTGTTTTCGGCCGAGGCCGTCAAACTGATGAATCTGCATGGCCTTCTGCTGGGTATGCAGACCTTCTTTGTCAATCACGGTAACCGGCTGAGCTTCGGTTATCCGGCCTGCAAAAATCCTGCCTATCGCAATTCGTCCGACATAATCCGAGTGTTCCAGACTCGTAACCAGCATTTGCAGCGGGGCGTCGGGAATGACCTGCGGAGCGGGAACCTTGTTTATAATAGTCTCGAATACCACCTGCATATTGCCAGTTTTTTGGGAAAGGTCCGTAGTCGCCCAGCCTTCTTTTGCCGATGCGTAAAGACAGGGAAAATCGAGGGCATCATCGTCTGCGCCAAGCTGTACAAACAAATCGAATACTTCGTTGACAACATCCTGCGGCCTGTTGTTTTCGCGGTCCATCTTGTTGATTATGACTATCGGTTTGAGCTTATGCTCAAGGGCCTTGGTCAATACAAATCTTGTCTGCGGCATAGGGCCTTCGAAAGCATCGACCAGAAGCAGAACGCCGTCGGCCATTTTTAAGACACGTTCAACCTCGCCGCCAAAATCAGCGTGGCCCGGCGTGTCGATTATATTGATTTTATATTCATCGCCCAGAGAGTCGGTATAGTTAATCGCACAGTTTTTACTGAAAATCGTTATGCCTCGCTCCCGCTCTATAGGATTCGAATCCATAATCAAGTCGTGCTCGCTGCCGCCCAGCTTGTCAAGCTCCTCGGTCCGAAACATTCCGGACTGGTACAAAAGCTGATTTACCAGCGTTGTCTTGCCGTGGTCAACATGAGCGATTATCGCCACATTACGAATATAATCCGAATACATAAAAAATCTCAAAAAGAATTGGTCAATAATCAGGATTTGTTTTAATCTGCCAGACGTACGGCGGATTAATCCCGGTTATGAAAACAAATTATTTTACATTGTTTTTTATGAATGTCAATGTAAAATGCATAGTTTATTAAAGAGAGATGATAATTTGACATTTTCAGCTCGCAGTAGAAAATAAATGACTATAAAATTGCAGGGAGGCAAAAAATGGTCGATAATAATTTTCAACTGAAAGAAAAACAAACCAGTGTCAGGATTGAGATTGTAGCGGGGCTGACGACATTTCTAACGATGGCGTATATCATATTCGCCAACCCGATGATTCTAAGCTCAACGGGTATGGACAAAGAGGCCCTGATAGCCGTTACGTGCTTAGTCAGTGCAATCGGTACACTTATCGTGGGAGTATTTGCAAAGGCGCCGATAGCTATGGCGCCGGGGATGGGACTCAATGCTTTCTTTGCATACCTGGTTGTATCGGGGAAAATGGATTGGCAGACCGCACTGGGTGTTGTGTTTCTTTCAGGGCTCCTCTTTTTGCTGTTGACGCTTGTGGGCCTGAGAAAAAAGATTGTGGAGGCAATACCTGCTTCTCTTATTTCAGCTATTGCCGTCGGTATCGGGTTGTTTATTACTTTCATAGGCCTGGTTAAATTAGGTGTGGTTGTGGCGGATGAGCACACGCTTGTATCAGCAGGGCCTTTGACGAAAACAGTTCTTATTGGCCTTGTGGGTCTGTTGGTAATGATTTTCTTCGAGATGAAAAAGATAAGCGGCGGCCTTGTCATTGGGATTTTGGTGTCAACCGCCCTGGCACTTAAATTTGATGGAAATACCGTACTGCCTGACAAATTTATCTCGTTGCATTTGAATGTAAAAGCACTTTCGCTGAAGTTGAATATATTTGGCGCTTTGAAATGGAGCTTTTTTGGAAGCATTTTTACCCTGATGTTTATGGACATGTTTGACAGTGTCGGGACGCTGGTGGCGTGCTGTCATCAGGCGAATATGGTTGATGAAAAAGGGAAAATCAAAGGGCTGGACAGATTGCTGGGGATTGATGCTGTCGCAACTATGATAGGCGCGGTGTTGGGCACGTCGACTACCACTTCATATATCGAATCGGCATCGGGTATTGAGCAGGGCGGACGGACGGGATTGACTTCGATAGTTACGGGCGTACTGTTCCTGCTGGCGTTATTGTTTGTTCCGATTGTAAAAATAGTGCCGGAATACGCGGCGGCGCCGGCGCTTATTATGGTTGGGCTGTTTATGATGAAGGAGGTCAAGAGGATAGATTTTTCAAATATAGGCGAGGCATTTCCGGCATTTATCATAATGGTGATGATTGCTTTGAGCTATAGTATCAGTACGGGTTTGGCGTTTGGTTTTATCTCATTTGCCCTTATAAAAACAGTATCGGGTAAAGGCAGAGAGGTTAAGCCGGTAATGTGGGGTATTGCGATTCTGTCCGTATTATTTTTGACGCACGAGCGGCTGGGCGGCATGATTGAGTATTTGAGGACTCTTATAGCTTAGAGAATAAGGGAGAAAATGCCATGCTAAAGAACGTTGTTGTTTTACTAATAATGCCGTTATTACTATTTTATTCGTGCAAAGACAGCGAACAAACCAATTCTGAGGCGGCAGGAGGTAAAAAAATGGAAATCAAAATTACAAGTTCTGCATTTGCCGAGGGCGGGATGATACCGTCAAAGTACACCTGTGATGGTTCGAAGATTTCCCCGCCGTTGCAGTGGGACGTGGTCCCTGAAGATACTAAGAGTATCGCTCTTATATGTGACGACCCTGATGCTCCGATTGGCACTTTTGTGCACTGGGTCATATTCGGCCTGCCGGCAGAGACCGGAGAGCTTGAGGAAAACATTCCACCGGATAAGACTTTACCTAACGGAGCTAAACAGGGCACTAACGGCTTTGGCAGGATTGGCTATGGTGCTCCATGCCCGCCAGGCGGCACACACAGATACTTCTTTAAGGTTTACGCACTCGATATGGAGCTTAACCTGGCCGCCGGGGCCACAAAAAGTGATTTGCTCAATGCCATGGAAGGACACATCCTCGGGCAGGGACAGCTAATCGGCAAATACAAAAGGCAATAAACCCTGTTAGAAAGGTTGCTTCTAAGGGGTAAACTTTTGGCTCGTTGTCTGTTGTTCAGCGGCTTGATTCACAGGTTTGAGCGTTTTTTTGGAAAATCGATATGTCGAGTTATGCATAACCGGACAGGATTTTATGGGGAATACGTAGATGGATAAAAAAGAAGAATTGATTAGCGCTGTCTTGAAACAGTCCATCAAGGCTGATGGCAGAAAGAAGCTCAAGTGCATTGAGGCATTTGAAATAGCGAAAGAATTCGATGCAGAAGTTATCGAGATTGGGCGTATTTGCAATCAACATAATATAAAGATGTGTAAATGCCAGCTTGGGTGTTTTGCGTGACAGCAGAAAGGGTAAGAATGTGAAGAAATTGAGAGCGAGGTTTAAGCTTTGGCTGAGTAGTAAAGACGTCGAAGGAGTATTCGGCGACGGCAAGTGGCGGCTGCTTAAAGCGATTGACAGTGAAGGGTCGCTAACTGCTGCCAGCAGTAAGCTTTCTATAAGCTATCGAAAGGCGTGGGGAGATTTAAAGAAAGCCCAGGAAGCTTTGGGAGTTAGTTTGGTGGAGAAGCAGAGAGGCGGTGTGCTGGGTGGAAAAACTACCTTGACCAGTCTGGGCAAGAAATGGGTCAAAGCTTATACGGGATTCCGCAGTGATATCGAAAAGGAAGTAGAAAAGGCGTACAGAAGACATATTGCCAGGCTTGTAAAATGAACAAAATCATGGGAATAAAAATTATGTCCCGGTTCACTCGTCAGGGCGAAGCGCCCTGCCGTAGCTCGGCCGGGTTCAGTCTTATCGAGCTTTTGGTTGTTATTTCTCTCATCTCGTTACTGATGGGCATATTGATGCCGGCATTAAGCCGGTCGAGAGCGATAGCCAAAGAGGCGGTCTGTCAAAGCTGGCTGCGACAATGGGGAATTGCATTTGAAATGTATGCATCAGAAAATGATGGTTTTTATCCACATATTGACGGACTTGACCGTGATGCAGGCATAGCAGACCGGTTTGGATGGGTTGATATGCTGCCGCCGTTGATGGGTGAAAAACCCTGGCGCGACCATGATTATTGGCAACGTCCCGGAACCGGTACAATCTTTCAGTGTCCCTCGGCCAAACTTGCGCCGGACAAAAGTTACAAATACAGGCCAAGAAGGAGCGGCTATTTTTCCTATGCTATGAATTCGTGTCTGGAGCTTGACGGAAACTGCTGGAAACCTTACGGGTACAAAGGTACAGGCTGGCATATGCCCAGCTTTTTGAAAACAACATCTATAAGGAGTCCATATCGGGTTATTTTGCTGTTTGACCAACTGCTCGACCCTGAGAAGGGTTATGGTGGCAAGGGGCAGAATCCGACGGCTGGCAAGTATTGTGGCAGCTATCCTAAGGCCTTCAGTGCCCGTCACGCGAGGCCCAGTGGTTTATTGGGCGGCTCAATTTTATATTGTGATTATCACGTGCAGTGGACTGAAACAGTATGGAAGCCTGACTGGCCTGACGACCTGGAAGTGCCGCCGCGTGACGACTCCGACTGGTATCCTTATCCGTAAGGAATGTTGAATTTCGAATGATGAATTTTGAGTTAGGATAGGAAGTAAAGAGGGTAAAATGATTAAAACAGAGTTAATGATTTTGATGATTGTTTTGACAGTATTTGGTCCGGTTAGCTTTATTTTAGCTGAGCCATACTCTATCTATGATATCCAATATACCACCGACCCTAACGGCAATAGCCCGCTGGATGGCGTGCTGATAAACGAATGTTGCGGCGGGATAGTAGTTTTCAAAGGCCCATCTTGGATACGACCAAAACTGGCGCTGTACGACCCAGATTACCCTTATGGCTGGGGCGGGATTGAAGTAAAAGATATAAACGATAAGGGCTATTTTGATAAAATCAGCGTTGGGGATGATGTCAGAATTGTTAATGTCAAAGTCGAAGAGTTTCGCGGTACTACGTTTTTACAAATGATATATGGGAATGAGCCCAACATCGTTGTTATCAGTAGGAACAATCCGTTACCCGAGCCGCTAAGTATAAATGTCAATGAAATCGCAGCGCCGGTTTACCAGACAGAGCCGAAAGGTTGGCTTGTCGCCGACCATAACTCTGAAAAATACGAGGGCATGTTGATTAAAGTTATAGATGTTAATGTTAAAGATATTGGTTACGGTAAGGAGCCCGACAACTATATACTTGAAAGCAATGTTAACCCTAACCTTACTTGTTGGGCTTCAGACTATATGAATATCGACAAAGGGGGAGGCCCAATTTATCACCCATCTGTAACAGTAGGTCAACGTTTCTGTGGCGTAAGTGGCATCCTTGAACAATACACGGGTGAGGTGGAGGGTATTTATTATGATTATTATCAATTGCTCACAACCAGTACCGAGTCTTTCATTATCGAGCAGACTGCTGATTTTGACGACGATTGTGATGTTGATTTTGCTGATTTTGGTATTTTCGCTGAACATTGGCTGCAAAGTGGATGCGCCGAGCCGGATTGGTGCGGCGGCGCGGACCTTGTTCATGACGTTAATGCAACCGTTGACATGTTTGATTTATCAGAATTCGTCCAGCATTGGCTCGAAGGAAAATAAAAAATATTATATGAGTTGAACGATATAATAACAGTTTAATTTAAGGAGAGACACAAGTGAAAAAGGAGTATGTTTTTGGTATATTATTTTTCAGCGGGTTGTGGGGCATTTCCGAAGCGGTTTTGGGCGATGCTTTGTACAGTAATAATGTATCGTACGCATCTGTTCCCTTAACCATAATCGGTTTTATCATTCTGACTTTTGCGAGGGTTTATTTTCCGCAAAAAGGCACCGCAACACTCATTGCTGCCTGCGCGATGCTGTATAAGTTTCTAAACGAACCTTTCTTTGCATGTCACCTTCTGGGGATTCTCTTGATGGGTGTTTGCTACGATGTGGTCTTTGGCCTATTTAAGAGCGAAAATCGGTCGGTTTGTGCAGCGGTAGCGGCCTATCTGAGTTATACTTTGTTTGCGTTGATGATTACCTATGTATTCAGATATGAGCACTGGGTGCAGGGAGGGTTTGGCAGGGTGCTCGGGCACATTGCAATCGCAGGGACCATGGCTGCAGTCGGCAGTGCAGTATTTGTCCCATTGAGCTTTAATCTTGCCCAACGGTTAAAAACGAGGTTCGCTATGCCGTTTAGATTGCGATTTCAGTTGGCCAGTGGCAGCATATCTCTGGTTACGACAGCGCTATGGGCGTTCGGTATAGCTACGTATTTATTATCATAAAATTGCCGGCTGATGGTACCGATACAAAACAAGCTTATTTTGTGGACGGGAAAGAGACACTGCGGCAAAACCACCGGCGCTGCCAAACTTGCACAGATGGTATCTGATAAAGGATTCAAAATTGGCGGTTTGCTGGCGCCTTGTGTGTACCGTAACGGCGAATTTATTGGTTTCGATGCGCTCGATTTACAAAGTAAAAATCGGGCACCTCTGGCAAGGTGTAAAGCCGGCAAAGCCGGGCCATTTAATTTTATCACCGATGGTTTAAAACTCGGCAATGCTGCCCTGAGCACAGAAAATACGAAATCGGCTGACCTTATCATCGTAGATGAATTCGGGCCGTTGGAATTTAAAGGGCGGGGCTGGCGCAGAAATGTAGATTCATTGTTGACTTCGCCGTGCTCCGGCAGGCTCCGCCCTGACGAGAGTGATGCTGTGATATTACTTGTCGTTCGAATAGAATTGGTTGATGCAGTTCGGCGGTTATATACGAATTTCCCCCACCGAGAGCTTGCAGCAACTGAGCGAGATTCTATCGATTACGTTATCACTATGCTCAAAAATCGTCGTTGTTGTGTTGAGGAACAAAATGTTCAGGCTTGATGGGATGCTGATGATTGGTTCAGCCGGAACAAATGTCGGCAAGACGGAATTGGCCTGCGCACTAATAGAGAAGTTCGGCAATGGACTTGGCCATCCCTATCGGGAAAGCGGGGATATCGTAGGAATAAAGGTTACTACAATAAAGGCCAAGGACGGACAATGCCCTCGCGGAGGTTGGGGTTGCGGAGTCTGCTCGTCACTTGATGGAGATTTCTGCATAACGCAAGAGACCAATAAGAGTTCAGGCAAAGATACGGGAAGACTATTGGCTGCAGGTGCGAGTAGAGTTTTCTGGTTGCGTGTTTTGAAGATACATCTGGATGAAGGTATAAAGGCCTTGCTGGATATAATTGGGCCTGATGCAGTTTCAGTTTGTGAATCAAATTCCCTGCGGGGAGTGGTTGAGCCAGGACTTTTTCTTATGGTCAAGGGGCGTAATGACAAGAGGTGGAAAAGTTCGGCTGATGAGGTTAAAGAATATGCAGATAAAATTATTGTTTCAGATGACGATGGGTTTGACCCCATTAGAGAATCCAAGGACAAAGAGAAAACAAAAAACAAAAAACTTTCTAACGGGGTTGATTTTGACCTTAACCGAATCAAACTAATAGATGGCAAATGGATGATGCAGGAGAAAGCAACGGCGATAATTATGGCAGGTGGGACCAGCAGCAGGATGGGCGTTGATAAAAGTATGTTGCTGATTAAAGGTCGGGCTATGATAGAAAGAATCTCTGAGCAGCTTCGCGGCGCATTCGACCAGATACTTATAAGCGCCAACGATGTGGATAAATATAGCCATCTTGGCTTTGAGGTTGTCCCTGACAAGGTGCAGGGGCAGGGACCTTTGATGGGAATAGCCTCGGCTCTGCGGGCTTCTAACAATGAGCTTAATTTTGTTGTTGCCTGTGACATTCCGAGTATAGACATCAGATTTGTCAGGAGGATGCTTAAAGAGGCTGATGGAGTTGACCCCGTTAGAGAATCCAAGGCCAGAGAGAAAACAAAAAACAAAGAACTCTCTAACGGGGTTGACATAGTTGTTCCAACAACTGATGATGAAAAATACGAGCCATTGTTTGCGGTGTACAGTAAAAGCGCTCTTATTGCTATAAACGATGTGTTGTTGTCAGGGAAGCGTAAGATAAGCGATGTGTTTGGCCAGTGTAGGGTCAAGTATATCGAGGTAGGAGAGCGATTTGTTAACCTCAATACAATGGCTGAATATAAAGAATTTCAAGACAGGTGTAAGACATAATGGCTCATGAAGGTTTATGGGAACAGCTTTTGGGGCTTGAGCGCCAGGAAACGGCGCAAAGAGCAAAGTGCCAATATCTGAGTAACCCTGAACGTTACGTTGTTAGTCTTCTTAATACTGAGTATATTGTCAACCTGTCAGACCGGCAGATTTATGCAATTCAACGGCGGTCATCGCCCGAAAATGCAGATTTTTTGGAACAGCTTTGTATTCTTGCATATTTGATAAACGCTAAGGATTTGCCGATAGCAAATAAACTTGTCAAAGCGGAGACACTACCGGGCGGTCAGTTTTTCTTCAGAGGACTGCACAGTCTGCCTACTGCGAAATTAGAAAAGGCCTTTGGTGATTGTCCCGAGGTTTTGCATAGAAGAGCCGGGCGGTTCGATGCTAAACGTTGTGAGTTTGGTGATGCCTCAATCCAGTTGTATGTGTTGCCTCGGGTTCCGCTGACAATAGTGATTTGGGCAAAGGATGAGGAATTTAAGGCCAGAGCATCGATACTATTCGACCAAACCGCAGCTTCTCATCTACCATTGGATGCCCTGGGGGTTGCTGTAAATTTAACTGTTGATGCGCTAGTAGAAGCTGGTGCAGAGAGCAATTAAAACGTTGAGGCAAGTGGTTTTGAACTTGCTATGATGACGAACACTTCTTAATGACTTGCGTATAAATGGGCGGATTCGATAGTTTCGCATTGATTCGAAAAAATTGATGAATATATAGAACTCTTCTTGAAAAACCCAGAAAGAAGCATTAGTATCTAAGATTTACGATTTGGCTTGATTCGGCATAGGAGTGTGTACGGTCAGGACATGTGGCCGTTTTTATATTTTAATGTTGGGCTTAAAAATAGCAATTGGCGGCAAAGGGGGCGTTGGCAAGACCACAGTTTGTGCAGTCTGGGCACAATTATTTGCTGAGGATGGATTTGACGTTCTCGCCATAGACGCTGACCCAAACACAAGTCTTGCTTCGGCCTTTGGTATACCCTGCGAGCGAAGTCCGGAGCCACTTATCAAAATGAAAGAGTTGATTGCCGAGCGTACCGGAAGTGGAAAAGATGCAGTAGGGGCGTATTTTAAGTTGAACCCTAAAGTCAGCGATTTGCCGGAAAGATACTGGCATGAGATGGGTAGGTTAAAATTGCTGGTTTTAGGAGCTATTACCCAGGCAGGAGCTGGTTGTGCCTGCCCGGAAGGTGCATTTTTAAAGGCGCTACTTAC
>CAZMSP010000072.1:0-10326 GCA_964568985.1 uncultured Pirellulales bacterium
ACAGGTTCCATGAAAAATGCCTTCGGCGGCCTGCTTGACAATAAACGACATTATTGCCACTCCAGGATTCACGAGGCCCTCGTGGACCTGCTTGCTATTCAAAAAGAAATCCACAGTGGGATTTTTACCGTGACCGACGGAACTACGGCCGGCAACGGGGCCGGCCCCAGAACGATGATTCCTGTAACCAAGAACATTCTTCTAGCTTCGGATGATTGTGTTGCTATCGATGCAGTCTCCGCAAAATTAATGGGGTTTGAGCCGATGGACCATGATTTTATTCGATTGGCACATGAGCAAGGGCTTGGCACCGGCCAGTTCGGTGATATCGAAATCGTCGGTGATGTTGATGTTGAAAAGGAGAACTGGGGCTTCATAACTGGTGATAACGCAGCTTCATGTGTGGGTAAGTTATTCTGGTTTGGACCTATGCGATGGCTTGAGAAATTAATGTTTCATACGCCTTTAGTATATATTTTTATCCTCGCTTCAGCACTTTATCACGACAAAATATGGTTTCCATCTCAGGGCAGAAAAATCGCGAATACCTGGCTTGAAAAAAGCCCCTGGGGTAAACTATTTGCGGATTACCAACCCGGAAGATAGTTAACCGGCGCTGAATTTGTCAATTCTCTTTAGGAATTGCTCCTCTCAGGCCTTTCATTTTCAAGTAACCTTTTTTCCACACAACAAAGGCCGAAACTGCAGAAACAAAAATATACACAACTGCAGCATACCTTGTTCTTATCTGGCTCATCATAAGGCCCACTACTGCATAAAGGCCGGCGAGCACATAACTAATAGCGACGGTTTTTTTCAGAGGTATTCCTCTATCGAGCATCTGGTCATAAATATGACCACGATCGGAAACAAATAAAGGCCTGTGATTAAGCAATCTCCTGGCAAGCGCAACTGCAGTATCGAGAATAGGCAAGCCGAATACAACGATTGAAGCCATCCACCAGCGCGGGGTTCCCTCTGCAAATAAAATCATCAATGCAGCTATAATAAAGCCCAAAAACATGCTTCCCGCATCACCCATAAATATCTTGGCTGGATAACGATTGAAAGGTAAAAACCCACACACGCCTCCTACAAGCCCAAGACAAATTATAATCCGCACAGGGTCACCAACTTCACTAAATCCCCAAGTTGTTAGATGTATAGACAAAAGCAACATTGCTACACTGATAATCACCGTCACACCTGCACAAAGTCCGTCCAGACCATCGAGCAGATTTAATGAATTTGTTGCGCCAAGAACAAAAAATATCACAATCAAAACCTGAAGTATTATTTCGAGATTATGGGGCAACGACCAATTAAAAAAATCTGTAAGCGGTTGAATATTCGGCACAATGCCGACCGCCAACAAAGCAATCGCTGCAGCAACTTGTCCGAGTATCTTCTTCGATGGTGTCAGGTCGAATATATCATCGGCAAGACCAACAAGACATGCAATGATAGCACCTGCCATAATACCGAGCAGCCATTTTAAAGCCGGGCTGAAAAATTCTTCATTTCTCAAACAGCTTATACCAACCAATATGCCGACAGTCAAGCCGATGAGCATACCGATGCCACCGAGATATGCAATGGGCTCTTTGTGTGTTTTGACCAGGTCATCAGGTCTGTCAACGATTCCGAACTTTATGGCAATCTTTTTGCAAAACCATGTAGCAGCCAATGCAAAGAAAAATGACAAGACCAGAACTGGCCAAAACCTCGCCGCCCAGGCAACCTCTCTATTCGGCCCGATTAACTGGTCAAATATCATTTTTTACTCCGATTTTTTTGGGGGTTGTTGACCCAAACTTCGCCATCGTAGCGAAGCATAATCAAGTTATCTTTAAAGCCATCAAAACGAATATTCACTTTTTCCCCAAGCAGTTCCTGTAATATCCATTTTGGGAAGTTAGCCCCTGCCTTAATCGACAGAGGTGCCCCACCGCCAAATCGCGGATTTATCTCGATGAATTTTATCTTGTCATCGCGAGTTAGAAACGATTGCAGCGTTATGACGCCTGGTCCTGCCCCAAGTGCCTCAACTAATCTTGCAGACTCACTCATAATACGAAGGTGCTTTACCACTTGTCCTTTGCTTACCTCGCCGGCTCTGACCTCAATGCGTTTTCTCGGAACGACGCATCGGGTCTTCATATTAAAGTCAACATATACATCGCAGGTATGTTCAGTTCCGCTTATAAACTCCTGGCAGATTGCGTTTGGCACCTTTTTCGAAAAAAACAACAGGTCTTTACGATTTCTCACGATTGCGTTTCCTCTGCTGGCATAGCCATCCCAGGGCTTTACAAAGCACGGCCACTTGAGGTTCTTTTTCGCCAGTGCGGAACGAATATTCATAGTAACAGGAGTGTCAAATCCTTTTTTCAGCAGAAAACGATACGTTTTCCTCTTGTCCTGACAAATATCGACTACGTCAGGCATTGAGATAAGCACGCAACAGCCCATCGCTGCAAATTTTGGCTTATTTTGAGCCAGGAGTTTCAGGTCTAAATCAACGGTAGGAATAAGCAGTTTTACTTTGTTTGTTTTGACAATGGACAGTAACTGCTTGATATAACCAGCGTGCGTAATCGGTTTTACTAAAAAAATTTTGTCACACAATTGCATGGCGGAACTTAGCTTTGTCGTATCAGTGCCGAGAAAGGAGGCATTTATATTTAGCTGCCTTGCTGCCCGGCGAAAACTGTTGAGCAAAGAAACCCGCCTGCCGATGCAGGTGAACAAAACGCTTGCTTTACTTCCGGTTTTTAATTTCTGATGTTTAATATTTAACTACCAATCAATTCTAAATCTTCAATTCTCAGTTTTTATCGTCCATTTTCGGCTGCATTCTAACCAAAAACAGGAAAATTATCAAGGTTTATTTCCCGGATTTCCAATCTGTTATCAAAGGTAACAGGCTGGGAATAAATTTTTCAATTTATGGCTTACCCAAATAAGAGCTGCCATGGCCTTGTTGGACTTGACAAGAGTGGCTGACAGTGTAAACTAACGGCTAAAATTGAGTTAATCGGTAAAAAACAATGCTTGATATAGTGACCACAGGGTGCTGAGTAGTCTTGAAAAGTGTGAAAGTTTCAATTGTTATTTGGAAAAACAATAATCGGATTTTAGTGTGTGTAATATAACATCTGAAAGGGTTTTAATGCAGGTTCCGATACTGGATTTGAAGGCACAATATGCCACGTTTAAGGACGAAGCTATCAAGGCAATCAGTGAGATTTGTGAAAGTCAGTTGTTTGCTCTTGGTCCCGCTGTGGCAGATTTCGAAGAAAAAATTGCGGTGTATTGTGGCTGTAAATACGCAATTGGGGTTTCAAGTGGAACAGATGCACTGCTGGTCAGCTTAATGGCGTTGGAAATAAAATGTGGCGATGAGGTTATAACAACCCCTTTTACCTTCTTCTCCACCGCCGGTTCTATTGCCAGACTAGGGGCAAAACCGGTCTTTGTGGATGTCGATCTCGACTCTTACAACATTGACACAAGCCGTATCGAAGAGAAGATAACCGGAAAAACAAGGGCGATTATGCCGGTACATTTATTTGGGCAGGTCGCTCAAATGAAACCTATTATGGAAATTGCCAAGCGTTACAATCTTGCTGTCATCGAAGATGCTGCGCAGGCAATTGGAGCGATGCAGGATGGAATCAAATGCGGAAATTTCGGTATTTTGGGATGCTTTTCGTTTTACCCAAGCAAAAATCTCGGTGGCTTCGGCGATGGTGGATTGGTAACAACCAACAGTGAGACACTGGCGGAAAAACTCAGGATTTTACGTGACCACGGTCAGGCCCCACGATATTTCTACAAAACGATTGGCGGCAACTTTCGTCTTGATAGTATCCAGGCCGCGGTACTGGCTGTTAAGCTCAAATATCTTGAGCAATGGAATGATAAAAGGAGACAGAACGCCGCTCTCTACGATAATATCTTTGGCGATTCACCGGTTAAAGTGCCGAAGATTGACTCAAACAACGTCAGCAATTATTACCAATACACCGTTGCTGTGCCTGAAAGAGACCGGCTGCAAAAGTTTCTGGCTGAAAATAAAATTGGCTCAGCGATATTTTATCCAAAGCCGTTGCATTTGCAGGATTGTTTCATTGAGCTTGGCTACCGAAAGGGTGATTTCCCTTGTGCTGAGCGGCTTTGTAGTGAGGTGTTATCACTGCCGGTTTATCCGGAGCTAACCGCGGAGCAAATCGAATATGTTGCCAAAACGGTACTTAAATTTTACGGATTAGATTAGTAAACCCGGGAGAATAAAGTTGCTCAAACCAGGAGAAAATCCGCCTATCGTTTGGCCTGAAGCGGAATCCGTCCGTGATTTTACGGGTTTATGGTGGGTTGCTCACACCAAAAGCAGAAATGAAAAGGCCCTAGCACAAGATTTGATACGTAAAAACATTAATTACTTTCTTCCGATGACCTGGAAAGTCCGGCGTCAACGAGGTAGAACACTGCGTTCGCTTTTGCCACTATTTAGCGGATACTTGTTCTTCTGTGGCCAAGAAAATCAGCGGATTGAACTGTTGCGAACAAATCGCGTAGCGAACCTAATCGAAGTCAAAGACCAAAAGAAATTACTTGATGAGTTACTGCAATTTGAGCAAGCTCTTCAAGTGGGTGCTCCTTTAGCTCCGTATAAGTATATCAAGGCAGGCCGACGCTGCCGGGTTATAGCAGGCCCATTAGCTGATTTGCATGGTGTCGTTGTCAGAACTAAAAACGCTACACGTCTGGTCTTACAGATAGATATGCTTGGACAGGCGGCAAGCGTTGAAATAGATATTGATATGATAGAGGTTCTCGATTAATCCAGAGGTCTTGGTGCGTAAAAGGAGTTAGCAAAATGAATGTTTGCGTGGTTGGGGTTGGTTACGTTGGGTTGGTAACAGCAGGATGCTTGGCAGAAGGCGGCAGCAATGTTGTATGCGTTGATAATGACAGTGAAAAGATTGCCTGTCTGAAAGATGGAGTAATCCCTATTTATGAGCCAGGCCTTGCTGAGATAGTCAAGCACAATGAGAAGGTCGGCCGATTACAATTTACAACCGACCTGAAATACGGGTTGGACAATTCGCTTATCATCTTTATTGCGGTCGGTACTCCATCAACTTCGGATGGTTCAGCTGATATATCGACTATCCTTTCAGTTGCTGCCCAAATAGGTGAAAATATCAATGACTACCGAATTGTTGCAACAAAGAGCACTGTGCCAGTGGGAACATATAAAAGGGTGACAGATGCAATAAAAAAGAAAACCGAAATCCCGTTTGATTATGTAAGCAATCCGGAGTTTATGAAAGAGGGTGCTGCCGTCGAGGATTTTATGCGACCGGATAAAATTATCATAGGCACGACTAATCCAGCCGTTCGAGAGATTATGAAACAGCTTTACAGCCCATTTATGCGAAAAAGCAGCCGATTCTTATTTATGGACCCGGCTTCAGCTGAAATAACGAAATACGCATCCAATTTTATGCTGGCAACGAGAATCTCAATTATGAATGAACTTTCGGAACTTTGTGAGAAACTCGGCGCAGATATCGAACTGATAAGACAAGGTATCGGCAGCGATTCGCGAATTGGCTCGGCCTTTCTTTTTCCGGGTGTCGGCTTTGGCGGCAGCTGTTTGCCGAAGGATATTCGGGCACTAATTCATACCGGCTCAACACATCATATTGAGATGGCCATAGCCAAGTCTGTTCAGAAGGTAAACATAAATCAACAGCAGCGATTTGCACAACGCATTATTAACTTTTTTAAGGGAAAAGAAGATAAGACCGTATTGGCTGTGTGGGGACTGGCTTTCAAGGCAAAAACCAACGATGTAAGGGAATCACCCGCAATTTTCTGCGTAAAGAAATTTCTCGATTGTAAGATGAAAATAAAAGCATACGACCCTGAAGCAAATACCACGGCAATGGAGGCCTTGAATGGCAAAATCGAGACATTTCAAAATGGATACGGCGCCCTTGATGACGCTGATGCACTTGTCATTTTTACTGACTGGCAGGAATTTAGAAACCCCGATTTTGAGGTTATCACTAAAAAGCTTAAAAAACCGGTTATCTTCGACGGCAGAAATCTTTATGACCCTGCTTATGTGAAAAAGCAGGGGATTGAATACCACTGTATCGGAAGGGCTCCCATTGGGGGCTGAGCCGCAGAATGGTGTCTTAAGAAAATAAAAGGAAAAGATTATGAGAATGGACACCGTTATTAAAATTGTAGGTATGGTCTTCGTTGTTATGGCCGTTGTGTGCTTGCTGAAGCCTGATGTTATGAAACGAATAATGGACTTTTTCAAAAAGGGCAAACGCATATACTTCGCAGGACTGGTAAGATTAGTATTAGCAGTAGTATTCTTACTTAGCGCCCGCGAGTGCAGGCAGTTCTGGGTGATATTTGCCTTTGGGATTCTTTTCCTGATATCAGGACTGTTGATATTTATGATTGGTGCTGAAAAGCTTAGGCCGATGTTCGGCTGGTTCCAAAACAAATCGGCTGCATTTCTTCGAGTTATGGCTGCGATTGTTTTGGCTGTTGGAGCAGTCATTATTTATTCAGCATAAGATAGAAGCATTGATAATGGGTGCTGTGTGTAATATAGTCTGGCAGAGTTTGTTAAACGGCCAAGGCAAGGCGAGCATCCAATAAAATAGGCGATATTTACAAATCCGCTTGTTCAGGAGAATGAAGGTATGTGGCTATGCTTTTTTCCCCCACATTTTTCCGTAGTTTCCCTGCTAAATTTGGTATAATATTACATATCGGCTACTGAAGCCAACGGACAGAGGATGGGTGGACTAAAAGGAGGATGGTCACCATCGTGTCCCCTATAAATTAATTCAGACGCTATGAAATATATGACTGCGAAAAGTTTTATATATATGCTGGTTTTGATGGCGTTTTTATTTGGGGCAGCAGGTTCAGTTCCAGGTGTTGTTTTGCATCCTGCCGGTGAGCCGAACCTTGTAACCTGGACAGACAGGCCTGCTAACAATGTCGTTGGACGCTGGTGGTATGCTGCCTCCTGTGTAGCGGTGTCATCAAACTGTGTAATAACTACCCAACACCAAACCGGCAGCGTGCCGTGGGTTGAGATTGGTGGCAAGAAATATACCATCGCACAGATATGGAACCATAATACAGCCGACCTGCGAGTAGCAAAACTTTACGGGGCAAATCTGGCGAACTTCGTCGACATCTATGAGTACAGCAACGAGGTTGGAAAAAATATCGTTATAGGCGGCTACGGAGATGGCAGAGGAGCGCTTCTCCAGAATGGGGGTGTAACCTATGGTTACCAGTGGGACGGTTCCAGCAATACTACAAGGCGCTTTGGTACCAATAAAATTAATCGTACTAAGAATAATGACACCATTGGAGATTTAACTTCAAACATCGTAATTGCCGATTTTGACGGTTTAGGCGAAGGGCAATCTACCCTATACGAAGGCATTGTCGCCGACCACGATTCCGGCGGCGGATGGTTTATTAAGGACGGTAGCATCTGGAAAGTTGCGGGTCTGTGTCGTGCTGTGGGAATCCATTATGAACAGGGGCATGAGGGCGACCTAAATTATATGCTAAATGAGTCCTGGTTTCGGGATAGAGACGACCCGACTGTCCTCGACCCTGATTATTTAGATGCGGTTCGGCTCAGCTCTTACGCTACGTGGATTTATCAGACAATCCCAGATCGCTTGCCGGGAGAGCTGACGGGAGATGACTGGGTTGACTTTGCTGATTTTGCCGTGTTCGCATCATACTGGCTTAATACAGATTGTCACGCTCCTGACTGGTGTTTGGGCACCGACTTTGAGCCGGATGGCGATGTCGATTGGGCAGACTTGGCCGAATTCACTTCTCACTGGCTCCAGAATTAACTAATTCCCTAATCCTATAATTACCTGATTTCCTGCTGTCCTGATGACCACTGCCTGTTGCCCTGATAACCTGATTCCCTAATCTTCTAATTCCCTAATTCTCTCTTGCCTTACACTCTCAAATTCGCTATAATTCCGTTAGTTGCCTTGAGGAAAACATCCGCGAGATTCAGCCCGTGAGATAAAATCGTTGTCGTCTATCTAACGGGGCTAGAATCGAAAAAATGTTGTATATTATATTAGGAGTAAAGTAAACACATGAGTGAGAACTCGCCATTATTTGTTAGTTCGATGGAGCTTATATCTCACTCTATCGATCTTTATACGGAGGGAAACGCCAAGAAGTATAAGTTTGTCATCCTTCATCTGGCAAATGCCGTAGAGCTAATTCTCAAGGACAAAGTTATTGATACTGGACAAAGTATCTACAAAGACAATAATAAGTTGACTATCGGTATATGGGAGTGTTTCAAATCGCTGGAATCTCAGGGGGTTTCCATTCCAGAGCGTCCAGTTATTGAGTTGCTGATTGATGACAGGAACACAATCCAGCACAGATTTGGCTTTCCGAATTCTGAGTCGGTATACTTTTATCTAAAAAGTACTCTGGAGTTTTTTCAGCGTTTCTTGCAAGATGAGTACAATATAAATATGGCAGAGGTTCTTCTGCTGCATACAAGCGAGGAGAATCTAGAGCTGGTCGGTGTCAGAAAGCGTCAAGAGACTGAAACAAGAACTCTTGAAAGACTGTATGAGATATCTCCAGAATCTGCTGTGTTGAAAGCATACAACTTGTTGGAGGAGAGGTTTTCGCCCTATCTTTCCGAAGATGGTCGCAAAGGAAAGCTTCCAGTCATGCTTTGGCATCATGCGGATTTCAACAAAAAGCTGAAAGATCTAATTGTTGGAGGCTTTCTCGCAGATGGTGCACACGAAAGATTTCAAGAACTGAGGCAGGCAAGAAACATGGCTTCTCACTCCCAACACTATGGAGAAGTGCCAATTGAAAACTGGCGAGAGGCTCTTGATATCGGTATCGAGTTGCTATCTGGTGTGGAAAAAGCAATCAAGAGTGGCTTGCTTAAGAAGAATGAAAGCACCGAAGTCGAGACTCATGACTGAGATTTGATATTGGCATAGTGGTATCATAAAATCGGTGGAAATCGTGTTGTATATTGTTATGTTGAGCATCAATATCCAATGGATCCTTTTACAGTAGTAGACAAAATAATCGAGGCAAATCTTTGGCTTGCCAATTTCTGGAGCCACTCCTATGGTTGGGCACCTAATCGTGCTGCAGATCTCATGTCTGCTTCAAGATTAGATCGTCAAGTGTCTCTTTCGAGGACATTGAAACTATGGATAGGAAATATAAATCATGAACTTACGGATGGAGAGTTAATTTTAGCGTGGGCAAATCTTGGTACTCTTATAGAAGGTACTTTGAAGCTGTTTTGCTCAATCTATTATGAAGACTATCGAAAGGATATACGAGCCGTTAAAGACAAAAAAACCGGTGATATTATTGATCCCGACACAATTTCATTAGAACAATTAAAGGTGATTTGTCATAACAGTGCTGGCTTTGAGAAGAAATGGTTCGATTTCATTGACCTTGTTCAACGAAGACGAAATGCAATCCATGCTTATCAAGATAAAGACATTGGTGACACTAAAGAATTTTACAAGTGTCTTGAAAAATATCCATATTTCATTGAAAGGATACAATGTAGGATTCCGTATCCAGATGAAGTATATGTCCCCAATTTTGTAGAAAAACCATAACAAACGGCTGAAGCCGGACGGCCTAAAGGCTGCCGGTGAGCTGTCCCGTTATTCATTGAATCTGCCTCGACCCTTGCCTGCTCTCGAATGCCGCTGTTGAGAAGGAAACATAGTTAGGTCGACATATTATTCCTTGGAATAAGCTGGAATAAGCTAATACTATAAGATAAAATACTGGTTTGGTCTTCCACAGTAGGCGCTTGTTAATTAAGAACAGAAGTGTGAAATTACAGTTGGAGGCGAAAGAGAAAGATGGCCAATTTTGGTAACCGTATCATTCGAGCCGCCAGACTCGACGTTGCTTTATATGAGGAAGTCGAGGCTGATAAGTCTGCGTTAGGTCAGGCTATGGGCGTTGTGGTTTTGTCCAGTATAGCAGCTGGAATAGGGAGTACTTCAAAAGCAGGGCTTTTGGGAATGCTGATGATGGTAGTTGTAGCTCTTGTTGGATGGTATATCTGGGCGTACTTGACTTATCTCATTGGTACAAAATTGCTTCCAGAGCCACAGACTAAAGCTGATCACGGAGAGTTGTTGCGAACAATCGGTTTTTCGAGTTCCCCCGGGCTGATTCGAGTGCTTGGCATTATCCCAGGGATGCAAAGTATTGTTTTCC
>CAZMSP010000073.1:0-9999 GCA_964568985.1 uncultured Pirellulales bacterium
ACCGGCAGAAGAAAAAGCTCTGTCGCCCGTGTGCGAATCAAGCCCGGCAGTGGCAAATTGCTAATCAACAAAAAAGAGCTCAGCGATTATTTCAAGCGTGAGCAGGACAGACGAGCTGTTATTGCTCCTCTGCAGGCAATTGAGAGCGAAAAATCATTTGACGTATTTGTAAATGTCGGAGGCGGTGGTTCTACCGGCCAATCCGGTGCCACACGACTCGGGCTTGCCAGGGCATTAAAGAATTATGATGAAAACCTGGTCCACGTGCTGCGGGATGGTGGCCATCTCACTCGCGACCCCAGGATGGTCGAGAGAAAAAAGCCGGGACAGGCAGGTGCGAGAAAGAAGTTCCAGTTCTCGAAGCGTTAGTTTGCAAACTTTATTCTGGATTGTTACAATAGCCGCGACCCCCGCCGTTTTGCTTTGCAAAAGCGAAGCTGCGGGGGAGCGGTTGTTTTTTTATCGTAAGGAGAAATTATGATACGAATTGCGATAATCGGAGCAAGCGGATATACCGGCGCTGAGTCGATACGGATTATCCTGCAGCACAGCGAGGCCGAACTGGCCTACCTGACGGCTCTGCCTGAAGAATGCGGAGCTGTAGAGGATGTCTTTCCGCAGTTCAGGGGCCGGTGCAATCTGAAAATCGAACCACTGGATATGGAAAAATTGTCCGGCCTGGCTGACGTAGCCCTTTGCTGTCTGCCTCATAAGGTTTCTATGGGATTTGTGCCGAAACTTCTGGATGCGGGATTGAAGGTCGTTGATTTCAGTGCGGACTATCGGCTGAAAGACGTGGCTGTTTACGAAAAATTCTATCAGGTTAAGCACACCGATACCGCCAATCTGGCCAAGGCGGTATTCGGCCTGCCGGAATTGTTCCGCGAACGGATAAAAGGTTCTGACTTGGTCGCCAATCCCGGCTGTTACCCTACAGGTGCATTACTGGCTGTAGCACCGCTGCTGAAAGAAGGTCTTATCGAGACCGGCTCGATTATTGTAAATGCAGTAACCGGCATATCCGGGGCAGGCCGGAATCCATCGAGCAAATTCCATTTTCCCAATATGAACGAAAATATGTTTGCTTATGGCATCGGCACACACCGGCATATGCCGGAGATGGAACAAATCGCAGGCGAAATTGCCGGCTCGCCCGTAAAGATACTGTTTCAGCCGCACGCGGGGCCGTTCGACAGGGGAATCCTCTCGACGATTTACTGCCAGCCGAAAAGCAAAGTGAGCGGAGAACAGTTAGCAAGACTATATAACGATTTCTACGCTAAAGAGCCTTTTGTGCAGCTCTGTAAAGAGCCGCCCTCTGTTAAGGATGTCGCAGGGACGAATTATTGCCATATCTTTGCAACCTGCGTGAAGGGCAAAGTCGTAGTTTTCTCGGCGATTGACAATCTGGTAAAAGGCGCATCCGGCCAGGCGATTCAGAATATGAATATCATCTTCGGCCTCGATGAAACCCTCGGCCTTGCTTAGGATTGAATATGGCTACCGGCGTGTTAAAAGTTGCTACCTGTCAATTCGCTGTGGGAAAATCGATAAAAAGAAATTCACAGCAGATTCAGGAATTTCTGCGAAAAGCGCAAAAATATAAGGCAGACATTGTACATTTTCCCGAATGTGCTCTTAGCGGCTATGTGGGATTCGACTTTCCAAATTTTGATGGCTTCGACTGGGAGCTTCTAAAAGAAGAAACCCTCGAGATAACAGCTTTGGCGGGTAAATTGAAGCTGTGGGTTGCGTTAGGCAGTGTCCATCCATTGACCCCTCCAAATAAGCCACATAATTGCCTTTACCTGATTGGCCCAGACGGCAAAATTCGCGACCGATATGACAAGCGTTTTTGCACGGCAGGGGAACTATGCCGATTTACGCCCGGTAATAGATTTGTGAACTTTACTATAAATGGCGTAAAATGCTCGCTGCTTATATGTTTTGATTTGCGGTTTCCGGAGATTTATCGAGCGCTTTATAAAAAGGGCGCAAGGTGTATATTGCAGTCGTTTTACAACGCCCGGCAAAAAGGCCCGAGCGTTCACACTCACATTATGCGGCAGACGATGCAGTGCTACGCAGCGACAAACCGTTTTTGGGTGAGTATGTCGAATGCCTCCGGTTATTACTCGCCGTATCCATCGTGTTTTATCCAGCCGGATGGTAAGATTGTAAAGCAGCTTAAGCAAAACCGTGCAGGCATAATGGTCAATAGCGTTGATTTGAGCAAAAAGTTTTATGACCCAATGGCCGATTTCAGAGCCTTGGCAATCGCCGGAATTCTCACCAACGGCCCAAAAATTATAAGAGACCCTCGGTCAAAGAATACTGCAATTATTTAACGAGGTTCAAATATGGCTAATAATACTGTTACATCACCGAAAGGTTTTTTGGCGGCAGGGGTACATTGCGGGATTAAAAAATCCGGCAATCTAGATCTGGGAATGATTGCCTGTCCAACTGATGCAAAGGCAGCGGCAGTATTTACAACCAACAAGATAGTATCTGCTGCAGTACAAATCTGTAAAAAGCACGTAAAAAGCGCCAATATTTCAGCCGTGATTGTCAATTCTGGCAACGCTAATACCTGCACAGGTCAGCAGGGCATCAAAAACGCAATCAAAATGTGCAGCGAGACAGCCAAGCAGACCGATGAAGACCCGCACAGCGTTCTTGTCGCTTCGACAGGTATTATCGGTGAGCAGTTGCCAATCAAGAAAATAGCTGCCGGTATTTCCAGGGCGACAGCGAAGCTGTCGGCCAACGCAGCAGCGGGTCTGGATTTTGCAAAGGCGATAATGACTACCGATACAAAGCCAAAACAAGCCATCAGAAAAATCAGTTTCGGGTCACGAGCCACGGGGCACGAGTCACGAATAACAATAGCCGGCGTAGTCAAAGGAGCTGGTATGATTGGCCCGAATATGGCAACAACGCTTTGTTTTATCACGACCGATGTGGCCATAACGAAACCCTTACTGGCAAAGGCGTTGAAGACAGCAATCGGCAATTCGTTAAATAAATTAACGGTTGATGGCCATCAGAGCACAAACGATACAGCGATAATACTTGCCTCCGGTCTGGCGGGAAATCGGCCTGTTACAAGCCAGTGTCCACGCTATAAAAAGTTCGCAAAAGCTCTGGCAGAATTATGCGACGATTTAGCAAAACAGATGGCGCTTGATGCCGAGGGAGCGACTCGGATGTTCAAGGTCGTTGTCAAAGGTGCAGCTACGAAAGCCGATGCGGCAAAGGCGGCGCGTGCGATAGCTGATTATGATTTGGTCAAGTGCGCTGTTCACGGCGGCGACCCCAACTGGGGCAGAATTATCTGTGCAGTCGGCTCAGTGGACGTAAAATTGAATCCCGCTAAGTTATCCTGCAAACTCGCTTGTCTTGAGCTTGGTCGAAAGAGCGATATAACTGTTTTCAAAAACGGCGCACCGGCGAAATTTGACGCAAAAAAGGCGGGCAAAGTTATCTCTAAAGCCGAGCATACGATAACGGTGGATTTGGGTGCGGGCAAGCAGGGCGATTTTTGCTATGGCTGCGATTTGAGCCCCGAATATGTAAAAATCAACGCACATTACCACACATAAAAGCGCACCAGGCATAAACGACTTGTGCGCTTATGCCATATACACTTGTGAGGTTTTTCTTAATAAAATGCTTGAAATGTAGCCCTGTTTGGATAAACTTCACGGAATTTTATATGCGTTTTGTAAATAGAAGCTATAGTTGATTTGAAAGGAGTAAAAAAGTGGATTTTTTTGAGAGCATAATCGCATTGGCTGGTATTCCACCAATCTGGTGGATAGCACCGGCAGGGGCCGTCCTCGCATTAATTTTTGCGTTATACTTCTATAAGAAGGTGATGGCTGCCCCCGAAGGAACTGAGAAAATGATAACCATTGCTCGGTACGTTCGTGAAGGTGCTTATGCGTATTTATTCAGGCAGTATAGTGTTGTAGCATTGGTATTTTTGATATTGCTGATTATCCTGGGTGGTTGTGCCTATCTGGGTGTTCAGAATCCCTTTGTTCCTGTAGCATTTTTGACTGCGGGTTTTTTCAGTGCTCTTTGCGGCTTTCTGGGTATGAAGACCGCGACGAATGCCTCATCCCGGACTGCACAGGGTGCCAGCGAGAGTTTAAATCGCGGCTTGCAGGTTGCCTTTCGTTCGGGTGCGGTTATGGGCCTTGTCGTTGTTGGTTTCGGCCTGCTTAACATCACCGTCTGGTATTGGATTCTTGACAGGCTCGTCTATACGCCGGAGCATATGAAAGAGGGCTTGGAATTGCTCGGTCTGACCCTGGTACCTGAAGGAATGGACCCCGGCCATAAGCTTATTGAGATTACAACTACTATGATTACCTTTGCTATGGGCGCTTCTACACAGGCCCTTTTTGCCCGTGTTGGCGGCGGCATTTATACAAAGGCAGCTGATGTCGGAGCAGACCTGGTCGGTAAGGTCGAAGCCGGCATCCCGGAAGACGACCCAAGAAATCCCGCCACAATCGCTGATAATGTTGGAGACAATGTCGGTGATGTTGCCGGTATGGGTGCCGACCTCTACGAAAGCTATTGCGGCTCGATTCTGGCAGCAGCAGCGTTGGGAGCTGCTGTGACACTTTCATCCCAGCAGGCTCTGAGAGCTGTTCTTGCCCCGATGGTTGTGGCAGGGCTGGGTATTTTCCTTTCGATTGTCGGTATCTTTATGGTTCGTTGTAAAGAAGGTGCCAGCCAGAAGGATTTACTTAGGTCACTTTTATTTGGGACACTCGGCAGTTCGATTATGATTATTGTTGCTTTGGTGGGGCTGGTCTGGGCCGGCTGGATTACCTGGGGAGTCTTTGGCTCAGTTATCTCTGGATTGCTTGCTGGAGTACTGATTGGCCAGTTTACAGAATATTATACCTCTGACAGTTACGGCCCGACTCGTGCTATTGCTGAACAGACGAAAATGGGGCCTGCAACCATGATTATAGAAGGAATTGCAACAGGGATGTATTCTGCTGGTTTGCCGGTTGTAACGATAGTTATCTGCATTCTGTGCGCTTTTGGTTTTGCCGGCGGTTTTTCAAATATATCGATGGGGCTTTATGGTATCGGCTTTGCCGCTGTGGGAATGCTTTCTACATTGGGAATTACTTTGGCGACCGATGCCTATGGCCCGATAGCCGACAATGCCGGCGGAAATGCTGAGATGAGTGGTCTGGGCGCAGAAGTCAGAAAAAGGACCGATGCCCTTGATGCACTCGGCAATACTACCGCAGCGACAGGAAAGGGCTTTGCAATCGGCTCTGCGGCTCTGACAGCTATGGCGTTATTAGCTGCATACATCGAAGAGGTTCGGATATGGATTGCAAGACTGGCAACAGAAGCTGGTGGGACTTTTCAGGTCGGTAATGTTGTGTTCACGCCTGAAACTGCAAAAGCGTCGGGTGTTGCTGATTTTGTCGCGGCATATGACCTGACGATAATGAACCCAAAGTTAATTTGTGGACTGTTTATAGGTGCCGTGATGGCATTTGTCTTTTGTGCGATGACGATGAAGGCAGTGGGCAGAACCGCAGGTCGTGTCGTCAACGAGGTCCGTCGCCAGTTCAGGGAAATCGCCGGCATTATGGAAGGGACCGGCAAACCTGACTACGCACAATGTGTCTCTATTGTTACCCGTGGCGCACAAAGAGAGATGATTTTGCCGTCGCTTTTGGCCATTATCATACCGGTTCTTACGGGGCTGCTTTTAGGTGTATCGGGTGTGATGGGGCTTTTAGCTGGTGGGCTGACTACCGGTTTTGTTCTTGCAATTACACTTAATAACGCTGGTGGTGCCTGGGACAACGCCAAAAAGTACATTGAGAAAGGCAATCTGGGCGGCAAGGGCTCAGACGCCCATAAGGCGGCGGTAGTTGGCGATACCGTCGGCGACCCGTTCAAGGATACTTCCGGCCCGAGTTTGAATATCCTGATAAAGCTGATGACAATGGTCAGCGTGGTTTTCTCAGGTGTTGTGGTGAAATTTGCCCCCGTTATTGGTGGCTGGCTCGGTATCGCCAAATAACCTGTGTCGGATTGTGCAGTTGACGCAACCGGCTAATGTGAGTAATCTATTGGAGTGGTCGAATCGGCCACTCCTTTTTATTTAAGCTAAGGATATAGGATTTGACAAAAAAGCGAATTGCAAAGACAAACCCCGTTAGAAATTCTACAAGCGGGGACCAGCAGCGAAAGGGCAAGATTTCTAACGGGGCAAAAGATTTTGCGCTGGCTGCGGCTAACACAGCGGCTGACCGGCATTGTAGTGATATTGTGGTTCTGGATTTGAAGGGCAAGTCGCCTGCGACTGATTATTTTGTAATCGTCACAGGCACAAGCAACAGACAGATGCGCACCGTGGCAGATGAAATCTCCGAAGAGGCAAGAAAGCGGGGCATGAAGCGATTCGGCCGGGCCGGTTATGAGCAGGGACGCTGGATTTTGCTCGACTATGTCGATGTCGTAATCCATATCTTCGACACCGAATACAGAGACTACTACGATTTGGAATTACTCTGGGGTGATGCAAAGAGATTGAACTGGGAAGAGGTCTTAAAAAAGTGAAGCTTGTTGTTGATATACTCGAAGAGAGAATTAGTGCTGCGATGGCTTTCGTCCTTCGTAGTAAATACTACGGAGAAGGAGCAGTTACCGGCCAAGAGGATTGTGCAGCTATTGTAAGGCCTTCCACAGACCCCAAATTCGGCGATTATCAGGCCAACGGTGTGATGCCACTTGCCAAAAAAGTACAAACAAATCCTCGCACGGTTGCTGAATTGATCATTAGAACCCTGAAAATTAACGATATATGTGAAAAGCCAGAAATAGCGGGGCCGGGATTTATAAACCTGCGACTAAAATCCGGTTTTGTGGCCGACCGCCTGCTTGAAATCAACAAAGACCAAAAACATCTTGCTGTAGAGAAAACCGGTAAGCCAAAGACCATCGTCATTGATTTCTCTGGCCCGAATATTGCCAAGCAGATGCATGTCGGCCACCTGCGAAGCACAATCATCGGCGATTGTATCTGCCGGGCCCTCGAATTCCTCGGCCATAAAGTCATCCGCCAGAATCACATCGGTGACTGGGGTACACAATTCGGAAGGGTCATTCTCGGTTTGTGGCATATGTGTATGGCTGAAAGGCACGGTCTACCGATGTATTACGTAACTGAACTGGTTGCACTACAATCCAATATAGGAGATAAGAAAAAAGTTAAAGAAATCTGCATCGCTATAAGAGATAGGCATGAAGAAGATTGGCACCGAGATTCCACAAACGAAGAAAAACTTGGCGATGGAGAGGTTTTATTCCATCCTTTTTTGGGTAAAATTTCTAAATCAAATAATATATGGGAAGGATTTCTTTTGGCGTATCAATTTGTTAATTTGCTTGAAGATTGTACTGAAGGTCTGGGGCTTACTATACCTACTCGAGATGGTATAATACCTTATGAACATCTTTCTCGGCATGTCACTGTGATGCTACAGCGAGGCGGTGATAAGAACGTACAAGAAAAAGAGGCGTGGAAACTAGTTAGGGACCTTACGCTGCGCCACTGTAACGAGATCTACAAAACACTTAGTGTTGAGTTGGATGATCGACATATCCGTAGTGAGAGTGAATACAAAGATGAATTGCCAAAGGTTGTCGAAGAGTTGAGGAAGAAGAACTTGGCGATAGAATCTGACGGAGCGGTTTGTGTATTTCCGGTGGATTCGACAGGCTCACCACAAGCGGGTTTTAAGAATAAAGATGGTGAGCCGCTGCCTTTTATTATCCAGAAATCCGATGGTGCGTATCTTTATGCAACAACGGATTTGGCGGCGTTGAAATATCGCGTCGAAACATTAAAAGCGGATAGAATTATTTACGTTACCGATGCCCGTCAAAAGCTGCATTTTGAGATGCTCTTTGAAGTTGCAAGGATGGCCGGCTGGGCAAAAGAAAATACAGAACTAATCCACGTTACGTTCGGCAGCGTATTAGGCGAAAATGGCAAACCGTTAAAAACACGCTTTGGCGAAAATGTCGGGTTAAAGGAACTTCTGGATGAGGCAGTGTTTAGGGCAAAAGAAATCGTCGAAGAAAAAAATCCTGACCTTTCTAAAAAGCAGAAAGACCAAATCGCCCAGGCCGTTGGAATCGGTGCCGTTAAATATGCGGATTTTTCCAATAATCGAACCAGCGATTATATCTTTAGCTTCGATAAGATGCTGGCGATGGACGGAAATACCGCTCCATATATGCAATACGCCTACGCCAGGGTGCAATCAATTAAACAAAGGGGAAAAAAAGACAGAAAGATTGATGTTGATAAAGAAATCGCTGAATTGAAGGCGGTTTCACTAACCGAATCGGCTGAGCTGGATTTAGCAAAACATCTCATTCGTTACGGAGAAGCGATACAGGATTCTATCGTTGATTACAGGCCTAATTATTTAACTGCATATTTATATGAATTGGCCCAGAAGTTCAGCGTTTTTTATACCAATTGTCCGGTTCTCGATGCCGGGCCGGATAAAAGACCCACCAGATTATTGCTCTGCGATTTAACCGCAAAGACCATCAGGCACGGCTTGAGCGAGCTTTTGGGCATAGAAGTTGTCGAACAAATGTAGAAAAAATTAGACACGGATTGAAATGGGATTTACACTATTTAGACAAGGATAAATAATTAATCAAAAGGTTTACAAGATGGCTTATTCACTTGAACAGAAAATATCTAAAGACAAGCTGATAGAGTTCTGCGAAAGGAATCGTATCAGGAAGCTGTCGGTTTTCGGGTCTGCTATCCGCGGCCAATTAGGGCCTGACAGCGATATCGACCTGTTGGTTGAGTTTGAGAAAGGCCATACGCCCGGCCTTTTCTCAATTATCAAAATGGAAATGGAGCTTACAGAAATGCTCGGGAAGAAAGCGGATTTGCGGACACCCGAAGATTTAAGCCAGTATTTCCGTGACGAGGTGGTACAAAATGCCAAAGTTCAGTATCAATCTTGAAGATCAGGTGAGATTACGACACATGTTGGATGCAGCGATTGAAATACAGCAGTATGTGCAATCATCAACACGTGAAGATTTGAATAGCGACCGCAAGCTGGTTCATTCGCTTGTTCGTCTTTTTGAAATCATTGGGGAAGCAGCAACCCAGGTTTCGGACGAAATTAAAGAAAACGTCCCCGAGATTCCCTGGTTTGTCATAATAGGCATGAGAAACCGGCTTATTCATGCTTACTTTTCCATCAATTTAGATGTAGTGTGGAGCACCTCGACAGAAGATATCTCATTGCTTATTACGGAGTTAAAAAGACTTCTTGGTTGAAGCTGAGAATATAGATTTCCTAATGCAAAAAAATGACTTTGCATCTTTGAAAAGAGCGGAGTAAATGCGTAATGAAAATCGTCCAAACGGATTTCAGCATCAGCACCAAAAAGCGTAACCAGTTGATAGATATTACAAGCAAGGTTGGCTTGTCTGTCAGTCAGTCTGGTATAACCGACGGCGATGTAATTGTTTATTGTTCTCACACAACCGCAGCAATTACCATAAACGAAAACGCTGACCCTTCTGTTATCCACGATATACTTTTAACTCTGGAGGAGGTGATACCTCATCATCGGCCGGGCTACCAGCATTACGAAGGCAATTCCGATGCACATTGTAAAAGCTCTCTGCTCGGATGCAGCGAACAAATCCTGATTAGGGATAAATCCCTGCAACTGGGTACTTGGCAGGGGATTTTTTTCTGTGAATTCGACGGCCCCCGCAGCAGGAAAGTTTTCGTGCAGGTTCGCGGTGAGTAACATCACATTATCAGACGATTAACGCGTGCTTTTGGCAATGAAAGACAAACCTGGGAAAACACTTACAGGCAATGTTATCCTGCTGAGTATCGTTAGTTTTTTCAACGACCTCAGCAGCGAGATGATAATGCCGATTTTGCCGAT
>CAZMSP010000074.1:0-1965 GCA_964568985.1 uncultured Pirellulales bacterium
CGATGGTTTTACACGCTGTTCATACCATCTAAACGCGTCATGAAAAAGCGGAGTCGGATGTTGTTGTTTTTGCTAATTTCTTGGCCGCTTGTGATTGTAGGTGGATCAATTTGGGCGAGTTACCGGATAGGCTATTGTCATTTCTACTCACTTCGAATTGGGCCAGAGCAGGAGCTTGTGGCTTGTTATCTTTGGCCAAAAGGAGAGGTTAAGATTCCGGTTCAGGACATAGAATCCGTCGCTGTGATTCGAAAAGGGATCGGTTGGAGAGCAAGTGATGTACTTGTAATCAAAACAAAAACTGGGAGGGATTTGGTTAGTACAGCTCCTGTTCCAGATCCCGAGGCGCTACCTGATAGGATACGTGAAGCCATAGGCATGAAGACTTCTAAGGTAGATAATAAGTAATAAAAGATAGGGTAGACAAAACATCCATGCGGAAAATGGAAGAATAATAAAGAATGGCTTCTAGAATTATATAATTATTGTTTGATTCAAGGCAAATGACACGAAAGAACATCATAACCGGATGTGTGGTAAGTCTTACGATTACGGGTTTAATTATATGGGACATTTTGGCTCCCAAAGGAGGTAAGTATTCAAAAATGTCAAGTATATCTAAAAAAGAAGAACCAAGCTGGGAAGAGTGGATAGAGATGTTAGAGAAAGAAAGATTAACGATTCATTACAAATGGAATACTTATAAAGGTGAAGGCCAAGATATCGCCATGAAAGTACTTCAAAAATTCAAAGAAGAATATGGTAATATTCCAAAATTGTATATTGGTAATGGGCTTGGAATTTATCATGGTGGAAGCTGGGCTATCCACGTTGAATATCCATTCATTTTCGATAAAAGGAAAATTCCTCAAACATATTTGGGAATTGAAATAAGAGGCGGTACACAGTCAAAAGATCTGCCAAAAGAATTTCAGATTAGAAATACGATGAAAGAATACGTATGGGCTCCTGAGCGATACATAGAATTTGTAGACCGATGTACAGACGAAATTAGGGAAGAATTGGGAGACCCTAACATAAGCCAATATGAAATGCTAAGTGCCCTATGCGGTCGTGATTTTAGAGAGTTTTCTGCACAAATTAAAGAATGGGAGAAAAAAGGGGTAATACCACCATACAAAAAGACCAAAAATTAGTCCCATTAAATGGGCAACTGATTGTCCATACGGAAAATGAAATCCGTCTTCGTAAATACTATGCCGGACAGGTAAGAATTGGCGGGACGTGTGCAGAACGTGTCTATACCAGGGAATTATGAGAAAAATAGATAACAGACAATATAAGTTGACACAAATAAAAACTAAAAAAACGTTTACCAAAACCAATATAAAAGGCAAAAGAGGCAAACGATACGATTCAAAACTGGATAGAAGACAGAGCAAATAAAGCAATCCTCACGTAAGTAACCCCGTCATCAAGATGACGGGGCTAGCCGAGAGTTTTTCCTTTCTACTTCTTCGTTTTTGTCTTATTCTATAGTGTTATGAATATCTTACTAACTAATGATGATGGCATTTTCGCCCCCGGATTAGCAGCCATTTATAAAGAGTTAGTCAAGATGGGCGATGTGGCGGTAGTTGCGCCAGCAGATAGTCGCTCAGGTGCCAGCCATAGCATTACCTACTCTCGACCTTTAGTGTGCAATAAGGTGGATATTAACGGCCAATTCACGGGTTTTAGTGTGCAGGGCTCGCCTGCTGATTGTGTTAAATTAGCGGTAATGCAGTTGTATAAAGGCCCGTTCGATTTGCTCGTCGCCGGCATAAACAACGGCGCAAATGCAGGAATAAACGTCTATTACTCCGGCACGGTCGCCGCTGCAATGGAAGGGGCACTTTTGAAAATCCCTGCTGTTGCTATGAGTCTTGCAGCCGAGGAGCAAATGGATTTTGAAAAGGCAGCAAAATATTGTATGAAAATCCTGAAAAAGCTAATGCCTATAGA
>CAZMSP010000074.1:2065-9787 GCA_964568985.1 uncultured Pirellulales bacterium
GCGGCGACGTGATAAATATCAACATACCACAACTATCAAAAGGTGAGCCAAAAGGAGTAAGGGTAGTACCTCAATCAAACAAAGGTTTTGATGAATATTATATCCCACAGAAAAATGAACAGGGCCAAACTGTATTTCAGTTAGCTGGTGAGCCCAACCATACCGATGAGGAACCTACAGATACAATATCATTGGTGGAAGGATTTATAACGATAACGGTACTGGCGCCTGATATGACTAATCACCGCAAAACAAGCGAGCTTCAGCAGATAAAATGGTAAGCTGGGAGCACCGATGAGTAAACTCCGTTAGAAAAATTATTTCTAACGGGGTAAATTCCATTAGCCGGTTTTATCCTGCAGGTAAGGGACCCGCTGCATAGATTCCAGGGCACCGAACTTGTCATTGGCAAACTCAAATAAACCTTCAAGGCCGGTTACGGCGAAGATGTTTCTGACCTGTGCAGAAACACTGCATAATACAAGTTGATGCTCCAAACCGTTTAGCAGTTCCTTCAATATCATCAGATTGCAGACACTTGCAGAAGTCAGAATTTTTACCTTGGAAAAATCGACCACCACATCATAAGCGGGGCTGTTACCGGCGATTTCGTTGATTCTTTCAAGCTCATTACTCAAATGTGGTTGTTTAGGCAAAGTAACGTAAAGAACATCTTCTGAGAAATTTTGAATCCCCATTTCCTCCACCACATTTAAGGTAACATTGTGTTCATTAGCTTCAAATATATTATCGGAAGGATTCGCGTATTTCTGGTAGGGGCGATTCGCGAATCGCCCTTACCTTTAATAAAATATACTACAAAAACTGCAAATTCCAAATAAGAACGATTCAAAAAAACAAAATGGAGGTTCCAATTTGGGCGAAAATGGGTTGTAAAAACGCAGACAGGCCTTTCAGCAAGCTTACCCGGCGACAAGGCAACTCAGGGGGTCTTTTGGTAAACGCGTACCCAATCGACAAGCATTTTTTGTGGAAAGACAGTTGATTCGTCCGGTGGGCCTGCCCAGTCGCCGCCGATTGCGACATTGAGCAGGAAATGGAAGTGTTCGTTGAACGGAGCAGGGTACGGATTGCTGCCGCTGCTCCATTCGGTCTCGGAAAAATACATAACGTCGTCAACGAACCAGCGGATTTCGTTGGGCTCCCATTCGACGGCGTACACGTGGAAGTCGTCCGCGAAGTTAAGGCCGCCCGCATAATACGAGCCGCCGGAAGAATCACGCTCATGATTGGGGTCGGAAAAGTGAATAGTGCCGTAGATGCGGTCCGTCTGGTTGATTGCTTCCATAATGTCGATTTCTCCGCTGTCTGGCCATCCGCCGTAAATCTGGTAGGTGGGGAGCATCCAGAATGCGGGCCAGATGCCCTTGCCGGTGGGCAGCTTGATGCGAGCGGCCATTCTCCCGTAGCGGAAGTCGGCTTTGCTTAGCGAGCGAAGACGTGCGGAGGTGTAGTAATTGGGGCCGTACTGTTCTTTTCTTGCGATTATGACAAGGTTGCCGTTTTCGACGACCGAGTTGTATGGCCGGGCGGTATAGGACTGGATTTCGTTGTTGTACCAGTCGTCGCCGACCTCGTGAGTCCATTTTGAGTAGTCGATTTCGATGCCGTCAAATTCGTCGGACCAGACGAGCTGGTAGCCGGGCAGGTCGGGAATTGTTCTTGTCCAGTCGGTTGTGAACAGGGCAAGGTCGCAAATGCCGAAGGAGCCGTCGCCGTCCATATCGTATGCGGGAATGGCCTGTCCGTATCCTTGGGCGAGGTAGGCGAAATCGATGAAGTTGACCGTTCTGTCGCTGTTGAAATCCGGTCGGGCCAGTGGGTTGGTGCGTGCGAATGTAATGTCATCGAAGTTGAAGGCGGGGGTCTGGCCGGCAACTTGCGAAGCAACAAGAACAACTCTGACAAAATTGGCGTCTGAGTTGTTATAGACCTGGCCGGAGAAGTAGTAGTAGATGCCGTCTTTGGGCACAGTCAAATTGATGTTATCGGTGTCTATGCGCTGTTCATATGGGTCGTTGCGATTGGCATACCACTCAAGTTTGAACTGTGCGGCGCCGGCGGGGTTTTGCCCGATTTGCCCGCCATTGGCATCCGCAACGAATGCCGCAATTGTGTAGTTGGTGTCACGGGCAACGGGTATGTCAACCGTCGACCAGCAGACCGACCATCCCTCCGGACCGGGCATCATACTAACGAATGCCTCGCCGCTATGGGCCTTGTTCGGCTCCGGCTTATGGTAGGTAACAGTCCCCTCCGGAGCAAACCACCATTCATCGGCAAAACCGGTCTCCGGGTTGCTGACCTCAAAGCCGGCATTACTGACTAATGTGCCTCCGTAATCGGCCAGGGATGTGGCCGCGAGTCCCGCTATCAGGCAACCGAAGATAATATAACAACCTTTATTCATAAGGATTAACCTCACGTGTGCCCCTCCGAATGAGCGAATTTGTTTTACCACACTCCCATTATATCAAGTTGGCTGCGTGATTGCAAGTCGGCGTGTTCTCAGATGCCTGCCCCTCTATGTTATTGGCAGGGGCGGTATGGTAACGATAGACAATTTTCTCAAAAAAACTGACGCCAAAACGATACCCTGAGTCAATTCAGGCGAAAATTGCGGCGAAAATGAGTTGTAAAAACGCAGGCAGGCACTTATATTTGATTAGATGGTAACTGGTAAATGGTTAAATGGTAAATGGACTAATAACCAGTTACCAATAACCAGTCACCAAAACAATTGTCGTCCCCGTAGCTCAATTGGATAGAGCGTTGGCCTCCGGAGCCAGAGGTTGTGCGTTCGAGTCGCACCGGGGATAATTTAATTAAAACCGAAATACGAATATCGAAATCAGAAACAAATTCAAAATTCAAATGTTCGAATTTTCAAAACATTTTGTTTTGGTCATTTTAATTTCGGTCATTCGGATTTGTTTCGTACTTCGGATTTCGTGCTTCGTGCTTTATATCCTGGTCTTTGCAAACTTGGTAGTTAAGTCATTTTAGCATACGAATAGAAGGATTGACAAGGATGGTAGTTCTCGTAGGGATTGATGAGGCCGGCTTCGGGCCGATTCTGGGGCCGTTAGTTGTATCGTCGAGCACTTTTTCGCTTCCGCATCATCTTTTGACATCTGACCTGTGGCAGGTCTTAAAAAAAAGTGTAGCCGACAAGCGAAGGCATCTTGCAGGGCGACTACTTATCGCCGACAGTAAAAAAGCCCATAACAAATCACTCGGCATAAAGCACCTGCAGCGAACCGTCTTAGCGTGCCTTAAATGCCTCGGTAAAGAGCCGACCACGTTGACCGAACTTTTGAAATTATTGTGTCCGGATTGTATCAGCCGATTAAGTGCGTATCCCTGGTATAAACAAGCAACAGAGCAGACGATTTTAGCCGATGTTGCTGATGAAGCGATTGCATCAACTGTGCTGGCTGATGACCTGAGCTCGAATGGAATCAAACTGCTTCAGCTGAGAAGCTGTTGTCTGGACGTTGCCTATTACAACAGGATGGTCAACAATGTCAAAAATAAAGCCAGCGTCCTTTTCACAGCTACATCGCGACTTATAAAGAACGCTTTTGATAATTTTGAAGGTGATGATTTACAAGTTATGATTGACAGGCAGGGCGGCCGAGTTCGATATCGAAAAGTCCTGCAGTTGATGTTCCCGGATATGAAACTGAAGATTCTCCGCGAGAGCCAGCAAAACAGCAGCTATGAATTGCAGGCCAACGGCAAATTTATGCGTTTGCACTTTGTTGTCGGTGCAGATGACCGATATTTACCGGTATCGCTGGCATCGATGGTCAGCAAGTATTTACGGGAACTTTTGGTTTATAATATAAACCGTTATTTTGCCGGCTTCGGCGCCGACTTGAAACCCACCGCAGGCTACTGGAAAGATGGCCTGCGTTTCATCGAGGAGATAAAAACGAATCTGCCCCACGTTAAATATGATGACAACCAATTAATCCGCTGCAGATGATTAGCAGGTTTGACCAGTCCGTGTTCGTTTGTGTTCAAGTCCGTACTTCTCTGTGTTTTTTCCCTAAAAATAGGCCGCCAAAGTCGAGCAGTAAGTGCACTGTAGATTAGAATTTTGCTTGTTTGAAGTTCTGGATAACCTTGTATTTAATATACTCATTAGTTGCCTCAATAATCTCAATTCGTGAACCTTTGTACCCAATGATTCTCGACTCAGATAAATCATACTCTACATTGTTGTAGAATGCCGGTCTTGCAATATCATTCAAAAATTCACGGTATGCCATGTTAATTTTAGAGCCAACTTTTCCGCTATAAACAAGAGTCTGCTGAAAAGAGTCAGAGGTTGCTACCGGATATTTTTTCTTTTCATAATTTGCTTTATTAGTACAAACCGCCATGTCGTATATTGATATTCCACATAGCTTTCCACTTTTCTTATCTAAACGAATAATTTTAAAGGGGTCATATAATCCCTCAACTATTACTTGTCCTGAATCCATGCCGCCCAAAGGGAGATAAAACTCGTATTTTCTGTCTTGGCCTTTTTTAAGATAATACCCACGAGTGAAAGTATATCCACCAAGCACCCCCGCCTTTACATTTTCTCGAATGTATATAGCATCGTGTTCTGAAAATTTACCTTGTCGAAGCATATTGTCGCCAACATAAACAGTTTCTATGGAATTCAACGGTGGTTCGCTTATCTCGGTTACTTCGGGATAGTAATTATATGTCTGGGTTGCGCATCCGGCCAGAAAGACTATCAAAAACACTAAAATCAAAAATAGTTTTTTCATTTTTCCGCCTCTCCAAAAGTCCCCGAAATTGATTTCAAGAAATAATATCCTTTTAGCGTTTTCTTCTCAACATCACCGCACCCAAGCCAAGCAGTAAGAGCGTGACGGGTAATTTCGCGGATTTCACCGCCGGACAAGCTTCTCTTTTGCCCAAGAATTCCCTTAAGTTAGTGCCATTATATGGTGTCCCCAGATTTCCGCGTCAGGGGCTGTCTTTAGCCAGCGTTAACGTACCAATTCAAACTTAATGGTAAACTTACCGTCCAGGAGCGTCTCATTTAATACTCGAAAATGAGCCGGCTCAAATGTTGTTCCCTTTTGAATAACAATATTCTTTGAAGCACAGATTTCTTCTATTTGTTTCAGCATCCAGGACCTGGCTTCTGGTCCTTTGCCTTTTACAGATATATAACCCGTTTTTGTTTCTGCGTCGTATTCAAACTCGATTGGCTCGGATACCTTTGGCGGGATATCGGATTTAGTGGTCTCTTGGCTATGCTTTGGTGGCTCCTCGCCGGCTGGCTCTAACGCAATAGCCACTCCATAGCATGTAACAGAATTCCAGCAATTCTTAGCCACATTTGTTCCTTCGCACGGTTCACAAATTAGATTTGTAATGCCATTACCACCTAATGCAGACGCTTTGTACCGAAGCTGATCTATTGCATTTTCTTTACTGGCGGGAGAATCCCAAAGTTTATTCATGCAAGAAGTAGCCTCTATCTGACCTATACGCCGATATTCTTTGTTCTGCAACTCTGTGATATCAAAGATAGGAATTTCTTTTCTCAGACGCATCACCGATTCCTGGTCTAACTTTACAACCGGCACTAATGGTCCAACACACCCGCCAACCGCGAGAACTGCCAGTAGTACTTTGATTTTGTTTTTCATCTCACTTAACGTGCGTTTCAAACTCAAACTTTCGGCCAAAGCTATACAACCGATATGATAATCATACATCTCAGACAAAGAAATTCAAGGGAAAAGGCGGCCAAATGTTGTCAGAAAAACGGTTTTGCAGTAAAATGCGCGGTGAAAATAACTATCGGGACGGCAGGCCGTACACCTGCCATTGCTCAGACCGACCCGAAAGAAAGGACATATGAAAATGAACTCGCAAAACGACACATCATTGGATATTGAACTGAGAGGTTTATCAGAACAGATTCAGCAGTATCTATTAGGCAAAAGCAGAGATTTGGAAAGCTTAAGTACGGACGATACGGCTATTAATGGCAAGTATATCCAAGTCGATGCTACAGAGTGGAATTATATACCGAAGCCTCAACCGCCTCAACCGGAAACAGCATATATAAACGCACGAAATATCGCTTTAGAAATCACACAAAAATATCCTGGCCTTCCGGAATTACCGCAGCTTTACGAATCCAAGCCAATCATAAGATTACAAGGCTTGTTGGAATGGTGCATAAAAGCTCAAAAGGTAATGGACGAAGCAGCCTTCTTAAATCAGCAAGACAAATTTGGTTTTCACCCCAAAAGGCCAACAAAATAAAAATCACAACTGCTCGAAGAAACCCAAGTTCTCAGTTAGCTCACCCTTAGTACGCCGGCTGCTCGGAGCTTCGAATGCTTAATAGCTAACAAAACATCATTGGCCTGCTCCAGTGGAGATTCCTCAATTGTCGGGACGATGGGGATTTGAGCAGCTAAGGGCAGAAATTCCTCGGCATCAGCCCGTGTAACGTTAGCAACACTCTTTATCTCTCTCTCCAGCCAGAGATATTCGGCATAATCCAAAGCGGGAACAGGCGTCTCCTTACGAATCGCATTTATCACCAGCCGTCCTCCTCTATCCAGGACAGCCAGGGCATCACGCACGCACTCACCAACCGGCGTAAAATCCATCGCCTTATTTAACTTCGCAGGAGGTGTATCTCCCGAACGGCCGGTCCACACAGCACCAAGCCGCTCAGCTAACCGGGCGTGCTCGGCTGTTTTGGTAAAGACATAAACCGGGCTATTAGGAAATTTGTACTTTATTATCTGAATGACAATATGCGCCGAAGCCCCGAAGCCAAACAGGCCGATATTTTCCCCATCGGTAATTTCCGCAAGCCGTAATGTGCGATATCCGATTACGCCGGCGCATAAAAGCGGAGCCGCCTGGGCATCCGAAAACATCTCAGGAATATGGTATGCAAAATCTTCACAAATAACCATATATTCCGCATAGCCACCGTCAGCGTCCTTGCCGGTCCATTTGGCATCGCCGCATAGGTTCTCCTGACCAGTCCGGCAAAAATTACACTTGCCACAGGCCCAGTACAACCAGGTTACCCCCACACGGTCACCAGGATTAAATTTGGTCACGGCCTTTCCTTTGTCAGCCACTTTTCCTACTACCTGATGACCCGGCACTATAGGGAATTTGCTCGGTTTTAATCTTCCTTCAGCTTCATCGAGGTCTGTATGACAAGCCCCACATACAGAAACCTTAATCAGAATTTCACTATCCGCAGGGGCAGGTATTGGCAAATCAAGCATCTTGAGGTGTTTCTCTTCGGCCGGTGCGCTTTTGGTTAGTACCATTGCTTTCATCCCGTTAGACATTTTTATCTCCTCAGCCCGTTAGAAATTCGACAATGAAATAATATTGTAAAGAAAGGAAAGAAAATATTTCTAACGGGGCTCACATACTCTTGCCCATTAGAAACACATGGTTTCTCGTTCTGTGAATGTCTAACGGGATTCATTTTAAAGTTTCCTTGTTGAGCTGATTTTCAAAGACTTGGTAACTATTCTGTCCGTAGAGACAAAAAACAACTCTTTCAATGCCGGTTTGGCCCGCCAGACATACGGCGGGTGAACCTTTGAGGTAAGCAATAGTTGTTCTAAGCATTATTTCAGCACACTTTTGGATAGGATAGCCGAATATGCCGGTGCT
>CAZMSP010000075.1:0-9674 GCA_964568985.1 uncultured Pirellulales bacterium
AACTCTTAAGAGTTTATCGACATAATCAAGAGTCCCCTTAACCTAATCATTCGCCGGATGAATTCTCCCGAGCGGATCAACTGTAACCTTGTAACCATCAAAAAGATGGGCCGTCTTATCTATATATGTTTCTTTCTTGTCAATCGTTGCCGCTGTATGGTGGCGAAATCGAACCATCTTATTCGCATCCATCTTCTGAACTCGGTAAAGGTCAGTTCCACCCGCCTTGTTTTTCATCATAACCATATCATTAATCGCAAGCGAGCAGACAAGTCTTGTCCCCGGACCATGATTGCGTTGAACTACTGGCTCCCCATTGCGACTGCGGCGTACTGCCTCAAACATAGTAACCACAACAGATTCTCTTTTCCCTTTTTTCTCACCTTCTGTATACTCCCAAATCTCAACATGGTGGTTACTCCCCAGTTTAACATACCTATATGTCTTTCCATTTTTATCTTTGATTCCCTCAGGATTGCCCAAAACCTCCATGATTCTCACCTTTTTGATAGGGATTTTATTCTTGCTTTTCTTTGTCTTCATATACAGCGGCTTAGCCCAAATATCTTTGGAGATATTCCTTTCTTTGCCCTTCTTATTTGGGTCAATGCCAAATTCGACCAGCCTGCTTTTCACAATGCCCTTCACAGTATCATCAACTATTTTTGATACCATCGGAACAGTTAAATCTTCCAGTTTCTTACGATACACAAAAACATCCTGCCCCTTATTATCTTTCAGCCCAGTCGGACCATAATTCGTTTCCTCGTGAAGTGCACCCGACACCTTTCGCCTCGGCTTATGCGACACGTTGATGTGCTTGACCCTCTCAGCAAGCTCCTCTCTAAAGTGTGGCCACGGCGGTTGAAAGCTAACTGTTCCGTTTGAATATTTGCTCTTTCCTAATTGCCAAAGATGCTCTGGACAGGTAACTGCGATAACCGCTGCATCTATAGAATGGTGGCGATGGTCGTCCCTGTCCTTGATAAACCCCCATTGATGCGCAAGCTCAGATGTGGTCTTGCCCCTTGTTCCACTAACATTACTGCATATTTGTTTAAGATATTTCACAACCTCCCTGTTTATATACCGTGTATCGTTAAGCTCCCGGCTTATTATCTTATCTGTATCAATTTCTTTTTGCCAGAATTTTTGCTTCTTCCAGTATGGCATTGCCGTTCTGTTTACGCGTTGTTTTAACTGTTCGAATCTCTCAGTATCACCGCTATATGTCTCATAAGGTATCTGTTTCTTTTTTACATGGATATTTTCGTAAACCTCACAAAGTGTCTTATTCATATAGCTATCGTCCAAGCTCCGGTCGTATGGCAGAATATGCTCAATCTGAAATTCAGGATTTGGCCCAAATAGGGCCTCCTGTGAAATTGCTTTGCCTGTATAAGGACATACCTTCCCGCATTCTATCCAGAGATTGTATTTGATGACGTCGTCTCTGGAAGGATTCGCTATCCCCATGTCCTCTATCAATCTTTTTCTCGTCTGCTCATTACGTCTTTTATTATCCAGCATCTTAAAATGAATTTCTTTTCGCTGCCTTGCGTTACCTCTGACATCTCTGGCCATCTCTATCTTTATTTTCTTTGGCTTCCCATATTCGAGGACTATTACATTAACAACCTTTCGAACTTCAAACAGCGCACGATTGACTAACGGATTGCGTAAATCCTCAGGAAAATCCAACTTGTCGGTTTCATTCGCCTCATTAGTTTTGTTTCGTTCAGAATATACTATATCCAGCGCCTCATCTGTTCTTTTACCCTCTTCTATTAAAGGCAGCAACTTCTGTAACGCCTTACGCGAAAAACTCATATACCCACTTACAAGTTTCACCTTCGAAGCTATCTCCGCCTTCTCTTCGGCCAATTTGTATTCGCTCGCAAGAGCAGTACAGAGTTCATCGTTATCCTCTGATTCTAAAAATAAATTGTTGAGTTTTATCTTTTGTCCTTCGCTCATATCTTCCCATTTTTTTCGACCGAAGACCTTCTTTCCCATCATTGTCGAAGCGAACTCGTCTCCCTTCAGCTTTTCCCTCTTTTTTCCCTTTTCATTTATCTCATATTCCCAGTTAAATTGCTGTGTCTCCAGCAAACCGAGCTTCTTGCGAATTGTTGAAAATCTGACCTCTTTTTTCGTATTTAGTTCGTCCAGTATGATTTTCCGTTGCTCTGGTGTCAGAGTCTCAATCGTTCCGTCCGGATTGCATATTTTCAGATTATTTACATCCTGCAAAATGCGAAATCTTCTTGCGTACCAGTCTCCTCGTGGACAACGTTTCTCCCCATCTTCAAGTTGACAATCACCTATCGTATCCGGGTCCCATCTCATCGGTCTCTGGAAGAATATAATCTCGTCTCGTATCTTTTTTCGAAGCTCATCCGTTAGAACTTCCGGGTAATATTCAAATTGCTTTGCCCATAATAAGTCGAATTCTTTTTCGTACATTGACCTGAATGTATATTGCTCGCGTATCCGTTGCTCCTCAGGGTCGAGGCCAGCAAAATACTCTCCCAATGTTCTGCATCCTTGCTCTTCAATCACAGATTGGAGTTCCCCTGCACTTTTTGCAATTTGGCCTTCTTCTTTCAAGCTGCCAGTTTTTCTATTGCTCTTAAAACCTCTGCGTTGATTTATATGAAACAACGCACGGCCAAATTCGTATAAATCCAGCTTTTCATCGAGTCCTTTTTTACGAAGCTCATAGGGATTTTTCTCATTAAGAAATTCGTTTAACTCCTTATCATCTTTAGGTAATAGCCCAGCCGACCGAAGTGTTTTTACAATCTGGTCTCTTCGTAAATTTCTCCGCTGGTGTACTCGTCTTGCCCCTCTGGCTTCTCTGCGTGTTGCATTTTTAGATTTTTCCTGTCCTTTCTCTCTGTCAACTCCTTCTGGAAAAACCCTGACTCCGATGTCTAATATCGATGGCTTTTTGCCGGTATCAAGGATGGCCCATCCGATACTATGGGAACCAATATCCAATCCAAGTGTATAAAAGCTCATAATCTCCTCTCCTTAAAATACAAAAATTTTCGTAAAATTTCTCTTGATTATTTAATATCTCTTCATACTATATATTTGATCCGTGTGTTGAGTGCTTGTCATAACAAGTGCGAAAGCACGCAGGCACTGCCCCATCTTATCAAAAAGGTAAGATGGGGTAAACCTTTTTATGGCCTCACGAGATATAAAAAAACCCCGCGGTTTACCATAGGGCTTTTCAGTTCAATCAGTTAAGCCACTCCAAACACAACGTGGTTCACGGGCCAGATGACCTGATAATACCGAATCATTACCCACGCTCCAGACAGAAGTTTTTCTCGCTACAATCGGTTGTTGTCTCACATCATAGTTTTTATAATTTGCAACTTGATTTAACCATTTTTCCCATATAAACTTATCTGCGATGGACAGGCGAATTATAATAAATGCCGATGATTTTGGGCTGTGTGAAGGAGTAAACAGGGCTGTAGCAGAAGCTCACACAAAGGGCATTCTGACCAGTGCGACTATAATGACTAATATACCGGCCGCCGCCGAAGCAGTAAAGATAGCAAAGCAACTGCCCAGTCTTGGTATAGGTGTTCATCTTAACCTCACTGACGGTCAGCCGGTATCGAAGGATGCTAATGTTCAACTCTTAGTGAACACTGACGGCCAATTCACTTACTCACCTGCAAAGCTATCGTTCTATTCTCTTGTTTCGCCCCGGTTTAGAAATGCGGTAAAAGTCGAATTAGCCGCCCAGATACGATGGGCAATCGAAAGAGGTTTACGGCCGACGCATCTGGATTCGCATAAGCATATCCACAGTTTCCCAGCTATATATCCATTGGTCTGCGGCCTGGCCGGACAGTTTAAAATCCCTGCGATACGTTTTACATTCGAGCCGAGGAGTTTTTCCAATATGCCGGGGTTGCTGCCAGACGGCGATGGGAAGAAAATAGCAAGGTTGAATCGCATTATGGCCCGGATAAATCGACTGCAGAATTCCAGTTTTTTCAAAACCGATATGCTTTTCGGCGTCGCACATACAGGCAGGATAGACACAGTTTTTTTCAGAGCCGCTGCCTCGTACAACAGGGCGCCGGTTGCCGAGATAATGACTCATCCGGGATTTACCGACGGTCTGGAAAAATTCAGAACAAGACTGGTTCAGCAGCGTAAAATCGAGCTTGATACGCTCTGCAGCGAAAAGGCCAGGCAGTATTTGGCAAATGCAGGAATAAAACTGGTGCATTATGGACAACTATAAGAATCAGACTAATGTTGACTGCTCGGTTGTCGTGCCGCTTTACAACGAAGCTAATTCTGTAAATGAGCTTTATGAGCGACTGACCAAAACTATGAGCAAAACCGCTCCGGATTATGAGCTGATTTTTGTGGACGACGGCAGCAACGACAATACTTTACAGATATTAAAAGACATCGCCCGCAACGATGATAAAGTGGTGGTTATTGAACTTAGCCGTAACTTCGGCCAGACTTCCGCTTTGGCCGCCGGTTTCGATACCGCAAAGGGTCGAATAATAATTTCAATGGACGGTGACCTGCAGCATTGCCCCGAAGACATACCGAATTTTCTCGAAAAGATTGAACAAGGTTATGATGTCGTCAGCGGATGGCGCAAAAACAGAGTGGATAATCTCCTTACGAGAAGAATTCCTTCGAAAGCGGCTAACTGGCTTGCCTCAAAGATAAGTGGAGTGGATATTCACGATTTCGGCACCACATTCAAAGCTTACAAACGTGAAGTGGTTGAACAGTTGAATCTTTACGGGGAGATGCACAGGTTCATTCCAGCCCTGTTGTCTCATCGGGGTGCTAAAATTCTTGAGATACCCATTAAGAATATTGTCCGCCCAAAGGGCTCAAGCAATTACGGGATATCCAGAACATTTAGAGTAGTATTCGATTTAATAACAATCAATTTTTTGCTCGGATACATTACAAGACCGCTGCACTTTTTTGGCCGAGCGGCTTTATACTGCATTCTTGCGGCCATGTTAATAGCATGCTATATGTTATATGACAAATTTGTATATAACGTGCCTATTATGGTTGCTCACGCTCCGCTGGCGGGGTTAGCGGTTTTACTTTTCCTGATTGGTTTTATATTCATTGCCACTGGTCTATTAAGTGAGATGATAAGCAGAGTTTATTTTGAGTCCACAAACAAAAAGATATACTCGGTGCGCAAAGTGCATCATAAGCACAATTTGACGGCGAAGGGCGAAAATGAATAAGAAAAAACAGCCGATAGGCAGACTGATTATTATTTTACTGATAGTCGCTACAGCCACATATTTTCTGATCCATCATTTTCATATCAATGATTTCCGCGTTATAGAACCGGCCGTACTTTACACCAGCGGTCAGCCCCAAGGAATGGATTATCCACGACTTCTATATAAGTATCACATCACAACAATTGTCAATATTCGTCCACCCTCGGAACACAAAGACCACAACTGGTATACTGAAGAAATAGTCTGGACGAGGAACAACGGGGTCAGCTATATTGAAATGCCTATCGAAAAAAGTAGCTATTTCCCGGATGAACAAACTCAGGATAATTTTATCGCTATAATGGCAAATAAGGACAATCTTCCCGTCCTTCTGCATGGCGGCCGCAACGATGAAAGAGTTGCTCTGCTGGCGGCAGCGTGGCTGCGAAGAAGCCAAGGATATACGGCCGAACACACTGCTGAAATAATTAAAAAAATTATCGAAGACCGCAAACTAACTGAAGATGAGATTACTTTTATAAACCATTTGGCCAAGTAGAATTGTTCTATCTGTCATTGGTATCGCTGTATTTTACTATCGGTGCCGTTATGTGAAACAAAGCACCAGAGGTATCTTCTTTTAACCCCTGTTTTCTCTCTCTGTAAAACACCCTTCTAAACCGATTATCCTTGTCCATGTCCTTTACATATCCGGAGACAGCAACAACCCACTCACCCTGCTGATAGCGGTCATATAACCCCGATGTATCCATTATAACTGGTACAACTTCACCGAAATACTGAACGAACCTGGTGGATATATACTTGTAAGCTACCAGTTTGTCCGATTGCGGTACTATTTGGGCGGTTTTTTGTGCAAAATCGCGTGCTTCAATGTCCATATCCAGAAAATCTGAAAAGGTTAAGGTGAAAATCATAACCCAGCCAACGATACCGGCAAAACATATTCCATAGGCAACACCAGGCTTTCCTGCAGCAAAGAATACAGAAGCAATAATGGTCATCATTATCGCTTCTATGCTAAATACTATAGTGCCTGCCAAAAATTGCGGATATAGCACTGCAACACAAATAAGGCCAACTATAGTTCCTCCAATTATTATGACTATATAACTTTGAAAGGTACGTTTCACAAAATTAGGAGTATATGCTTTGCGTGTAAAAGCCATATCTTCGAGCAAAATACCAATAAGTATAGCCATCGCCGGTATTAAAGGCAGGATGTAATGCTGACGTTTACACAGGTTAACTGTCAGGAATACAAAATCCAAAGCAAACCATATCCACAGAAATTTCATTACAGGCTGTTTTTTCTTCCAGACTTTATAAAAAGGCGCTGCAAGGGCCATCGGCAAAAATATAACCCACGGTGTCACATACTTAAACATCATGAGGAAGTAATGATAAAATGGGTAGCGACCCCTCGCATAAGTTCCGAATAAACGGTCGACAAACTCATGTTTCCATAAAATTAAATCCCAGTTCAGCTTATTGGCAATAATCAATGGCCAGGGTAGTACAATAACAAGAAAAATAACACTCCCAATGATAGGCATCAGCTTCGGCAGGACAGACCATTTTCGGCTGATAATAATGAAGAAAAATAATGGAATTAAAACAAGCGGTAGTGGTGCCGGGCCTTTGGCAAGATTTGCAAGCCCAAAACTTACCCAGAAGATAAGTGTGTACGCGACTTGTCGCCTGCGCTCGCTGCTGTTGACCGCCGAGAAAAAACTTAAAAAGCACAAAGTGATGAAAAATGTCAAGACCATATCCGGCCTGGCGCTATGAGAGTTGCGAATGAAAGCCAGAGATGTCGTCCAAACACCCGTGCAAAGCACAGCTATCCTGAATGAAAGCCACCTGTTTACAAAATATAGGATGCTTATCGCCGTCAGAACTGCGAAGACGGCGCTTGGAAATCTTGCGGTGAACTCATCAACACGCCCTGTTATTTTGGCAAAGCTCGCCACAAGCCAGTATGAAAGCGGAGTTTTATTCAAACGCGGCTTGCCATTTAAAGTAGGCATGACCCAGTCACCGCTTTGGAGCATCTCGCGGGCCGCCACAGATACAAAACATTCATGGCTGTCCAGCGTTTGCTCAGAAAGCATCCAGCAGGCATTTATGGCACAAAGAATCAATAGGCCGCAGATGACAGGATATTTTGTTCTTTTGAGGCTATTTTGATTATTTTCCATTTCGCGAACTCACCGCTAACTTTGACCCCGTTAGAAAGAAGGCTCCAACCTGAGCTTTCTAACGGGGTTAACTGTTTAATCCTCGCCTTTTGCGATAATGGTCGTGGTTTCTTTTTGAGCATGGCTCTTATAAATCAAATGAAGATTTCGTAAGTATATGAGCGTGTTTAGTGAAAATCCGAGGATAAAAATGGGATTTTTGATATGGATTGAATAACCGAGCAATATCAGGCTACCAATAATGGATATGAACCAAAAGGCCGTCGGTACATGAGATTTCTTTTTATATTCACTTACTATCCATTGAAGAACGAATCTGAAGCCGAATATTAGCTGGCCAAATAAACCTACTGTTGCCCAGAAGGGGTCCTGCACAATCTTTTCCGACACCACATTTTTGAAAAATTCGATTACCATGTAGAGCATATCTTTTCTCCAATCTTGACTGTCGGACTACGGCTGGCGCCTTCCCGGCTACGGCGCGCTCCGCCGCGACGAGCGCCCAGACGAGTCGTCAGACAAGTTTTGCAGTTAAATTGTTCGTTACAATATAAACCAATCTCTGCTAAAGTCAAAAAAAACCCGTGGCGATTAGCAAATGAAAGCATTCACATAGCTTCACCAACCCCCAGCTTTCGGATTCAAAAAGGCCAAGTGTGCATTTTTTTCTTGTCTTTTCTATAGCTTTAGGTAGATTATTACAAAATAAAAGCTAAAAACCATAATTCGAATAGCAGCTTAATTGGTAAATGGTAACCGGTGATTGGTAACTATTTAACCACTCTTAATTGGAGATTTAGCAATGATAGGCAAAAAAATACGGCTGGAACGAATAATCGACCGAAATTCGCACAAAACGGTAATTATCCCAATGGACCACGGCGTGACGGTCGGGCCTATTGCAGGCTTAACTGATATGCGAGATGCCATCAGTAAAGTCGTGGCCGGCGGGGCAAATGCCATCTTGATGCATAAAGGTGTTGTCTTGGCAGGTCACAGAGGGGCCGGCAAAGATGTAGGTCTTATTATTCATCTTTCTGGAGGGACTTCCCTAAGTCCTGACCCAATCGCAAAGGAATTAATCTGCACTGTCGAGGAAGCCATCGCCCTCGGCACCGATGCCGTCTCCATCCACGTAAATTTAGGTGCTCCGACCGACAAAGAAATGCTGCGGCAGTTAGGCTACGTCAGCGGTCAGTGCTCAAAATGGCAGATTCCGCTTGTGGCTATGATGTACACCCGCGGGCCAAAAATCAAAGATGAGTTCGATGTCAAAAACATAAAACACGCTGCAAGAGTCGGTGCCGAGCTGGGCGCAGATATTGTCAAAGTGCCATATACCGGCAGCATCGAAACTTTCACTGAAGTTGTAGATGGTTGTCCCGTGCCAGTGGTCATCGCAGGAGGCCCAAAGATGGATAGCGACGAGGATATTTTTAAGATGGTCGAAGGTGCTCTGGCAGCCGGCGCTGCAGGTCTGTCGATCGGCAGAAATGCTTTCCAGCACAAAACGCCTGAGAAAATGATCGCTGCCCTGTGCAAAATGGTCCACAACGCCGCTTCCATTGAAGAAGCGGCCAAGACATTGCAAAGCTAAAAAAATCCGTGAACAAAATAAGTGGCAGGATGTTTTCAATGAAAAAATTATGGGTAAATGTTATTCCATATAAAAAGGAAATTACCATAACAGCGCTGGAAAGCGGCGCTGAGGCGGTTATCCTGCCGGATGGTAAAAGTGACACTGTGCGCGAATTCGGTAAAATCAAAACGGTTGAAAAAGATGGTAATATAAAACCAGGCGTCGACGTCGAGTTTGTTGATATTGCCAGCAAAGCCGATGAAGATAAAGCTGCCGCCGTACCTGAAAACAAAATCATAGTGCTGCGAATGCTCGACTGGACGATTATCCCTATCGAAAACCTGCTCGCCCGGCGAGGTAAAAATATTATGGTTCAGGTAGAAAACTCGGAGCAAGCCAAGCTTATGACCGAAATCCTCGAAAAAGGCGTCGATGGCGTTGTGCTAAACACAAAAGATATAAACGAAATCAAAAAGACCGCTGAAATAATTCAAGGCATAAGTCAAAACGTTCCTCTCGTAACCGCAACCATCACAGTAACAAAGCAGCTCGGTATGGGTGACAGGGCCTGTCTGGATACCTGCACTCAGATGACACTCGGCGAAGGGATGCTTGTTGGCAATA
>CAZMSP010000076.1:0-9581 GCA_964568985.1 uncultured Pirellulales bacterium
CATCCACCTACGCTAAAGCTACGGCGGATACCCTTTTCACATTCATCCACGGGCAAAGCCCGTGGCTTTCTGCGAAGGCGGGTAAAGTGCCTAAAATTGTAAAAAATCAATATACAGCTCTATCTTTAGAGTTTACTTGTTACCCGCAGATGTGGAGCCCCACGGGCAAAGCCCGTGGCACCTCCATCTTCGGCGGAACCCGCCGAAGCACATCCACCTACGCTAAAGCTACGGCGGATACCCTTTTCACATTCATCCACGGGCAGAGCCCGTGGCTTTCTGCGAAGGCGGGTAAAGATGCCAAGTAATTCACTGCATTCTTCGTATTCTCACTTTACTTTTGCCCAAGATAACCATTTTAGCTTTACGATTATCTCCAGCCAGTATTGCGTTTCACTGGATTCACTTTCACAAATCTTAATCTTGTTTCTAAAATCGGCTTTGCTTCTGGCTCGATTGGCTTCTCGATAATTTGCACCGATAGAAGTTCCAGACTTTGTCATTTGATTTCTTATTACCCTTGCTTCGGGTGTATTTGGTAAAGTTCTTGATAAATGAATTATACGCACGGCGAATTCTCGCGTCCGGTTTTCAGGCTCTTTAGCGAATTCTTTATTATTCACAACTTTAGCACACTTTAGGCAATTTAGCACACTTTAGGCACTTTAGTTCTTTCTACTTTTTCATTTTTTTGTGAACCGCTGCAGCGACCTTAAGAGGCAAGCCGAACAGCCGTATAAAGCCGGTTGCATCGGTTGGGTCATACTCAGCGCCCATTTTGAAGCTGGCCAGGTCTGTTCGGTAGAGACTATTCGGGCTTTTTATACCGGCTGGTGTGCAGCGGCCCTTGAACAGCTTCATCTTGACTTCGCCGCTGACATTTTGCTGAGTAACATCGATAAACGCATCGAGCGCCTCACGCAATTGATAAAACCACAGGCCGTAATAAACTAATTCAGCGTATTTCAGAGCAACCTGATGTTTGTAGTGCATAGTTTCTCTATCGAGTGTCACGCTCTCTAAGGCATTGTGGGCAGCAACTAAGATTGTGCCTCCAGGCGTTTCATAAACACCCCGCGATTTTATACCAACCAGCCGATTTTCGACTATATCTGCCTGGCCGACGCCGTGTTTGCCGCCGAGCCGGTTCAATTCTTCGATTAGCTTCACACCGCTTGTTAGCTTGCCATCCAGTTTTATCGGCACTCCTTCGTGGAAGCCGATTGTAACGTAATCCGGCTTGTCTGGTGTTTTCGATACCGGCCGCGATATTACAAACAAGTCGTCTTTCGGCTCGTTGGCTGGGTCTTCGAGGTCTGCCCCTTCATGGCTGATATGCCAGAGGTTTCGGTCTCGGCTGTAAATTTTCTTCTTGCTTTGCTCAATCGGTATCTTATGTTTTTTGGCGTAATCGACAGCCGCTTCGCGCGAAGTTAATTTGAACTTCGGGTCTTTCCACGGTGCGACAATTTTCAGCGTCGGGTCTAAAGCCATATATGTCAATTCGAATCGCACCTGGTCGTTGCCCTTGCCGGTTGCGCCGTGGCCGACTGCAGTTGCTCCTTCTGCTTGAGCGACTTCGACCTGATGTTTTGCGATTAAAGGCCGGGCAATGCTCGTGCCCAGCAAGTACTGCTTTTCGTAAACAGCACCGGACTTAAGCAGCCGCCACAGGTATTCTTCCACAAACTCCTTCCGCAAGTCCTTCACGACGCACTTAACCGCTCCGCTTGCCAGCGCCTTTCGTTTAATCCCGGTTAATTCCTCGCCTTGCCCTAAGTCTGCTGCAAATGCTATCACCTCGTAGCCGTAGGTCTCTTTAAGCCAGGGCAGAATTATGCTGGTATCCAGACCGCCGCTGTATGCCAATACTACTTTTTCTTTCTTCGTCATCTTTCACCTCGTAAAAGCTCTTACTCGCCGTGCTGCGCACTTGGCGCAGCAGGTCTCAAACTCGGATTATACAAAGGATTACCAGCAAAGACAATGGAAAGTATGTGTGAATATCCCTCAAAAGATGCAGGAAACTGGTAAATGTCGAAATAGAAGCTGAACAGGAAAATACTTGATATACCAGAGATTGTTGGTAAACTTTCGGCGATGTTTCGTCGTATGTAATGCATATCGTGCAGAAAACGCATAACCCGATATGCGCGACACGAAACCAGATAAGAACTAAAATATTTTAAGAGGAACTGAGAATGGCTGAATATTCGGCAAGTCCTGAAGGCGAAAAATTCACAATTCCCCAGGACAGTGAATACGCTGCGGAGTTTAAGCGAATAGAGTCGCTTGTAGAAGCAGCACGGGCTGAGAATAAAGAAATCGTTGTAGTGATGGGTGTTGGTTTCGTAGGGGCCGTTATGGCGGCTATTATCGCTGATACCGTCGATAAGAAAAGCGGCAAACCCAGCAAATTTGTGATTGGCTGTCAACGACCCAGCACACGAAGCTATTGGAAGATACCCCTTCTGAATCAAGGTGTCTCGCCGGTGAAGGCCGAAGACCCCGAGGTCCAGCCGATGATTGCACGCTGTGTGCTGGAAAAGAAGACCCTCATAGCCACTTACAATAATGATTGCCTTAAGTTGGCCGACTGTGTTGTCGTTGACGTACAATGTGATTACACCAAAAACGACCTCGGCAATATGCGGACCGGCAGGGCGGAAATGGCTGCGCTGGAAGCTACGATAAAAACCATCGGCGAGAAGATTCGGTCAAACTGCCTGACGCTTATAGAGACCACCGTGGCTCCGGGGACAACGGAGTTTGTGGCCTGGCCGATTATGAAAAAGGCCTTTGCAGTACGCGGTATAAAGACAGAACCGCTGCTTGCGCACAGCTTCGAGAGGGTCATGCCGGGCAGACATTATGTTTCTTCGATACGTGATTTCTGGCGTGTGTGCTCCGGCTGTAATAAAGAAGCAAGAGACAGGGTCGAGAAATTCCTGCGAGAGGTTCTTAACACCGAACAATATTCACTGACGGTTATGGACCGGCCAATCGAGTCGGAAACTACCAAGATTGTCGAGAATTCTTACCGTGCTGCAATCCTGGCGTATCTTAACGAGTGGAGCTTGTTCGCAGAGCGAAACGGCGTGGACCTGATTAAGGTCATCAAGGCGATTAAGGTCAGGCCTACCCACAGCAATATCATTTTTCCCGGCCCCGGTATTGGTGGATACTGCCTGCCAAAAGACGGAGGGCTGGGATACTGGGCGTACAGGCATATTCTCGGCTTCGATGACGATATATTCAAGATTACGCCAACAGCAATCGACATCAACGACACTCGCGGCCTTCATGCAGCGAAACTTACGAGAGACGCACTTCGCAATATGGGGCGTCAAATAGCCGGTGCGAAGGTACTTTTATGCGGCGCCAGCTATCGCCAGGATGTCGGTGATACTCGTTACAGCGGCTCTGAGATAGTCGTCCGCAAGCTGACCGAGATGGGAGCTGAGATGCAGGTACATGACCCGTATGTTGAGCACTGGTACGAGCTGGAAAGACAGGATACCTACCCGGTGCCCGGACATTCCCTTGCAAGATTTTTCCGCAACCAGGATGAGCTGGTCAATACCCGCGTCCAGCACGATATTGCTGCCGCACTGGCCGGCGCAGAAGCAATGATACTCGCCGTCCCGCACGAACCTTACTTGCAGCTTGAACCGGATAAAATAGTCGAATGGACAGGTGCTCCTTTGGCGGTAATCGACTGCTTCGGGATATTGGACGACGAGAAAATCCGCCGATACTTCGAGCTTGGCTGCGAAGTAAAAGGTTTAGGCAGAGGACATATTCAGAGAATAAAAGAAGAAGTAAGAAAAAACAGATGATATGGATATCAGGGACAAACGAATAGCGATTCTGTCGCCGGTGGCATGGCGTACGCCTCCACGAGCATACGGCGCGTGGGAGACCGTGGCCAGCAATATTACAGAGGGCTTGGTAGCACGCGGGTGGAAGAATGTAACGCTCTTTGCCACAAAAGAATCTATAACTGAGGCAAAACTTGTCGGTTGGATAGATAGAGGTTACGAAGAAGACAAAACACAAATCCCAAAGGTCTCCGAGTGTCTGCATATTTCCAAGGTTATGGAAAGAGCCGATGAATTTGACCTTATTCATAACAATTTCGATTATCTGCCGTTGACCTACCTTCGGCTTATCAAAACACCGATGCTGACAACTATCCATGGTTTTTCCGACGAGGATATAAAACGTGTTTATCACGACCACAAAGATAGCTATTATGTCTCTATCAGTGACTCCGACAGGGACAAAGATTTGCCTTATCTTGCCACTGTTTACAACGGCATCGACCTTTCCAACCTTACCTTTCGAGAAACGCCGGGCGACAAGCTTGTCCACTACGGACGGATACATAACGATAAAGGAACGCATCTGGCCATTGAAGTTGCAAAAAAGTATGGCATGGACTTGCTGATAGCGGGCATAATCCAGGACCAGAGCTACTTTGATAATCTTGTCAAACCTCACATTAACGACTCCTCGATTCAGTACATAGGTCCGGTCAATCCTGTTCAGCGTGATGCGCTGCTTAAAGAAGCATACACGGTGCTTCATCTTAATCTGATACCCGAACGGTTCGGCCTGGTGATGGCGGAGTCTATGGCTGCGGGTGTACCTGTTATTGCGATGGATTTGGGCTCGTGTCGTGAGGTTATCGCAGATAAACAGACGGGCTACTTGGTCAATAATGTCGAAGAAGCCGTTGAGGCCGTTGGCAAAATCGGTAAAATAGACCGTAAGGAATGCCGCCGGCATGTCGAGGAAAACTTTACTATCGATTGTATGGTCCGCGGCTATGAAAAAGTATATGAGGAAATCTTCAGACGAGGAGTCCAAAAGAAGGGAATTTCGTAATGGATATAAATAAGCTCGTCTCCGATTTCGAAAATGTGAAACTTGACACTTTGATGAAAGATATAAAAGAAGAGATATCTTCGAAAACCAGAGAAGGTTGTATTTTTCCGCCTTATATTCCCTTGATTGGCAAAGAGTATAACAATTTCAGAATTTTGATTTACGCGACAGCGCAAAATATGTCGCACGAAGGATGTGTTGCTAATGCTTACTCTGACCTATATAAAAAAAACCCGACTAATCTTGTAAAACGCCTATATCGCTCACATAAAGACGCTGATTTCAAATGTAGTGATAACGAGCTAAAATTTTCAGAAGTTGATATCCAGCCTTGGCGGACAGGTATTCTCCCTGCTTTAGTAGGGTTGTTTCTAAAGGCGGTGCGCAATCAACAATTTCAAGAGTTTGGGGAAATTCAAGATCGTGTGGCAGTAACCAATTACTACAAATTCTCTCTCCATATTCATAAAGGTAATAAGGATTTAAATCCTAATAGCCTTAACAAAGATAAACGTTTTGAAGATTACCTATCACTAAATGATAAGTTGGTCAAGATGGAGCTTGAGTGCTTGAGACCCCAATATGTATTAACGTTCGGATGGCGTCAATTCAACTTTTTGAAAGGACAGCAGCTTGGATTTAAAGTCGAAAGAATAAATGATCCTGCTTGGATATTAAGAGGCGGGAGCGGTTGTCTCAAGCCAGGAAAGAGGGGAAGTTGGTATCACAAAGTGAAAGACATTTTGTATGATAACAGAATGGTTGATAGCTATCTTGATAATCTTGAGGACTCATATAAACGCAGAAAAAACGAGGTTAGGGTTTATTTGCTTAAATACTATAAGGATTGGTGCAAAGAGGTAACTTGACTGTACCAAGCCGGAGCGTGATTAGTATTTTGGTTGGTTTGATATTTCTTTCAGGGAGATGACAAATGGCGAATGAATTTGTTTGTCGATACGAGGGTAACCCTATACTGACAAGGGATGATATTCCTTATCCGGTTCAGACGGTTCACAATGCAGGCGTTACGAAATTCGACGGCCGATATATAATGCTGTTCCGCTCGCATCTCGATACCGGCAGGAGTATAATCGGTATAGCTGAAAGCGAAGACGGTTTTAACTTCAAGTCACGTCCCGAACCGTTTATGGTGCCAAGCAAAGAGCCGCCTTTTTGCGAATATGAAGAGTTCAGCGTCGAAGACCCGCGCATTACTAACATAGAAGGTACGTACTACATAACATACAGCGCATACTCGGCACACGGAGTTCGCATCGGCTTAGCTAAAACAGTCGATTTTGAATCGGTTGAAAGAGTTGCATTTATTACCGAATCCGATTACCGAAATACCGTACTTTTCCCGGAGAAAATCAATGGCAAATACGTTCGGTTAGACAGACCCCACTGCGAGATTAGTCCCTGGTCAATCTGGATAAGTTACTCGCCTGATTTGCGCCACTGGGGAGATTCGAAATTGATAATTAAGCCGGTGAAATATCACTGGGATGAGATGAAAATAGGCCCGGGCGCTCCGCCAATTCGAACTGATAAGGGCTGGTTAAATATCTATCACGGCGTTTTTCCGACGATGGACGGCCACGTATATCGGCTGGGAGTCGCTCTGCACAAGCTCGATGACCCAGCGGTGGTTCTTGGTGTTGGCGACCGATGGATACTGCAGCCCGAAGACCCGTGGGAACTTGTCGGCTACGTGCACAATGTAGTTTTTACCTGCGGTGCGGTGCCGGAAGATGACGGTACTTTGAAACTCTATTGGGGCGGAGCCGACACAGTAATGTGCGCCGGTACTGCGGTCCTTGATGAACTCGTCGAACTTTGCCTGACCGATTCGAGACCAGCGAAGTAAAAACCGTTATGACTAAACCCCAGTGGAACTGTGGGCTAAATATATAGGTTGGGTGGTTAGGAACTGCGGTAGCGTTTGTCCATAGAAAGGCCCCCTTTGTCTCGATTACTTTCCTATCAAGGCTGAGTTTGTTGGTCGGACCATTTTTTACAGAAGAGGGCTTCCGAGAAAAAAGTTTTAGCATCTGACCCGAGTTGTTTTTCCACTTCCTCCAGGAAAATCTCTGTGGTCGCATTCGTTGTTCCTGCAAATCGGGTGTGCAGTGCTTTGAGAACTCGATCTAACTTTTCCTTCCCAAATCGTCGCCTGGCTTCGATAAAAAGCAGAGTAGTTTTCTCATATCGGTTAACATAGCGGTCATTAGAAGAGCTCTTCGTTTCCGCAATTGGCGTTTCGGTTTTGCTCTGGGCCGCATGCTCCTGATATTCGCTTATTAGAGAATCGGCAAAGTCTTTGCCGAAATGTTTCTCGGATAGACGAAAGGCCGAAAACTCGGCCAGCCCTTCGTTAATCCAGTCGTCTGGGGTATCCGTATCGGCTATAATCCACCAAAAATGAGCCATTTCATGAGCAGAGCCATGAAAATCTCTGGCCTGCCCGAATTCCTTTTGCAATTGCCGCAATGCATATTTTTCCGAAACCACGAAAAGTGGGATGCGAGAGTAGCTCCAGCCGCTTCGGGGAGAATAAACAAAACGCAGGAATCCCTTTATTCGTGGAGGGCCGTAAAAGTTCGAGAGCTGTTCCATTGCCTTAATCAGGTGGTCCCTCTTTGTCTTGATGTGTTCCTTGGGAATCTTATTGAAAAAGATTTCCACATTTGTGCCGTTTTGGTTTTCCTGCACTTTTTTAAGGTGAGGAGATGCAAGAAGTACAATATCGGAACCCGGCTTAAATGACACCCATCTTGTTAAGTTACGGCCTTTAGTATCCTGCTGACGCTCTAAAGCACCATTGCTGGTCGTAAGGAATCCTGAAGGAAGGTCAGCATCCAGTTGGAAATCGAACAAGTTATTATCGTCGAACAGTGGATACCAGGCGGCATAAAGGGCAAGTTCGACAAGACCTGAATGAATCATATTCACGCCGTCTATTATACGGGTCAGCGTTCCTGCGTATTCAATCAGGAGGTCTCCGTTGAATTCCTCATCAATTATGACAGCGGTTCTGACGGTATAGGGCAGAGTGTCGCGATGAAAGGAGACGGAATGCCCGTTGGCGATAACGCGACGGATTTCAAGATTTTTATTTAGATAGAAACGAGTGTCGGGGGGGTGCTTGATTCTAACTTCACCATCGATTCTGTGAGAAGATGGGTCGATTCGTACCTTCAGAAGGTAAAGAGGAGTTTGGGTATTTTCCTTTCCCCAGGCGGGTACGAATAAAATTGTAGACAGAAACACTAATGATAAGAATTGCAAAGTAGTTTTCATAATCGGTATTCTTTCAATTAACATTTGCAGTAAAAAGGGTTCTTCGACAAGTGTTATTCTATGTTGTGAATGTTACACTTTTATTACGGTTTTGTCCTTTTTTTGTCTTTTTGACGGGTTTTTATCACTATATTTAGGCAGGCAGGTGGCCTTTGGATTTGAACCGACTGCTGGGGATGGAGCTTAGATTAGGCCTGTTGTGTATTGTGCAACGCTACTCGGCGAATTTTACCACGGGTTTTTTCTGTTTGCCATTAGTAGTGTAATTTTATCGTATTTATCCTTTGGCAGAGCATTTTTTAATATCTTTCGAATGTCCCGCATTGGAGTTCGCTGTGTAGTATGGGTGATAATAATGTGCTCGTTGTTCAGCTTATTTAATAATCCCGCGAATTCATCTATGTGCATATGTTTGCCGGCTTCGGCCCTGCCGATGTGCTCATCTTCATAGAACGTACACTCGGCTATTAAAATTTTGCTGTTAGCAATATACTCCAACTGCGAAAAATCAACGTATTGCGTATCACCGAAATAGGTAACAATCGGGATTTCCAGCGGATAATCGATTTCAACTGCCTGCTTTTTTAGCTCAACTATTTGTGGGCTGGTAAGGCCAAGGTATTCCGTTTTTAGCTTTTTTCGTTTTTCAATAACGCTGTATCCGACAGAACCTTTTGTGTGCTTTGTTGGAAATACTCTTGCGAACAAATTTGGCTTTATCTGATATTCATCACCGGCTTTTACGCCTACCAGATTAGCCGGTATTTGGTTACCGTCCAGCTGAGACCAGGCGCCGATAATTTCCCTTATCGGCCCCAACAGGTTTTTAGGCGCCAATATCGTGCCGGCAGATTGGCCGCAAAAGTTCCGCTGCGACAGGTAATACGCAATACCGGCGGCGTGGTCCATATGGCCGTGTGTGAGCAGGATATGGTTTACGGAGATAATCTGGTCCGGGGCCTTGCCGACATCGAAGCAAACATCTAACTGAGGCATCGCTACGACGGTCTCTTCACCGGCGACCGAATAGCCGATAATTTCCAAATCGTCTATCTTGATATGTGCTAAATTATGGCTCGCCATTTAAGAAAATTAAAACTTAAAAATCAAAGTTAAAAATTGCGGAATCCATTAGTTTCATAATTTTGCTTTCTTAATGGTAAAAAGAGCAGACGGTTATGTCAATTCGTTTTTGACTTTATAGCGGATATGTGTACACTAATATCAAACAGAGAACCATTAAAGAACCTCTCATATAACATTTTGTCTGTTTGTGCCAAATGTCTGAAAAACAAAAGGACAAAAGAAAAAATCGAGATAAAAGACGCTGGACAAAATATCTGGCTCGGATACTCAGCGTTCTTATTCTCTTAATACTCTTTATAGCC
>CAZMSP010000077.1:0-9528 GCA_964568985.1 uncultured Pirellulales bacterium
CGGAAAAGTACTTTTTGACCATACCACTGTTGGTTATCATTCATATTGTAATGGGTCTTTCATCTGCTGGTGTTTCTCTGGCTTCCGGCAATATTGGCTTGAAGTTAGCACCGCAGGGTCAGGCAACGGCTTATCTTGCTGCCAATACGATAGCCAACTCGATAGCTGCCGGGATAGCGCCTATTTTAGGCGGCAAGTTTGCGGACTTTTTCGCCAGCCGTCAGCTCGAATGGACATTGAAATATACAAGTCCAACAGGAGAATTCAGCCTGCCGACGCTTAGTCTTCAGCAGTGGGACTTTTTCTTTGCTCTGGCGTTTTTGATTGGTTTGTATTCGCTTCATCGACTGGCTATGATAAAAGAGGAAGGTGAGGTTGAAGAAAAAATAGTTATGAATGAGCTGTTTGCCGAAGTTGGCAGTCAGGTTCGGACGCTATCATCGGCAGAGGGGCTGCGACAAATGGTAAGTTTCCCGTTTTCCATCGTAAGAAGTTTGACAACCAAGGTTATGGCTAAACCATCAGAAACAAAAGAACCAGTTCCGTGATATTTCACACTTTAGAATTAAATTTTTCAAACAGGCATGATAAGAACCAAAATAATAGCCACGTTAGGGCCTGCCAGCAGCGCCGAGTCGGTTTTGCGTAAGATGTTTATCAGCGGTATGGACATTGTTCGGCTGAATTTTTCTCACGGAAGTCACGCTGAGCATTTGCAGGCAGCGGAGACGGTCCGAGCGCTGAATAAAAAGATGCGTAGAGCTGTTAAAATCATGCAGGATTTGGAGGGCTATCGTATAAGAATCGGAAGATTAGAACATCCTGTTATGTTGAAGAAAAGCAGACAAATTTATCTAACTCAAGAATATATAATCGGCACAGAAAAAGAGGTGCCTTTTGATTATCAAGGTTCGCTGGAGGTAATAAAGCCGGGCACTTTAATTTATGCAGATGACGGCAAAATCACCCTTGAAGTTAAGTCAATCGAAAATAAGCGATTGAGAACAAAGGTGGTTAACGGTGGAGAATTGAAGGAAAATAAAGGGGTCAACATACCGGCAGCCAAATTGGAGTTTGAACCGTTTACTGAAAAAGATAAGATAGATATTGAAGTTGGTATTAATAATAAGTTTGATTACATTGCGCAATCATTTGTAAGAAGCGCGGATGATATAAGATTGGTTAAAGACCTGGTTAAGCCAAGACATCTGCAGTGTCAAATTTTCGCAAAAGTAGAAAGCCGCGAGGCCATGGATAATATCGACGCTATCATCGATGAAGCTGACGGTATTATTGTAGCGCGAGGCGATTTAGGCATTTGCGTTCCAATCTATGAAATTCCAGTGATACAAAAGCAAATCGTCAAAAAGTGCCGAGAGAAAAATAAACCTGTTGTCGTGGCAACTCAGATGCTGGATAGTATGACCGAAGAGCCGATTCCCACACGAGCGGAAGTTACCGACGTAGCCAATGCCATTCTCGATGGTGCTACACATTTACTTTTATCGGCAGAGACCGCTATCGGCAAGCATCCACATAAAGTCGTCGATATGATGAACAAAATCATAAAGAGCACAGAAAGTTACCAAGATTGTAAAAATGACGTATAAAAAAATAATTAGAACAAGAGGCAATCAGAAATGAAAAAGTTAAAGGTCATTGCTATAGTAATCATTTTGTTGCTGGCTCTGATAGTCTTTCTTCAGAACACCAAGGCCGTGGAAACCAAATTGCTTTTTATGACTATCACCATGCCAAGGGTCTTATTGTTGATGCTGACATTCATAATGGGTTTTATTGGCGGTCTTATTACAGCGAGTTACATTTTGAAAAAACCCGGCCAATAGGACACAAAGCACCAAGGGCACAATAGCTTCAGTAAACGAGCTGGTAATGCAACTTCGAAAAATAAGAACGCAAGGATTAAAAGAATGAAAGTAAACATGAAAAAAAACAAATTAACTAAAAGGGGCTCAAAAAAAGCAGGATTGCCGCCCGGGACGCTGGTGCACGTCGGCGAAAGGAAAGTAGAGGCAGTGCGGATTAGCTATATCGATTATGATGAGCAGAATATCCAGGAAAAACAGGTCTCGAACATCGAAGAATGTTTCCCATTCGAAGCAACTCCTACTGTAACGTGGATAAATGTCGATGGCTTACACGAAGTAGAAGTTATAGAGAAGCTCGGAAAACAATTTGAGCTGCACCCTTTAATACTTGAAGACATTCTGCACACAACCCAACGGCCTAAGTTCGAAGATTTTGAAAAATACTTGTTTATTGTGCTGAGAATGCTCAGCTACGATGATGAAAATCAAACGGTCGAAGAAGAGCAGGTTAGTCTTGTGCTGAGCGAGAATTTTGTAATTTCATTTCAGGAACGTGTTGGAGATGTATTCGAGTCGATAAGGGACAGGATTAGAAACTCGAAAGGCCGCATCCGAAAAATGGGTGCGGATTATCTTTGTTACTCACTGATAGACGCTGTGGTTGACGGTTACTTTACTATACTGGAAAAAATTGGAGAGAAAATTGAATTTATGGAAGAAAAGCTCGTCTCTGACCCAACAGAAAAGACGCTTCAGCAAATCCATAAGCTCAAAAGGGAAATGATATCTCTTAGAAAATCCGTCTGGCCTTTGAGGGAATTAATCAGCAGCTTGCAGCGAAGCGAATCCTCGCTTATAAGCGAAACTACCGATGTATATCTGCGGGATGCGTACGACCACACAATCCAGGTTATAGATACGGTGGAAAGTTTTCGCGATATGGTTTCCGGCATGCTCGATATATACCTTTCGAGCATCAGCAACAGGATGAATGCTGTTATGAAGGTGCTAACGATTATTGCTACAATATTTATTCCCTTGACGTTCGTAGCGGGAATTTACGGAATGAATTTTGAATATATGCCGGAGCTAAAGTGGCGTTATAGCTACGGAATCATCTGGCTGGTTTTTGTGCTAATTGCAGCAATTATGGTCATCTATTTCAAAAGGAAGAAATGGCTTTGAAATCTTAATGAAAAATTAGAAGAGCTTAAAAGTGGTGTAAGAATGATGCAACTGGTGCTGGTTAGACACGGTGAGAGTACCTGGAACAAAGAAAACCGGTTTACCGGCTGGACAGATGTCGATTTGTCCGAAAAAGGAATTATTGAAGCCCAAAAGGCCGGCTCGGTCCTCAAACAAAAGGGATTCACATTTGATATTGCCTTTACCTCGGTATTGAAAAGGGCCATCCGGACTTTGTGGATTATCCTTGATGAGATGGATTTGATGTGGATTGAAGTAATAAATTCGTGGCGTCTGAATGAGCGTCATTACGGGGCCCTTCAGGGCCTTAATAAAAGCGAAATGACTGAAAAATATGGCGAAAAGCAGGTGCATATTTGGAGAAGAAGCTACGACATAAGACCTCCAGCTTTGAGCAAGGCCGACCCGCGAAATCCGGCTATTGAATTAAAATACAAAGATTTAGATGAAAAAGATATACCGCTGACAGAGTGTTTGAAGGATACCGTGGAAAGATTTTTGCCCTTCTGGTATGATTCTATCGAGCCGGAATTGAAAAAGGCAGGAAAGGTTCTTATCTGTGCACACGGCAATAGCTTGAGGGCTCTTGTAAAATATCTCGACGGTATAAGTGACGAAGATATCCCAAATCTGAATATTCCTACAGGTATACCGCTCATCTATGAGCTTGATGAAGATATAAAAGCAGTGAACCATTTTTACCTGGGTGACCCAAAAGAAATAGCCGAGAAAATTGAAGCAACACAAAAGCAAGCTGAACTAAAAAAATGAAAGGCCAAATAAAAAGTGGCTTTGAATTATGGAGATTTATCTCTTGCCTTAAGCAAGTTAAGGAGAAGCGATTATGTTGATTTTGTTCATTTTAGCGATTATTGTATCATTCATTGTGGTACGAATCGGGGCCATTGCGTTTCAGCTGACCGGACTTGAATGGTCGCTGGCAAAATTCCAGGCGTTATCCTGCTTTTCAGGGACAGGATTTACGACAAAAGAGGCGGAGTTGATTACCGCCAATAAACAGAGACGGAGGATTGCTTCTGTTCTTATCATTTTAGGTAATGCAGGCCTGGTAATTATGATTGCCACTCTGGCTGGCTCTTTGGTACCTCAAGAAACTATACTTTCCAAGTTGTCTGAATCATTCTTTCCATTTCGTATCCCTTCTTATTTAGTGATATGGGTAAACTTGGCCATTATTGTGGTCGTGGTGTATGTAATATACAGGGTATTCACGCACGAACAGTTCGTCAGGAGAGTCACCAACTTTCTCAGAAGAAAAATCATCAAAAAAGAAATCTTTCAAAAGGTGTCCTTTGAAGAGCTTTTATTGGCAACGGGCGGTTATGGGGTCTCAAAAATTACGGTTTCCACCGGAAGCCCTGTGTTGGATAAATCACTTTCACAGTCTGAGTTGAGAAAATATGATATTACAGTCTTGGCGATAACGAGAGATGTTGAAACGATACCTAATCCGAGAGCAGACACGAAAATTCTATTGGGCGATGAGTTAATATGCTTCGGAAAATTAGAAAACATCAGGAATAAACTCGCATGATTTGGCATAGCAAATGGTAATTAGGGGTTGTTATTTTACATTTCTAATATCTTAAAAAAGAAGGTGTAAACGTCTGCCTGAATGAGTGAGGGGATTTTTGGAAAATTTGTTGCAATTGGTGGGTCTTGCGGTTAGGATTTGGCCAAAATGCAGGTGGCAAGGGCTTCCAGCCCGTGCCACGGGTTAAGGTGGTAAAAAATGGCTGAGGCGAGTGAAAAAGGCGATAAAGGCGGTGAAACGAGCGTCAGCAAACGGTTCGACAGGCTCACCGTCCCGAGCAAAGTCGAGGGAGAGGTGAATGATTATGTTGACAGATTGAGCAATGAGCACCGTATGCTGGTAATCCTCAAGGCACAATTGTATGACGGGGCGTGGGAGTCGATGCTCGACGACCTGAAAAACCGGCTGACAGGTAAGCCGTATATATTTAAGCTGGTGAATCGGATAAATGACGATATAGCGCGTATCGAAGAGATGCGGAAATTCGAAAAAGAACATAATATTGACTTGTCAGACTTCGTGAAAATGTAACCCCGTTAGAAGTCCCTGATGTTGGCAGGGGAGATGCAGAACGGAGTTTTTTTCTAACGGGGTAAAGCTTAAAGTAAAAAGTGTAAAATCATAATTTAAAACTTTCAATCTCCAGTTATAGATTTTTCCTTCAAAAGTGAGGACTGGGAAATGTCAGACAATTTGCGATGTAAGCTGTGTTCACTCGTACTTCGCAGCGAAGCGCTGCTTCGCAGAGTAGTATTAGTGGTTCTTTTGGCTCTATTAACCGAGTCAATTGTTCTCGGCGCGGCAGGTAGTTCAGAAAGGCTTGCCCGCCTTCCGTTAGGGATGGCTCCCGTCAGGGATGGCCAAGTCCACAAATCCATTACGTCTGGCGGGCTTGTTTCGCCGGAACTATTGGAGTCCGCAAAACTAAAAATACTGTGGGACAATGAGCTGCCAATTGAAAAAGGCGAGAGCTTAGAGCGATTAGTTGTTCTCGGTGAGCGTATCTATGCGTTTTCTAATCGTAATTATATGTTCTCTCTGGACCGGCAGGGAGGTAAGATGATATCCGGCAAGTCCATCGCATCGGCTGGTTTGCCCGTTGTGGGATTGGAACATTATGAGGATAAGCTTATATCTATAGTCGGCAACAGGTTTGTTGAGATCGACCCGCAAACCTGTATGGTGCGCAGCGTCTACTATCCGGAATTTAGTATAGTCTGTCCTGCTGCTCGTAACAGTTCATACCTTTATTTGGCTGGAGCGGACAGACGTTTGCATATGTATCGTTTGGATGACAAAGTTCAAGTTTTTGAGGCGGCGGCCGAGAACAATTCGAAGATTACTTCGATTATAGCTGACGAGAACTTCGTTATTTTTTCTACCGATGCTGGCAACTTAATCAGTGTCGCGCCTGACAGGCCTGTCAAGCTCTGGCAGTTTGATGCCGGCGGTGGCATTGTTGGGCCGGTCGTGAGAGATGAAAGCTCACTATTTTTTGCCTGTAAAGATACGTGTATTTACAGGTTTGATATGGTCAATACCCTGAAGGGAAATCTTATCTGGAAGTATCAGACGAATGCGGTGCTTGACAAAGCCCCACGCATAACGCAGGAGGTTGTGTATCAGCGCGTCGGGTATAAAGGACTGGCGGCGATAGATAAAGAAAGCGGCGAGCTTTTATGGCAGTTGGATGAAGGCGATGATTTACTTGCGGAGGCGAAAGAAAAAGCATACGTGATTACAAAAGTGAAGGCATTAGCGGTGATGGACAACAACGAAAGAAAAAAGCTGTATTCGGTTAATTTTGCGCAAGTTTCAAGATATGCAGCCAATATGATAGACTCAAAAATATATATTGCTGATGAGAGTGGCCGGGTAGCTTGTATAGAACCGGTTGAATAGTAAAAATTCGTTTATTAATCGCATTATTAGGCAAAAAAGGAGAAGAAGGTAAAATGAATGTGAAAATTAAGACGGCATTGATAAGTGTTTCTGACAAGAGCGGCGTAGTTGAATTTGCTGAGAAACTGAACAAAATGGGAGTTAAAATCATCAGCACCGGCGGAACAGCCAAAAAACTAAGTGAAGCCGGGATAGATGTTGTTGGTATTGAGTCGGTTACCGGCTTTCCGGAAATGATGGATGGCAGGGTCAAGACTCTTCATCCAAAAATACATGGAGCGCTGTTAGGATTGCGCGACAAAGCAGAGCATACGGATGCAATGAAAAAACATAACATTGAACCGATTGATTTGGTTTGCGTGAATCTTTATCCGTTTGAACAAACTATTGCCAAACCGGATTGCACGCTGGAAGAGGCGATTGAAAATATCGATATTGGTGGGCCGAGCATGGTTCGCTCGGCTGCGAAGAATCATAAGTTCGTAACGGTCGTAACGCAACCGGACCAGTATGATAAGGTCATCGAGCAGATGCAGAAAAATAGCGGCGCCGTAAGCGAGGAGCTTCGCAGTGATTTTGCACGGATTGCCTTCGGGCTGACAGCATCTTATGATGCTGCTATAGCAAAGTACCTTAACGGCAAGGCAAATGTAACTTATCCGGAGAGGATTTCAATCGCCCTTAGAAAAGATAGAGAGCTGCGTTACGGCGAAAATTCCCATCAAAGCGCAGCATTTTATAAGCTGCCGGCAAGTGGTGAGGTATCGGTTGGCAGTGCCAGCATAATGGAAGGCGAAACCGGCATCAGCTTTAATAATTTGCTGGATGTGAATGCTGCGTTTGAGCTGGTAAAAGAATTCAATGAGCCGGCAGCGGTTGTTGTTAAGCACCTCAATCCCTGCGGCTGTGCAGTTGATGAGGATATTAACGAGGCGTATCGCAAGGCCTACGAAGGCGATGTGATTAGTGCATTCGGTGGTATAGTTGCATTAAATAGAAAAGTGGAGGTTGAACTGGCGAGAACGATTATGGAATCCTACAGCCGATTCGGAAAGGCGCTGGGGGCAGGCGGGTTCTTTGCTGAAGTGATTATTGCTCCTGAGTTTGACGCCGATGCGATTGAAATAATCAGAACACTGAAGAGCTGGGGCAGTAGAGTTCGACTTATGGAGACAGAACCGATTGATAGGGACACGATTGACCGCAGCGAGTTTGATGTTCGTTGTATAATTGGCGGACTATTATTACAACAGAGGGATTTAGTTGGCTGGGAGCCGGATGCGTTAACGTATCCGACGAAGGCCAGACCGAAAAAAGAACAACTCGAAGATTTAAGGATTGCCTGGCTTGCCGCAAAGCATACCAAGAGCAATACAATCGTGCTGGTTAAGAACAAAAAGGTCATAGGAGTTGGTGCTGGGCAGATGAATCGCGTCGAGTCTGGTTTAATCGCTTTTAAGAACGCAGGCGATGCGGCAAAGGGCTGTGTAATGGCTTCAGATGCGTTCTTCCCATTCCCGGATAATGTCGAAAATGCCGCAAAAGCAGGCGTGGCCTGTATAGTTCAGCCGGGCGGTTCTAATAAAGATAACGAGGTTATCGCCTGTGCGGACAAACACGGCATCGCGATGGTCTTTACAGGCAAACGACACTTTAAACACTAAGAAATACGAAATTCGAACTTTTTTCGAGCATACGGATTTGGGCGGTCCTATGTGGTCGCCCTTATAATCCTGCTGCTTTCCGTAATTTGGCTGCCATATCGGTTTTTTCCCAGGTGAAGCTGGGACCTTTTCGGCCAAAGTGGCCGCCATAAGAGGTTTGGGCGAATATCGGGCGAGCAAGCTTTAAGTAAGTAATCATTCTCTTTGGTGTTAATGGGAAAAGCTTTCTTATAATCCGGCTTAACCTGTCCTCGCTAATCTTTGAGGTCCCTTTGGTATCTACAAGAATGGAAATCGGCTCAGCCATACCGATGGCGTAAGATAGCTGGATTTCGCAGGCATCGGCAAGGCCGGCGGCGACAATGTTTTTAGCGATGTATCGAGCCATATAGCTTGCGGTTCTATCGACTTTTGTAGGGTCTTTGCCACTAAAGCATCCCCCGCCGTGGCTGCCTCTTCCGCCGTATGTATCAACGATGATTTTTCGGCCGGTCAGGCCACAATCGCCCTTTGGACCACCTATTGTGAATCGGCCGGTCGGATTGATGTGATATATAATGTCTTTATCAACGAGTCGCTTTGGCAGAACAGGCAAGATGATTTTTTCGATTATTTGTTTTCGCAATTGTTTATAGCCAATAGACGGTGCATGCTGCGTGGATACCACAACAGTGTGAATGCGTTTTGGCTTACCATTCTCATATTCGACCGTTACCTGGCTCTTGCCGTCAGGTCGCAGCCAGGGAAGTTTCTTGTTCTGGCGCATTTTCTCCAGTCGGGTAGTTAGAGTATGTGCAAGCTGAATCGGCATCGGCATTAGCTGTGGGGTTTCTTTGCATGCAAATCCGAACATAAGTCCTTGGTCGCCGGCACCTTGTTCTTTGTGAAGGCCGATGCCTTCGGTTACGCCCTGTGAAATGTCGGGACTTTGCTTACCGACCGATACGATAACAGCGCAGGTTTCGTGGTGAAATCCGAGTTCAGGGTCATCATATCCGATTTCTTTAATGGTATTACGGACAACCTTTGGGATATCTATAACCGCTTTTGTGGTGATTTCACCGGCGACGATGACCATGTCGTCTTTCACCATTGTCTCGCAGGCAACCCTGCTTTTCGAGTCCTGTGCGAGCATTGCATCAAGTACTGCGTCGGATATATGGTCAGCCACTTTATCAGGGTGACCCATCGTTACGGACTCACTGGTAAAGAGATACTTACCTGTGTCGCAATGAGGATTACTGTGCCTCGACTTTTTTACCATTTGTTGTTTTTCCTTTTTAAGGTTTGTTGTTTATTGCTCGTCGTTTTATATACTATGAACCATCGTTGATTATCCAATCATAGTTAAGGTATTTTACAGTATAGTTTT
>CAZMSP010000078.1:0-9477 GCA_964568985.1 uncultured Pirellulales bacterium
CTGTGGCAAACAATTAAAAATATCATCGCGCAGCGATACCACAACTCAAAACTCAAGACTTACCTGTGCCTGTGCCACCTGTGGCAAGGCAAACACAGGTACAGGCAGAACTCAAAACTAAACCCGCCTGCGTTTTTGGTTGAAATTGCAGAGGTCAGTCCGCAGGACGCCTTACGCCGGAGACAGAATACAGAAGACGGAGAATGGAGAATTAGTTGATTGGTGTAAAAGTTAAAATGAAACGGGCTCCGCATTGTGCGGAGCCCGTTGGTTTTTTAAGCTATTGCTCTGGATTAGCCGGGGATTACGTTGGTCGCACACGGGCCTTTTCTGCCCTCTCCGACCTCGAACTCGACCTTCTGGCCCTCATCAAGATTGGCATAGCCGGTCGTCTTGATTTCCGAGTGGTGGACGAACAAATCTTCGCCGCCACCATCGGGGCTGATAAATCCAAAACCTTTTGTCCTATTAAACCATTTTACTGTACCTATACTCACAATAGTGCTCCTTTGGCCTTTAAATGGCCATAAAATCTGCCTCTCGCATTGTTTTTGAGGAGAATATTCCTGAGAGGCGTGAGAATAAACCCGACTTGCAAGTATTATACCACGGGAACCAGCCGGACGTCAATAAAAATAAATAAAAATAATTATAACGGCACTTTGGGCGCGGAGGTAGAAGATTAGGCGTTAAAGACGTTTTTTTGAGCCATCCCCTTTTTAAGTAAATAATGATTATTTTCTTCTCGTATTAGTGTCTTCGTGGCCAAATCAATCTTTAGTCTTGAGTCTTTGGTCGGGGGTCTTGAGTCTAAACCGGGCCTTTTCGCGGCTATATTTTTACAGCGTAATCTATGGTTAATTTTTGCTTGACACTTTCGAGGCGGGCGTATAATATAGCAGCAGGTAGCTATTGAACGTCAGTAGTACCGGCAAGAGTTCTCTTTAGAAAAAGGAAATAAAATGAATATTTATGTAGGAAATTTGCCGAACGAGGCAACCGAGGATGAGGTTCGTCAGGCTTTTGAGGGGTTTGGGCAGGTAACAGAGGTCCGCATAATAACGGACAGGTTCAGCGGCGAGTCAAGAGGATTCGGATTCGTGGAAATGCCCTCTAAAGCTGAAGCAGAAAAAGCCATTGAAGAGATGAACGGCAAGGAGTTGAAGGGACGTGCTTTGAATGTCAACGAAGCCCGCCCGAAGGTTGAGCGTCGTGGTGGAGGTGGTGGTGGAAGACGGGGAGGTTTTGGTGGTGGTGGCGGCCGTGACCGTGGCCGTGGAGGTGGAGGTGGAGGTGGAGGACGAGACCGTTCTGGTAGAAGCGGTGGCAGAGGCCGGTACTAACAACCAATACTGCTGAAAGATTGAGGGGGGATATATCGAAATGAGACGGGCTCCGCCTTGAGGCGGAGCCCGTTGGTTTTTCCGGAATTTTGCTTTGGATTAAGAAGGGATTACGTTTGTCGCACACGGGCCTTTTTTGCCCTGCCCGACCTCGAACTCGACCTTCTGGCCTTCATTAAGATTGGCGTAGCCGGTCGTTTTGATTTCCGAGTGATGAACGAACAAATCTTCACCACCATCATCGGGAGTGATAAATCCAAAACCTTTTTGCCCATTAAACCATTTTACTGTACCTGTACTCACTAAAGTGCTCCTTCGGCCTTATACTAATCGGCCATAAAACCTGTCTCCCGTATTGTTTGTTAAGAGGATATTCCTGAGAGACGTTAAGAATATGCTCCAATAATAAAATTTGGGGGATTATACCATAATGCCAGCCAGAAGTCAATAAAAAAATTAGTTAATTAGTGCTTGGTGAATTGGTTAAATAGGAGACAGAATGCAGTAGACAGGAGACGAGAGACCCTCCGACGCTCTTTGAGCTATGGAGGGCAGGCAGAAGACGGGAGACCCTCCGACGCTCTTTGAGCTATGGAGGGCAGGCAGAAGGCAGATGACCCTTCGACACTTCGACGTAGCTCAGTGTAAAACAGGCTCAGGATAGGTCACGAAATCCTAAGCAAATCCGCCTTCGTCAAGACTTCAAAACTTCGGCGGACAAGTCCAAATTACAAAAATCAAATGTTCGAAACATTTTTTTGCCTTATTTCCCCTTCCGACGTATACTTATGTCAATCCACGTTACAGAATTTATCCGCCTGCGGCGGAAAGGAGAACTTATATGAACCTCGAAGAATTAAAACAATTCATAAAACAGGTTGGATGGGGGTTTTTGGCCACAAGCGACGGGCGAAAGGTCGGCGTCAGGCCGATGGGCGGCTTCGCATGGAAAGATAACGAGTTTCTGTGCGCAACATTCGCTTCCTCCGACAAAGTCGCCCAGCTTGGAAAAGTGCCTTATGCCGAGTATTGTTTCTGCGATTCTACCGGCAAACATATCCGTATCGCAGGGGCTTGTACCATCAGCAACGACAACGCCGAAAAGCTCTGGCTGCTCAAGGCCGTGCCGGCCTTGAAGGAGCATATCGATGACCCGGCGGCGCCGGAGTATGTGGTAATAAAAATGACGCCCGACAATATCCGTGTTATGAGCGGCACTGATATGAAATACACGCAGGTGGAACTTGAGTAAACAGCCAGTGAAGCGTGAAGAGTGAAGAGTGGATGGGAGAATAGGAGGACCCAGAGAGTTATTTTTTGAATTTTGATAGTAGATTCGACAAGCTCACTATACAAATGGACAGGTAAAACTTAAACGATATTTGCCTTTTCTACTTCTTAAGGTTACAATTTATCCAAATATGAAAAGCCGGAAAGTATAATTCAACATAAATAACAGGAGTTAAAATGAATCTCACAAATACTTCTTCCAAACTGCCACATCTAACAACACCTTTTCTGTTTCGTTTTGCTAAACCATGTATTTCTCCCGGTCGAACAAAAACCAAAGATGATTATTTTTATGATGAAACGACGGACCTTGTCCGTTGGTTGGGCGCGGATCACCAACCACCCGCGATAGAAACGGCAGGTGAAAATGGACCAAAAACCAAAAAGTGCGATATCGAAAAAGGAGACGACAATAAGGACCGTAGGATGTGGCAATAACAGTAAAACAAAATGATTTTAATCTTATCAAATAAATGGGATATTAGTGTAGATTTTGTTGTTAAGGAACTGACAAAAAGAAATTATCCTTTTTTACGTATTAACACTGAAGATCTTCCTTCTGAACAAGCAACGATAAGTCTTCCAGATTTATATATCTCATTGTCAAAGCGAGGAAAACTTTATGATCTTAGCGATAATGTACATGTTATTTGGAATCGTCGACCTGGAAAACCATATGATGATATATCTGTAGAAAATAGGCCATCTTTAGCAACCCAGCGATTTATTAATGACCAATGGTACTCGTGGCTAGAGGCATTACAACTTCTTACCAAAGTCACTTGGATAAATCATCCACAGGCTAATGATGCTATGGAAAGTAAAGTTCGCCAACTATTTTGCGCTTCAAAAACTGGATTTAAAATCCCAAAAACTTTTATTTCAAATGATCCCGAAAAAATAAGAACATATCTTAAAATGTCACACAGGAAAATAGTGGTTAAAGCATTATATTCGCCACTTATAGAAGAAAAGGATAAAGATTTCTTTATATTTACGAATGAAATCGAAGACATCACAGAAACCGATGACGATCAAATTCGACTCAGTCCATGCATTTTTCAAGAGTCAATGGTTCCTAAAATTGATTATCGGGTTACGGTTATTGGAGAAACAGTGATACCTGTTAGGGTTGAATTTGAAGATCCTTCTCAAAAAGTTTTGGATTGGAGAACTCAGAAGAACGGCCTGAGGTTTGTTCCCTGTGATCTAAACAAGGAAATTCAATACCTTTGCCGTGCCTTTGTAGCAAATAATAAACTTTTGTTTGGGGCGATAGATATTGTTGAATGCAACGATGGATTTGTGTTTCTTGAAATTAATCCAAACGGTGAGTGGGGATGGCTTCAGAAACCAGGAGGATTACCGATTGCTGAAACATTATGCGATTTAATGATTTTTTATGACAATCTTGAAGGAAAAGAGTATGAAACTTAAGCAGCTTATATTTTTGCTCTGGCCCCCATATGAACTATATGTTACCCGTAAAGAAATCGATAAAAAATATAAAACCACAGGAGAAAATACAGAGCTGAACTTAATTGAAAAAGAGATACGAGAATCACTATCTAAAGAGGACCAAACGTCCTGCAAACAGATACAATCTATGGCCGAGCGAATGCAAGATGCTGAAATAGAACGAAAAGAAATTCTCGATGGTAAGGCTTCTACATTTGCGTCAAATATAGGAATTATAACTGGTATTGTATCTGTGTTGCCAGTATTGCTTGGCAATAAAGAGGCGATTCCTCTGAAATGGGCGATAACTGCTGGATTATCATATTTGTTAGCGGTAATTCATTTATTTATTGCAATCTATTATGCAGTCAAAACAAGGCGAATTGTCGGTTTTACACGCCCATGTGCAGATACATTCATTGACTCTATAAAGAATAACAAAATATCTATCCAAGAACAAATAGTCTTAATGGTTACACAAACAAAATGGAATGAAAAATCGCTTCTAAAAAAATCCAATCATCTATCTTTAGTAGAGGATTTATTTCTCCGTGGATTGGCATTTCTTGCTCTTGCGTCAGTTATCGTCATTGCAGTTAAATTAGTTACACTTGCCGGAGAATAATAGTGGACGTATATTTTTTCACCGCCACAGCCACATTTTGCCTTTTGATGTTTATTGTATGAAAGATTTTTTCGAGAAAAACAAAGTACCCCTGACTATTATCGTCGCAGCGTCTTTAATTGCCGCCTCAATCTGGCTGTCCCGTCTCGCCGGAGGCTCGCCGAGGTGGACAAAAAGGTCGGCGCCGCAACAACTGCCGAAACAAACCGAACCGCTGCAACAAGCCGCCATACGCATCGATTATACCGAAGCTCCGAATCACATTGGAGAATATGCTTGTGTGGTGGGTAGAGTAGATCATGTTAACAACCCAAAAGAAACTACATTTCTAAATTTCTGTCCCGATTACAAAACCTGTCCGTTTGGTGCTGTAATTTTTGGTTCAGACGTACATAAATTTCCCAATCCAAAACAATACGAAGGAGAAACTGTGGAAATCACCGGCTTGATAAAGTCTTATAAAGGCCGGCCAGAGATTATCCTCAAAGACCCAAGTCAAATCAAAATTCTGTCACACGAGCCATCGTCTGTTAAAAAAGAAGCCCCGCCTACTTACCGCGTCGTGGAAGTAATTGACGGAGACACAATCAAGGTCGATATTGGAGGAAAAATTGAAACTGTAAGGATGGTCGGGGTGGATACTCCTGAGATAGCAGGCCCTCGTAATACACAGGATGATTATTTCGGCCCCGAAGCTGCCCAATATACTAAGAAGCTCTTGGAAAATCAGCCGGTCTATTTAATCCCAGACCCAATGCAGTCAAACAGAGATAAATACAATAGACTCCTAAGATATGTCTTTTTGGAAGATGGCACTTTAGTCAATGCTAAACTCATCGAAGAGGGGTATGCTTATAATTATATATATGAGCCGTTCCAGTTTATGAAACAGTTCGATTATTTAGAGAAGCAGGCAAAAGAAAAACAGTTGGGGGTATGGAACAGCAAAAAAACTAAAAACTAAGGAAAAGCTTAGGCCTTTTAATTTTTTCACCGGCGGAGGGTTTTAATCTCAGGAGACAGGAGACAGAAAACAGGAGACAGTAATTTCTGATTTGCGATTGCCGATTTGACAAATCACAGGTTACACGCCGAGAATACATGTTTCTTTTTTTGCAAAAGCAGGTAAAATTAGGGCATGGGTCAAGGAAGATTAAAGACAGCGGTGCTGGGATTAGATGACAGGGGGCAGTTTCTGCTCAAGGTAGCTTCCAAGATTGAGCATTTCGAGATTGCGGCTGTTGCCGACAAAGATACAAACCTTGTTGAAAAAATCGCAGAACAATATAAATGCGATTTCTATGACGATTACCGGCAATTGATAACCCAGAACCAGCTTGACTGCCTATTTGTTGCTGCTGGTACGCATAGCTGTGACGAATATATCCGTATGGGGATGAAAAAGAAGTTCAATATTCTCAAGCTGACGCCGGTGGCGAGGAATTTTGAGAAGGCGGCGGAATTTGCGGCCCTTGCCGAGCAGGAGAATATACAATTCGCCATTGCCAATCTCAGGCGTTTCGGTCAGAGCTATCTCGGCTTCGGCGATTTTTTGCGGGATGGCAGAATCGAGCAGGTCTTTCTGATAACGGCCTTTTGCCGCTTCAGCGAACAACCCAAAGACAAGTGGCGGACAGACCCGAAACTGGCCGGCGGCGGAGTGCTGCTTCACGACTGCTATGAGGTAATCGACCAAATCATCCTGAACTTCGGCGTTCCCCAGCAAATTTACTCGCTAAACACGAACCAGGCGCAGGATAAACAGCAGCGGCTCTATTTAGTGGAGGATACGGCGGTTGTGACGATGAAATTCAGCGATACTCTGATTGGCAATCTAATAGCGTTCCAGCGTGAAGGGGTTGGGCCGAGGGAGGAATTTTTGAGGGTCTATGGTAAAGATAAAATTGTGACGGTCAGCGATAAGAAACTAACTGCAGGTCAAGGCGCTGAGCAAAATTCCGTCTTCGCCAAGGCTTCCGCCTTCGCTGAAGCTACGGGGGACAAGCCGCCGGACAAGGAGGAAGCATTCACATACGATGACGATGAGTCTGGCCGGATGGAGAAACTGCTGAATAACTTCGCACTAAGTATACTGTCACCTGATGAAAATAAACTCTGCAGCAGCGGTAAAGAGAACCTAAAAAATATGGCAGTGATAGAATCGGCCTATCTTTCAGCCAGAACGGGGGAGCCGGAAGAGCCGGGCAGGATACTGCAAATGGCGGGGAATATGTGATTTTCGATTTGCGATTTGGTAAATGCGAAAAACAACGTCAAAAAAACTTAAAAAATACGCAATTTCCATGTTGTACAAATCGTCTTTAATTTGTTAAGATGTCGGGGTAATATACTTTTTAAGTGAGCTAAAGTGCCTAAAGTGAGCTAAAGTGCACTAAAGTAACGAAGTGTGGAGAGATCTATGAAGCGAGGATTATCATTCAGCAGGTATTTTCTTCTATTATTATTTATTTTTGCCGGCTGCAATGCGCCCAAAGACCAGCTGACGGTCTTTAACGGACATTTCAGAAATGGTGAATATCAAGAATCAATAGAATTCGCTCAATCAAAAATGAGCAAAGGCAAGAACCCAAGAAGAGAAGATTTGCTGTGGGCGTTACAAGTCGGCTCTGTAGAAAGGTTAATAGGTAATCACGAACAAAGTAACGAATATCTCGATAAATCAGAAGAGTTTCTAAACTATTACGACTTCCAAGATGAAACGGCTGGGGCAGTTGCCGCTACAGTTGTTAATGAGAATGTCAATCCCTACGCAGGAGAAGAATATGACGGAATAATGGTCAATACTTACAAGGCATTAAACTTTATGAAGCTGGGCAAGAATGAGCTTGCCAGAGTAGAGTTTAACCGGGCCTTGGACAGGCAAAGGCGAGCAAAAGAAAAATACGCCAAAGAGATAGCTAAAATCAAAGATGAAATAGCACAGCAAGAGCAACAAAGCCAAGCACCCGTCCAACAAAGCGTTGAGAATCCCCAAGTAAAATCCATCATATCCCAACAATATCCATCTATATACGAGTTCAGGGCTTATCCGGATTTTGTTAATCCTTTTACAACCTACATAGCCGGGATTTATTTTAACCTTGTCGGTGACCATACTAAAGCGGTTGATTTGTTAAAAGAATCCCACGGTATGGTGCCGGGTAATGACTATATAGCTGAAGATTTCGCCGTTACCGAAAGAATCTTAGACGGCAAGGAGCAGCTAAACAATACCGTATGGGTGATATTCGAAAACGGTCTGGGGCCGGTCAAAGAAGAATTCAGGGTAGATTTGCCCCTGTTTATTGTGACCAGCGCAGTTAGGTACGTGGGTATAGCACTACCGAAATTAGTTTTTCAAGAACAAGCATATCCATATTTAGCAATTAAAACCGCCAACAATACCTACCCAACACAGCAGATTGCAGATATGGACAGGGTCATCCAAACAGAATTCAGCAAGGACTTTCAGGCGATTTTGATAAGGGCAATAATATCAGCAACAGTAAAAGCGGTAGCTCAGTATGCTCTGCAACAAGAGGGTAGCACCGCATCAATGGTAGCATCTATCGGGATGGCTGCGTATTCCTTCGCTACAACTGCAGCGGATGTCAGGATTTGGACGACGCTGCCAAAGGATTTTCAAGTGGCCAGGCTCAGTATCCCGGACGACAGGACTATCACTATAGCTCCACCAGGTGGGATGCCAATCCAAATTCAAATTCCTCCTTGTAAAAATGCAATGGTCTATGTTAAAATACCATTTAAAGAAGCAGCGGTAATTTATGATGTTGTGACATATTGAAAATTAAAATTTTGATTAACGGAGAAAGACTATGAAAAGGTTAATATTATTTTATGTTTCTGTTGTGTTCCTGGCTATCGGCTGCGGAGAAGAGCGTGAACCAAGAATCAAGGTAAGGGAAGGAATTAAAAGCGACAACATCGTCGATAACATCGTTACCCGCCCGGTCGCCAAGGCGTTCAGCGCTCTGATAGGAGAAGGTATTGAAATAGATGAAGCTATCCTGAGAAGAAATGATGCGGGTTTTCTGGAGCTGCATGTTAACGGACACAACAGGTCGTATGATACCAAGCGGTTCAGGTACAGGGTCGAATGGCTCGACAGCAATGGGTTGGTTATTGAAACAAAGACGAGTGTGTGGCTGCGGACATCGGCGATGGGAAAATCACCATTTAGTTTTAAGGTTGTTGCGCCAAGAACAAATGCGGTAGATTTCAGAATGGATACGAGAAAGTGGGAGTAAATTATGAAAGCAAAAACGATACAAATCATTACCTTAGTTAGTTTATTTAGTATTTTGGTGATTGGCTGTGAAGAAAAAACGACCAATATCGATCTCCAGCACGATGAGGGTAAGCCCGTTATGGCTCTCGATTACAGGGACTTCGACCAGGCAGCAAGCTCATTGGTGCAGTCTCTGATCGCTTCAGGTTCCCTTAAAAAGGAAGACGGCAGCAGATACGTTGTGGCAACCGGCAGAGTCGTCAATGATACAATGCAGAGGATCGACACCGACCAGCTAATGGCGAAGATTGAAGAGGAAATATTGAACAGCGGGCAGGCAGTTATGACGTCAGCCGTCGGCAGCGGCACCGATAAGCTGATTCATGAAACGAGAGAACTAAGAGATTCCGAAGAATTTGACCAAAGCTCAATAGCTGCAAAAGGAACTCTTCTCGCTCCGGAGCTTAGTATTTCCGGTAAAATTTTCCAGAGAAATATCCGCTATGACAAGA